>NZ_SNMT01000017.1:0-102276 GCF_013350575.1 Salmonella sp. SG203
ATTACGTGTTCACTCTTGAGACTTGGTATTCATTTTTCGTCTTGCGACGTCAAGAATCCGTATCTTCGAGTGCCCACACAGATTGTCTGATAAATTGTTAAAGAGCAGTGCCGCTTCGCTTTTTCTCAGCGGCGCGGGGTGTGCATATTACGCTTTCCCGCTTCAGAGTCAAGCGTTTATTTTCGCTTTTCTCCGTGAGGTTCTGGTCTGAACCCCGCTGACCCGGCGGCCTGTATGCCGTTGTTCCGTGTCAGTGGTGGCGCATTATAGGGAGTTATTTCTGCCTGACAAGAGGAAATTTAAAATAATTTCTCAAGTGCCTGGTATTTACCCAAAACGCCATTAAACCGGCAGTTTTTCGAGCGTTTCAAAGCCATAACGCTGTAAAACGGGTAATAATTGTTCAGCTCCTGGCGTCATTGCCATGCAATAAGCAATATTGGCATCGGTTGATTTCGCATCCGGCGCTTCATGTTCCAACAGCCAGGCTGTACGACGCGCTATCGCCGCGCCGGAATCCACTAACCGCGTCCCTTCGGGCAGGACTTGCAAAAGCTCGTCCCGTAATAGAGGGAAATGCGTACACCCCAGAACGACCGTGTCAGGCGGCTCCGGCATTCGTAGCCATGGGCGTAATATGCGGCGCAGCTCTTCCAGCGAGACCGAGTCGCCATGTAATTTCGCTTCCGCCAGTTCCACCAGTTCTGCCGACCCCAACATCGCTATCTGACATTCATTAGCGAAGCGCGCAATCAGCTCGTGAGTATAAGGACGTTTGACCGTGGCTCTCGTCGCCAGTAGCCCGACGACGCCATTGGCGGTAAGCCGCGCCGCTGGTTTAATCGCAGGCACAACGCCCACCACCGGGAAGGCAAACTTTTCACGTAATGCGGGAAGTGAGACCGTACTGGCGGTATTACAGGCAATCACCGCCAGTGAAAGGGGATAGCGCTGCTGTACCGCAGTCACAATCTCGACAACGCGCTCAACGATAAACGTTTCACTCTTTTCCCCGTAGGGGAAAGCCACGTTATCGAAAGCATATATATAGTGGAGATCCGGCAGGAGCCGCCGAATCTCATCATAGACCGACAATCCACCGACGCCGGAATCAAATACCAGCACGGTGGGACGTGGTTCAGAAGGTGTAGCTGCCAGACAAGGTGTATTCTCGTCCTGCAGTTTGGTAGCCATAAACTGTCTCGTAATCTTTGTCGAACAGGTTGGCTATTTTACCACGAACTGTCAGATGTGAGGTGACCGGATATGCAACCGTAAGATCCCATAAACTGACGCCGCCCATTTTTACTGTCCGGTATGGGTAAGCGGAGTAATCCGAATCATAGCGGGAACCAAGGTATTGATATGTCACCCCCCAGTCAAAATCGTAAACGTCCCAGTCAAGTTGATATTTTGCCATCTGTTTGGAACGCCGCAGTAATGGCGTATCGGTAATCGCATTACGCGCATCAACGTAATCGTAACTGACCGTATGCGTTAACGGTCCGGTATCGAAATTCGCCGTCGCCTCAATACCTTTAATGCGCGCCTTACCTTCGTTGTAATATTTTTGCAGATGATCGTCATAATCGATCATGTCATTAATATCGTTACGATAACCTGAAATACGCCAGCTGACGCCAGCGGTTAGCCCTTCAAATGCGCCTTCCCACTGTTTACTCTTTTCAGGATTCAGGTTCGGATTACCGTAATAACCATACAGTTGGCCCAAATTAGGCGCTTTGTAGGAGGTTCCGTAGGAGGCAATAAAGCGATAACCTTCTATAAACTCCCATCCCGCGCTGGTTTGCCATGTACCATGACGACCAAACTGGGAGTTGTCATCACTGCGCGCCGCCGCTTCCAGAGTGAAGTCACCCAACTGTTGTAATCCTGTCAGGTAAACCCCGGTATTACGCTGGTCATATCCCTCGGGCACATAGCCGGTACCTGGCGTGGTAGTCTGTTTCTGCCAGTCTACGCCCGCCCCAACATTACCGTGCCCCACGACCACACTGTTGGTCCATTGAACATTGTACTGTTTCATCTCATCCAGCGTGGCGGAGGTATCATACCGGCCATAGTGCGGATCATAGTTGTAATCTTTACTGTGGCTATAGCTTGAAACCAGCTGAGACTGAATACGTTCGCCATTAAAGCGCAGCCCGGCGTCCCAGCTTTGGCTATAAAGTTTGCGTGTATCAATCAGCGGCGAGCCCGGCGAGTAATAGGCGTCGTAATCGGTACGGTTATCGTAGCCATAACCACGCACGAATCCGCTCCAGCGATCAGAAAAGGTATGCTCTAACGCGCCATAAAGCGTTTTACTCAAAAAGCCGTCCCGGTCAGGCTGCGCCTGCATCCCGGTACCGCCTTTCGCTACCACGTCAAACCCTTTGGTGTATTCGTAATCGCCGATCAACGTCGCCCGCGTGTTTTCGCCAAGTTGCTGTTGCGTCGAGATGTCGTAATTCTGGTAGCTATTGCTTCCCCATCCAGCGGTTAATTCTGTGCCTGGGTTATCGCGCGTCGTAATGATATTCACTACGCCGCCGATAGCATCGGAACCATAAATAGCGGAGCGCGGACCGCGAATATATTCAATGCGCTGTACCAGCGACACCGGGAACTGGCTGAGATCGGCGGACCCGCTCACGCCTGCTAAATTCAGACGCACGCCGTCAATCAATACCAGTACATGGCTGGAGTTGGTGCCGCGAATGAAAATGGAGGAGTTTTGTCCGGCGCCGCCGCTCTGCGCAATATCGACGCCAGGCAAACGGCGCAGAACATCATTTACGGAGGTCGATTGCCAGCGTTCAATATCCTGACGCGTCACGATGGTAACGGGCGCCAGAACCGCGCTGCGCGGCTGCTGAAAACGGTTGGCGGTGACAACCAGGGTATCCGGGCTAGTGTCCTGCGCCCAAGCGGAAAAGGCCGTGACGGAGAACGCCGTCAGCAGCGTAGCTTTTTTAATCATTGTAAAGCATCCACAATATAAGAAGGATGCCGCAGGCTTCATCGATAGTACGCGATGATGAAAAACCAGATGCGACGTTAGCCGGCAGGTCTTCGGGCTTGGAGGGTTATCCGTTGGCTGGATAGCAGAAATGATGACTTCCCGCCGGAGGCAGTGTCTGCTTACGCTCTCATCTCACCTTTCCTTACCGCTGCGCGTCAGCTCCAGATTTTCACTGGATTCCCTATTAACTCACAGGACCGGCCCACGGATGCTACCGTCTGTCACAACACCCTGTCCAGACCGCGCATCACAAATCAGAAATCATCAATAGCTGGACATCCACTGAGCAATCCCTACAATCCCCGCGTACTTTTATTATTCAGGATGCGATATGACCCCCGAACATCTTCCGACAGAACAGTATGAGGCGCAGCTAGCCGAAAAAGTGGCGCGCTTGCAGAGTATGATGGCGCCGTTTTCTGACCTGGTTCCGGAAGTATTTCGCTCGCCGGTCAGTCACTATCGTATGCGTGCGGAATTTCGCCTGTGGCATGACGGCGATGACCTGTACCACATTATGTTTGATCAGCAGACCAAAAGCCGGATTCGCGTTGACACCTTCCCGGCGGCCAGCCAACTGATTAATACCTTAATGAAGGCGATGATTGCCGGCGTGCGCGATAATCATGCACTGCGGCATAAGCTGTTCCAGATCGATTATCTCACGACCTTGAGCAACCAGGCGGTAGTGTCGTTGCTGTACCATAAGAAGCTGGACGAAGAGTGGCGTGAAGCCGCCACTGCGTTACGCGATGCTTTACGCGCGCAAGGTCTGAACGTACACCTGATTGGCCGGGCCACTAAAACTAAAATCGAATTGGATCAGGATTATATTGATGAGCGTCTGCCTGTGGCAGGTAAAGAGATGATCTACCGCCAGGTCGAAAACAGCTTTACGCAGCCAAACGCCGCCATGAATATTCAGATGTTAGAGTGGGCGCTGGAGGTGACGAAAGACTCAAAAGGCGATCTGCTTGAGTTGTATTGCGGCAACGGCAATTTTTCTTTAGCGCTGGCGCGCAATTTTAACCGCGTGCTGGCAACCGAAATCGCCAAACCGTCCGTCGCTGCCGCACAGTACAATATTGCCGCTAATCATATTGATAATGTGCAAATTATTCGCATGGCGGCGGAAGAGTTTACCCAGGCGATGAATGGCGTTCGTGAGTTTAACCGCCTGCAGGGGATCGACCTGAAGGGCTATCAGTGCGAAACCATTTTTGTCGATCCGCCGCGCAGCGGTCTGGACAGCGAAACGGAAAAAATGGTGCAGGCTTATCCACGTATTCTGTACATTTCCTGCAATCCGGAAACGTTGTGCAAAAACCTGGAAACGTTAAGCCAGACGCACACGGTGTCTCGCCTGGCGCTATTCGATCAGTTCCCGTATACACATCATATGGAATGCGGGGTATTACTCACCGCAAGGTAAAATGTACGTCGGATGGCCGGTTATACCGCCATCCGGCATTCGCACACTATTCCGCGGTGTCCTCCTTGCGGTTACGCAGTTTAAAGCCAATCCAGAATACCAGAATCACCGACAGCACCGCCGGGAAGAAATTAGAGCCAATATCCGGATATTCTGCACGCACGACGGTGCTATACAGTAAAACGCCAAGAATGAAACAAGCGGCGGCCAACCCCGGCAAACCTACCGGCATAGTACGATTTTGGTAGCGCTGATGCAGGCAATATACCGTCAGCACCAGCGAGATAACCGGGAATACGGAGAACGGCACAATAGCGCTAAACAGCGCCGCGAATGTGCCGTTAATCGATAAGCCAGCGATGAGCGCCAGCAACAGCGTACCTTTATCTTGACCTGACTGTTTCATTACTCGTCCTTCACGTTATTCGGAATGATGTGCTATTTTCTCTTGCTCACGGCGATACCAGTAATACGCCCCTTTCGCAATCATGCGCAGTTGCAATACCAGCCGCTCTTCTAATTGCCGACGCTGTTCAGCGCCGATGTCCAACGCCTCTGCGCCCGCGCTAAAGACAATAGTCACCATCGCTTCGGCCTGGGCTTCAGTAAACGCGCGCGGCATATGGTTTTCGAGTTCCAGATAGTCGGCAAGTTCCGCAATAAAATGCTGAATCTCCCGCGCGACGGCGGCACGAAACGCCGCTGAAGTGCCGGAACGCTCGCGCAACAACAGACGGAAGGCGTTGGGGTTGTTGCCGATAAACTCCATAAATGTGGAGACCGACGTGCGAATGACGCTGCCGCCTTTCGCGATGCGCTGTCGCGCCTGACGCATCAACTGACGCAGCATCAGACCGCTTTCATCCACCATCGTCAGACCGAGTTCATCGACATCGCGAAAATGACGGTAAAACGACGTTGGCGCAATGCCCGCTTCACGCGCCACCTCACGCAAACTCAGGCTGGCAAAACTCCGCTCAGCGCTCAGTTGGCTGAATGCGGCTTCCACCAGCGAACGCCGGGTTTTTTCTTTTTGTTGCGCTCTAACACCCATCACAATGTCTGAATCCTTCCATATGCCTTATTCGGCACTATACCAGAGAATAAAAGTAACGGGTTCACACTGGATTGTGAATGATTGTTTACAGACAGTTTGTGCTCCGGCTTCGCAAAAAAGCACAACGATAATTGGGTTAAAGCTGGGCAAATGTTATCATCGTGTTTATTTTATGTATAAAAACAGGTGAGTAATACCATGCCACATTCCTGGGATTATGATGCAGTCGTCATAGGGTCAGGCCCCGGCGGTGAAGGCGCTGCAATGGGTCTGGTTAAGCAAGGAGCACGCGTCGCGGTGATTGAGCGTTATCATAACGTTGGCGGCGGATGTACCCACTGGGGCACCATCCCATCCAAAGCCCTTCGCCACGCCGTCAGCCGCATTATTGAATTTAATCAAAACCCGCTCTATAGCGACCACTCCCGTCTCCTTCGTTCTTCTTTCGCCGACATCCTTAATCATGCCGATAACGTGATTAATCAACAAACGCGTATGCGTCAGGGGTTTTATGAGCGTAACCACTGTGAAATATTGCAGGGCAACGCCCATTTTATTGACGAACATACCCTGGCGCTGGAATGCCATGACGGCACGGTTGAAACCCTGACGGCAGAAAAATTTGTTATTGCCTGTGGTTCGCGTCCTTACCATCCCAGTGATGTGGATTTCTCGCATCCGCGCATTTATGACAGCGACTCAATCCTGAGTCTCCACCATGAACCGCGCCACGTTATTATTTACGGCGCTGGCGTTATCGGCTGCGAATATGCGTCCATCTTCCGCGGTATGGATGTGAAAGTGGATCTGATCAACACCCGCGATCGCCTGCTGGCCTTTCTCGATCAGGAGATGTCCGACTCTCTCTCTTACCATTTCTGGAATAGCGGCGTGGTTATTCGCCACAATGAAGAGTATGAGAAAATCGAAGGCTGCGATGATGGCGTCATCATGCACCTGAAATCCGGCAAAAAACTGAAGGCTGACTGCCTGCTCTATGCTAATGGCCGTACCGGTAACACCGATTCGCTGGCGCTGGAGAATATTGGTCTGGAAACAGACAGCCGTGGACAGCTCAAAGTCAACAGTATGTACCAGACCGCCCTGCCGCACGTCTATGCGGTGGGCGACGTGATTGGCTATCCCAGTCTGGCCTCCGCCGCCTACGATCAGGGGCGTATTGCAGCGCAGGCGCTGGTGAAAGGCGAAGCGACCGCGCATCTCATCGAAGATATCCCCACCGGGATTTATACCATTCCGGAAATCAGTTCTGTCGGCAAAACCGAGCAGCAGTTAACGGCAATGAAAGTGCCTTACGAAGTGGGCCGCGCGCAATTTAAGCATCTGGCGCGAGCGCAAATCGTCGGCATGAACGTCGGCACGCTAAAAATTCTCTTCCACCGCGAAACCAAAGAAATTCTGGGGATTCACTGCTTTGGCGAACGCGCCGCCGAAATTATTCATATCGGCCAGGCGATCATGGAGCAGAAAGGTGGCGGTAACACCATCGAATACTTCGTTAACACCACCTTTAACTACCCAACCATGGCGGAAGCTTATCGGGTTGCGGCGTTGAACGGCTTAAACCGCCTGTTTTAACGCCTTGTCGAAATGGCCATCCATTGCGCCACGGATGGCCTCTGCCAGTTGCTCATAACGGCTACGCAGCGGCGATCCCGGGCGATAAACCAGCCCCACGGTACGACGCGGCTCCGGCTTAATGCATGGCAGATAAACCACGCCGTCGCGCTTACGCTCCTGCGGTACGGCCAGCGCGGGGAGTAGTGTAATACCACTGCCCGCCGCCACCATGTTGCGCAGCGTTTCCAGACTGGTCGCCCGGAAATGGGTATCTTCATCCGCTCCCGCTTCAAAACAGAACCCCATCGCCTGATCGCGCAGACAGTGACCATCTTCCAGCATCAGTAATTTCTCGCCCGCCAGGTCGGACATCGGCACGCGATCGCGATTCGCCCACGGATGATCCTCATAAATAGCCAGCATCATCGGTTCATCAAACAGCGGCACTTCGATAAACGCCTCGCTCTCTTTCACCAGCGCCAGAATAGCGCAGTCAAGCTTGCCGCTATCGAGTTGCGCTAACAACTGATGCGTTTGCGCCTCATGCAGATACATTTCCAGCTTCGGGAAAGTCTGGTGCAACATTGGAATGATAAGCGGCAGCAAATAGGGACCAATTGTTGGGATTAAACCAATATGCAGCGGGCCGGACATCGTCTCGCCTTGTTGGCTTGCCATCTCCTTGAGCACCTTGACCTCACGCAGTACGGTACGCGCCTGATCCACCAGCAGTAAGCCCGCCTGGGTAAACAGCACTTTACGGCTCGTACGCTCCAGCAGCATAACGCCCAGCTCATCTTCCAGCTTACGTATTTGCCCACTAAGGGTTGGCTGGCTGACGTGACAGGAGTCCGCCGCTCGCCGGAAATGGCGATGTTCGGCTAACGCCACCAGATATTCAAGATCACGAATATTCATTATTCATCCTCCGTCGCCACGATAGTTCATGGCGATAGGTAGCATAGCAACGAACGATTATCCCTATCAACCTTTCTGATTAATAATACATCACAGAACGGAGCGGTTTCTCGTTTAACCCTTGAAGACACCGCCCGTTCAGAGGGTATCTCTCGAACCCGAAATAACTAAAGCCAACGTGAACTTTTGCGGACCTCTGGTCCGCTTTTTTTTTGCGTAAAAAAGCCCGGCGTCGCTGATGCTCGGCCAGGCAGTATTACCTGATAGCGCTACGCTTATAAGGCTTACAACGCGAGGCGCGCCTTCGCATCGTTGATGGCCTGCGCCACCTGCTGCGGAGAAACGCCGCCTTTTGCCGCCCGTTTATCCAGACACGACTGCAAAGACAATATCGGATACACATCGTCGCCAATCACGCGGCTGAATTTCTGTAAATCGGCCAGCGGCAACGCTTCCAGCGGCTTACCCTGGCGAATAGCCTCTACCACCGCTTCGCCGACAATATGGTGCGCTTCGCGGAACGGCACGCCTTTCGCGACCAGGTAATCCGCCAGCTCCGTGGCGTTGGCATACCCCTGTTGCGCCGCGTCCTGACAACGTGGGCGTTTCACCTGAATACCGTCCAGCACCAACGCCGCCATATGCAGGCAGTCAAGCCAGGTATCGAGCGCATCGAACAGCCCTTCTTTGTCTTCCTGCATATCTTTGTTATACGCCAGCGGCAGACCTTTTAAGGTCATCATCATACCGGTTAGCGCCCCTTGTACGCGACCGCACTTACCGCGAATCAGCTCCAGCGCGTCCGGGTTTTTCTTCTGCGGCATTAACGATGAACCGGAAGTCACGCGGTCAGAAAGCTCTACAAAGCCCGCTTCGCCAGAATTAAAGAAAATCAGATCTTCCGCGAAGCGTGACAGATGCACCATGCCGATAGCCGCATCAGAAAGCAGTTCCAGTACGTGGTCACGATCGGACACGCTGTCCAGGCTGTTGCGGGTCGCAGACGTAAAGCCCAGCCAGCCTGCCAATTGTTCACGGTCAATCTCATAGGCCGTGCCCGCCAACGCGCCGCAGCCTAGCGGGCTCACGTCCAGACGTTTAAGCGTGTCCTGCAGGCGGCTTTCATCGCGCGCCAGCATTTCGACATACGCGAGACACCAGTGGGCGAAAGTCACTGGCTGCGCGCGTTGCAGATGGGTATATCCCGGCATTACCGCGTCCTGGTTCGCCTGCGCGGTTTCCACCAGCGCGCTCTGTAGCTGGCGGTTAGCGGTAAGCAGTTCCCTCACCATCTCTTTGCACCACAGTTTCAGGTCCGTCGCCACCTGATCGTTACGGCTGCGTCCGGTGTGCAGCTTTTTACCCAACTGACCCACTTTGTCGATGAGCTTACCTTCCACCCAGCTATGGATATCTTCCGCATCGCTTTGCAGGATTTGCTGCGGATTCGCGCGAACCTCTTCCAGCAGCACGTTCAGCGCTTCTTCCAACTGTCGTTGCTCATCGGCAGTCAGTACGCCTACCGTGACCAATGCTTTGGACCAGGCCACAGAACCGACAATATCCTGCTCCGCCAGACGGTAATCGAAGCGCAACGAATCATTGAATTGTTTAAACCGCTGGTCTGCCGCCTGTGTAAAACGCCCACCCCAAAGTGCCATAATAGACTTCCTTAAATTCTTCGAATTTCACTGCCGGATGGCGCTACGCTTATCCGGCCTACAATTTCTGTTCACGCAGGACCGATAAGGCGCAGCCGCCATCGGGCGAACAAATAGTTAAGCCAGAATACGCGTGCCAATCGGCGTACCGTTAAACAGCGCCGGCAGTTGCTCCGCATGACGCCAGGAAGCGATATCCACCGGGCGACCCAGCGCCCGCGCAGCATCGAGAGCCGCATTCACTTTCACAATCATCCCGTCGGTAATAATGCCCTGGTCGATAAGCTGCTCGGCTTTGGACGCCGTCATTTCGGCGATACGCTGGCCTTTGCCGTCCAGAATACCGCTCACGTCGGAAAGCAGGATCAGATCGGCCCCCAGCGTCGCCGCCAGCGCGGTTGCCGCCTGATCGGCGTTGACGTTCATCAGTTGACCGTCGTCTGTTACGCCAATGGAGCTGACCACCGGCAGAAAGCCGTTTTCCAGCAGCATGTTAATCAGCTTCGGCGACCCCGGCTGCGCCAGCCCGACGTGGCCTAACGCTTCATCGAGTTGAGTCACGTTTACGCTGTCGCCATCGCCCAGAAACAGACCAACAGAGGCGATATGGTGTTTCTTCGCCCAGGCCAGCAGAGTTTTGTTAGCGGTTCCCGCCAGCGCGCCGGTAATGATGCCAATCTGATCGGCAGGCGTCACGCGCAGGCCGTCTTTCTTTTTCACTGGCAAATTAAGCCCTTTCATCAGCTCATCCACCACGCAACCGCCGCCGTGAACAATCACCAACGGACGCTGATGGGACTCACGATAGTTGACCAACGCGGTAAAAAGACGTTCCAGAGCCTCTTCGCTATCCAGTAATACGCCACCCAGCTTGATAATTAATGGATTCATCATTTCACCCTTAAATAAGAGACTGCGTTTCAGCGAAGCCAAAACGAATATTAGCGCACTGCACCGCCTGCGCCGCTGCGCCTTTCAACAAGTTGTCTTCGGCTGCCACCACAATCAGATGTTCGCCCTGGACGGCAAAACCAATATCGCAGAACGGCAGCCCGACGACATTCTTTAACGCCGGAACGCCTTTGTCATACAGGCGCACCAGCGGTTTGTCGCCATAGGCTTTTTGCAACACGTCGGCGACCTGCGCATGGGTTACTCCCGCTTTCAGGCGGCAGGTAATGGTTTCCAGAATCCCGCGCGGAAAATTCCCCAGATGCGGGGTGAAGATGACCTCCGCGCCCAGATGGACGGCGATTTCCGGCTGATGACGATGCGTAAACACGCCATACGGTTGCAGACTCACTTCACAGAAACTGTTCGAAATTGCCGCTTTGCGCCCCGCGCCGCTCACCCCGCTGGTGGCATTAATTACCGGCCACTGCGTCAGATCCAGAAGCCCGCCGTCAATCAGCGGTTTTAGCGACAACTGCGCTGCGGTTGGATAGCAACCAGGAACCGCAATCAGATTCGCCGTGTTCAGTTTATCGGCATTCCACTCCGCCAGACCGTACACCGCCTGCTCCAGCAGCTCAGGATACTGATGAGTAAATCCGTAATACTTTTCATAGAAGGCGCGACCGTTTACCCGAAACGCGCCGGAAAGATCGAATACGACGCATCCGGCCTGTAAAAATTGCGGCGCCAGATCGTGGCTCACTTCATGCGCTGTCGCCAGGAACACCACATCAACATCTGCGCTAAAGTCACGTACATCCGACATCGGTTGCAATGGCAGGTCGACAATCCCTTTTAACTGCGGATGTAAATCAGAAATTAACTTTCCTGCATCATTGCTTTGCGCTGAGACGGTCAAAGCGGTTATGGTCATATGTGGGTGGCGATTTACGTAGCTTACAAGCTCTGCGCCCGCATAACCGCTAGCGCCTACAATCAGCGTATTCAACATCGGGTTCCTTTATGCTCAACGTTAATGTATTTTTATTCATAATTAATGCATGAATATTGATACTATCATGACCTGAGGTGTGTCAACAATGAAAAACGTTTTACCGCCATTTATCGAGATTTACCGCGCTTTGATTGCCACACCGTCGATAAGCGCAACCGAAGAATCCCTGGATCAAAGTAATGCGTCTTTAATCACTTTGCTTGCAGGCTGGTTCAGCGATCTTGGTTTCAACGTAGAGGTTCAACCGGTTCCAGGAACGCGAAACAAATTTAATATGCTCGCCAGCACCGGACATGGCGCGGGCGGTTTGCTGCTGACCGGCCATACCGACACGGTTCCCTTTGATGACGGACGCTGGACGCGCGACCCGTTCACGCTGACCGAGCACGACAATAAGCTCTATGGTCTGGGCACTGCGGATATGAAAGGCTTCTTCGCTTTTATTCTGGACGCGCTACGTGACGTTGACGTCACAAAGTTGAAAAAGCCGCTCTACATTCTGGCGACCGCCGATGAAGAGACCAGCATGGCGGGGGCGCGTTATTTTTCCGAAACCACGGCATTACGTCCGGACTGCGCGATCATTGGCGAACCGACGTCGTTGCAACCGATACGCGCGCACAAAGGGCATATCTCTAATGTCGTTCGCGTCCTGGGGCAGTCCGGTCATTCCAGCGACCCGGCGCGTGGGGTTAACGCCATTGAACTGATGCACGATGCGATTGGCCATATCATGCAACTGCGTGACTCGCTGAAAGCGCGGTATCACTACGAGGCGTTTACCGTTCCGTATCCAACGCTGAATCTGGGCCATATCCACGGCGGCGATGCCTCAAACCGTATCTGCGCCTGCTGCGAATTGCATATGGATATTCGTCCACTGCCGGGCATGACGTTAAACGACCTTAATGGACTGCTTAACGACGCGCTGGCCCCGGTAAGCGAACGCTGGCCGGGCCGCCTGACGGTGGCGGAATTACATCCGCCGATTCCAGGTTACGAGTGTCCACCGGACCACCAACTGGTTGAAGTAGTAGAAAAACTGTTGGGAACAAAAACCGACGTGGTGAACTACTGTACTGAAGCGCCGTTTATGCAGACATTATGCCCAACGCTGGTGCTTGGTCCGGGCTCAATTAATCAGGCGCATCAGCCGGATGAATATCTCGAAACGCGTTTTATTAAGCCAACCCGGGAATTGATTACCCAGGTAGTACACCATTTTTGCTGGCATTAATGCATATTGCCCGGTGACGCGATGTTTACCGGGCCTCCCCCGTCTTGTAGGCCGGATAAGCGCAGCGCCATCCGGCATCTCTACGCCACATGTTCATAAGCATTTCTTATTTGGCACGATGCGAATTAACTTTAATAAATTACCGCCATTTTTTCGTTTGCTGAACCGATTTCGCAGTAATTGACGCCACGGGTTTTACGTGGCTTTATAAAAGACGGCTAAAAAGCAAAGTCCGAAAAATTTCACGTCACAGCAAGGCGGCAAACGAGCCCATTCCGCAGAACTGGCATACGGGCGAGCGCAGCCACTGCCGCTGTGGCGTGAAAGAGACAGGGCAATTACATTAAAGATGGGGTGTCTGGGGTCATATGAACGAACAATATTCCGCGTTGCGTAGTAATGTCAGTATGCTCGGCAAGGTGCTGGGAGAAACCATCAAGGATGCGCTGGGAGAACACATTCTTGATCGCGTAGAAACAATCCGTAAGCTATCCAAATCTTCACGCGCCGGCAATGAAGCTAATCGCCAGGAGCTGCTCACCACGCTACAAAATTTGTCTAATGACGAGCTGCTGCCAGTTGCGCGCGCGTTTAGTCAGTTCCTGAACCTGGCCAATACTGCCGAGCAATACCACAGCATTTCGCCAAAAGGCGAAGCCGCCAGCAACCCGGAAGTGATTGCCCGCACTCTGCGCAAACTGAAAAACCAACCGGACCTCAACGACGCAACCATCAAAAAAGCGGTAGAGTCGCTGTCGCTGGAGTTGGTGCTAACCGCCCATCCGACAGAAATTACCCGCCGTACGCTTATTCACAAAATGGGTGAAATCAACAACTGTCTGAAACAGCTTGATAATACCGATATCGCCGACTACGAACGCCACCAGGTGATGCGTCGCCTGCGCCAGTTGATTGCCCAATCCTGGCATACGGATGAGATCCGCAAGCAGCGTCCAAGCCCGGTGGATGAAGCCAAATGGGGCTTCGCCGTGGTTGAGAACAGCCTGTGGCAGGGCGTACCTAACTATCTGCGTGAACTGAACGAACAGCTGGAAGAAAATCTCGGCTACAAATTGCCGGTGGATTTTGTGCCGGTACGTTTTACCTCCTGGATGGGCGGCGACCGTGACGGCAACCCGAACGTGACGGCGGATATCACCCGCCACGTGCTCTTGTTAAGCCGCTGGAAAGCCACCGATCTGTTCCTGAAAGACATTCATGTTCTGGTATCAGAACTGTCGATGGTCGACGCCACGCCGGAGCTGCTGGCGTTAGTGGGCGAAGAAGGCGCGTCTGAGCCGTATCGCTACCTGATGAAAAAATTGCGCGCCCGTCTGATGGCGACCCAGTCCTGGCTGGAAGCGCGTCTGAAAGGCGAGAAGCTGCCCAAACCGGCTGGCCTGCTGACGCAAAACGAGCAGCTCTGGGAACCTCTGTACGCCTGCTACCAGTCGTTACAGGCCTGCGGCATGGGCATTATCGCCAACGGCGAGTTACTCGACACGCTCCGCCGCGTGAAGTGTTTCGGCGTACCGCTGGTGCGTATTGATATCCGTCAGGAGAGCACCCGCCATACCGAAGCGCTGGGCGAAATTACCCGCTACCTCGGTATTGGCGACTACGAAAGCTGGTCGGAAGCCGACAAGCAGGCCTTCCTGATCCGCGAGCTGAACTCCAAACGTCCGCTGCTGCCGCGTAACTGGGAGCCGAGCAACGATACCCGCGAAGTGCTTGAAACCTGCAAGGTTATTGCCGAAGCGCCAAAAGGATCGATCGCCGCCTACGTAATTTCAATGGCGAAAACGCCGTCTGATGTGCTGGCTGTGCATCTGCTGCTGAAAGAGGCAGGTATCGGCTTTGCCATGCCGGTCGCGCCGCTGTTTGAAACCCTCGACGACCTGAACAATGCCGACGACGTGATGACCCAGTTGTTGAATATCGACTGGTATCGCGGACTGATTCAGGGTAAGCAGATGGTCATGATCGGCTACTCCGACTCGGCGAAAGACGCCGGCGTCATGGCCGCGTCATGGGCGCAGTATCAGGCGCAGGACGCCCTGATCAAAACCTGTGAAAAAGCCGGCATCGAGCTTACCCTCTTCCACGGCCGCGGCGGTTCTATTGGCCGTGGCGGCGCGCCAGCCCACGCGGCGCTGCTTTCGCAACCGCCAGGCAGTCTGAAAGGCGGCCTGCGCGTGACCGAGCAGGGCGAGATGATCCGCTTCAAATACGGCCTGCCGGAAGTCACCGTCAGCAGCCTCTCGCTCTACACCAGCGCAATTCTGGAAGCAAACCTGCTGCCGCCGCCGGAACCGAAAGACAGCTGGCGTCATATTATGGATGAGCTTTCCGTCATCTCCTGTGAAACCTACCGCGGCTACGTGCGCGAAAATAAAGACTTTGTACCGTACTTCCGCTCCGCGACGCCGGAGCAAGAGTTGGGCAAATTGCCGCTCGGCTCACGTCCGGCGAAACGTCGTCCAACTGGCGGCGTCGAATCGCTGCGCGCGATTCCGTGGATCTTCGCCTGGACGCAAAACCGCCTGATGCTGCCAGCCTGGCTGGGCGCGGGTACTGCGCTGCAAAAAGTGGTGGAAGACGGTAAACAAAGCGAACTGGAAGCCATGTGCCGCGACTGGCCGTTCTTCTCCACGCGTCTTGGGATGCTGGAAATGGTGTTCTCGAAAGCCGACCTGTGGCTGGCCGACTATTACGATCAGCGTCTGGTGGCGAAAACGCTATGGCCGCTGGGCAAAGAGCTACGAGACCTGCTGGAAGAAGACATTAAAGTGGTGCTGGCGATTGCCAACGATTCGCACCTGATGGCCGACTTACCGTGGATTGCGGAGTCCATTCAGTTAAGAAACGTTTATACCGATCCATTAAACGTGTTGCAGGCCGAGTTGCTGTATCGTTCCCGTCTGACTGAAGAGCAGGGCAAATCACCCGATCCTCGCGTCGAACAGGCGTTGATGGTCACGATTGCGGGCGTCGCCGCCGGTATGCGCAACACCGGCTAACGCAAAAAGAGAGCCGCTCTCACGCAGTTATGTGGGGGCGGCATGAAATACTGCTGTCATCCTCGTCATTTTTTCAATATATTCCTGTCTGCATTTTATGCATTTGTAAATCTTTCTTAGCAAAACGTGCGGCATAAAGCAGGTTTGCTTCAGATTCTTTTAAGGTTCAGGCGTTACGTTTGGCGCTACGATTAAAGACAGGCTCTCATTATGCAATCCACATTACTCCAGACTAAACCCGCGTTTAGCTGGAAAGCCCTGGGCTGGGCACTGCTCTACTTTTGGTTCTTTTCCACCCTCCTGCAGGCCATTATTTATCTCACCGGATACAGTGGGACAAACGGTCTGCGGGATTCGCTACTGTACAGCTCACTGTGGCTGATCCCGGTCTTTCTGTTTCCAGGCCGCATCCGGGTTATTGCTGCCGTTATTGGCGTCGTACTCTGGGCCGCCTCGCTGGCGGCGCTGAGCTATTACGTAATCTACGGGCAGGAGTTCTCGCAAAGCGTGCTGTTTGTGATGTTTGAAACCAACGCCAATGAAGCCAGCGAATATTTAAGCCAATATTTCAGTCTGAAAATTGTTCTTGTCGCCCTGGCTTATACGGTAGCGGCGATTCTGCTGTGGACACGTCTGCGCCCGGTTTATATTCCATCGCCCTGGCGCTATCTGGTGTCGTTTGCCCTGCTGTACGGGCTGATCCTCCATCCCATCGCGATGAATACCTTTATCAAGCATAAGTCGATGGAGAAAACGCTGGATAGCCTGGCGTCACGAATGGAGCCCGCCGCGCCGTGGCAATTTATTACTGGCTACTATCAGTACCGTTTACAGCTCGCCTCGCTGAATAAACTGCTGAATGAAAACGATGCCCTGCCGCCGCTGGCTAACTTCCAGGACCACTCCGGCGATGCGCCGCGCACGCTGGTACTGGTGATTGGCGAATCGACCCAGCGTGGCCGTATGAGTCTGTACGGTTATCCGCGCGAAACCACGCCGGAACTGGACGCGCTGCATAAAACCGACCCCGGGCTGACCGTGTTTAATAATGTGGTAACTTCGCGACCGTACACCATTGAGATCCTGCAACAGGCGCTAACGTTCGCGGACGAAAAGAACCCGGACTGGTATCTGACGAAGCCATCGCTGATGAATATGATGAAACAGGCCGGGTATAAAACCTTCTGGATCACTAACCAGCAGACGATGACGGCGCGTAATACCATGCTGACCGTGTTCTCTAAGCAGACTGATAAGCAGTTCTATATGAACCAGCAGCGCACTCAAAGCGCGCGCGAATATGACAGCAACGTGCTGGCGCCGTTTAAAGCGGTGTTAGCCGACCCGGCGCCGAAAAAATTCATTATTGTGCATCTGCTGGGAACGCACATTAAATACAAGTTCCGCTATCCAGAAAACCAGGGCAAGTTTGATGGTAAAACCGACCATGTTCCGCCGGGATTAAGCAGCGACGAACTGGAGTCGTATAACGATTACGACAACGCGAATCTGTATAACGACTATGTTGTCGCCAGCCTGATTAAGGACTATAAAGCGACCGATCCGAACGGTTTCCTGCTCTACTTCTCCGATCACGGTGAAGAAGTGTATGACACGCCGCCGCATAAGACGCAGGGACGAAACGAAGATTCGCCAACCCGTCATATGTATACGGTGCCGTTCCTGCTGTGGACCTCAGAGAAATGGCAGGCGGCGCATCCGCGCGACTTCTCACAGGATGTCGATCGTAAGTACAGCAGTTCCGAGCTTATCCATACCTGGTCGGACTTAGCGGGCCTGACCTATGATGGCTACGACCCGACGCGTTCCATCACCAACCCGCAGTTCAAAGAGACCACGCGCTGGATTGGCAACCCGTATAAGAAAAACGCGCTGATTGATTATGATACGTTGCCGTATGGCGATCAGGTCGGTAATCAATAGCCTGTATGTTGCCCGATAACGCTAACGCTTATCGGGCCTGGCGTGCTTCTCTCCCGTAGTCCGGATAAGGCGCAAAGCGCCGCTATCCGGCAATAATCGCTTGAGGACATCGGTTTTCGACGTTACTGTTTCCTCTGTTTGCGATCGGCAGGGGATTATCATGTATCACGACGTCAGCCACCTTCTCTCCCGTCTCATCAACGGCCCGCTGCCGCTGCGCCAGATTTATTTTGCCAGCGCCAGCGGCCCAGCGCCGGAACTGGCGTACCAGGTGGATTTTCCGCGGCTGGAGATTGTGCTGGAGGGCGAGCTTACTGACATGAGCATTACCGCCCCGCTCATTCCTTGCGATGTTCTCTACGTTCCGGCTGGCGGCTGGAACATCCCGCAGTGGCAAACGCCCGTCACCACCCTGAGCATTCTGTTTGGCAAACAGCAGTTAGGTTTCAGCGTAGTCCACTGGGATGGTCAGCAGCATCAAAACCTCACGAAACAGCACGTTGCGCGCCGTGGCCCGCGTATCGGCTCTTTCCTGTTACAAACGCTTAATGAGATGCAGATGCAGCCGCAAGAGCAGCAAACGGCCAGATTGATTGTCGCCAGCCTACTAAGCCATTGCCGCGATCTGCTCGGCAGCCAAATCCAGACCGCCTCCCGCAGCCGCGCGCTTTTTGAAGCCATTCGGGAGTATATTGATGAACGCTACGCCGCGCCGTTGACGCGTGAATCGGTAGCACAGGCGTTTTATATCTCGCCAAATTACCTCTCGCACCTGTTCCAGAAAACGGGGGCCATCGGCTTTAACGAATACCTGAACCATACGCGACTGGAACACGCCAAAACGTTGCTGAAGGGTTATGACCTGAAAGTGAAAGAGGTGGCGCACCGCTGCGGCTTTGTCGACAGTAACTATTTCTGCCGCCTGTTTCGCAAAAATACGGAACGCTCGCCGTCGGAGTATCGCCGCCAGTATCACAGCCAGCTAACGGAAAAGCAGATTACTCCAGGATAAGGTGGGTATGTTGCGGCGCGGAAAGGAGTTTACGCACAGCGCTCATTACCCGCTGTGGCTCCCGCAAAAAAGCGCTGATCCCCGACTGGACATAGCGACTCCGGGTAAATCGCTCCACGCCCGCCAGCTCGATATCGGTAATGAGCAACACGACATCGGCACGGCGGATATCCTCTTCCGTTAAGCGGTTCTCTGTACCGAGTGCCCCCTGGGTTTCAATCTTGATGCTCCACTTCTCCTGCTGGCAAAGTTTTTCCAGCCGTTCAGCAGCCATATAGGTATGCGCTACACCGCTCACGCAGGCGGTCACTGCCACCAGATGCCGTACAGGTACTGCCATATTAACCTCCTGTGGTGACCTGAAATCCTGCTTGCTCCGCCATCTCCCGAAACAGAGCGATCTCTTGCACCGACGGCGCGGGAATATCTTTCATCATCCATGATTTTCCAAGCAGCCGGTATTTCGGCTCGCCGTACTGATGAAACGGTAGCAGGTGAACCTGCTTTATTCCTAATGATCTCAACAATGTTAACGCGCACTGCAGATTCTCTGCGTTAAGCGTAAAGCCAGGAATCAACGGCAAACGAGGGATCACCGTGATTCCCTCGCTAACCAGTAACCGTAAATTCTCCAGTACGCGCGGCAGATTCATGTTGATCACCTCGCGCGCCCGCTCCGCATCCATAATTTTCAGATCAAACAATACCTCATCACACGCCCTTGCCAACGGCAGTAGACGGCTGGCCGACGTATCGCCAGCCGTTTCAATAGCACAAGGAACGCCCCAACGCCGCAATCGCTGTAAGAAGCGCGTGGCGAACGGCGCCTGCATCAGCACTTCGCCGCCAGAAAGCGTCACCCCGCCGCCGGAAGTACGAAAGAAGATGTCGTCTTTCAGCACTTCGCGTTCCAGTTCATCCAGCGTAATATCACGCCCAATACGCTCAAACGCGCCGGAAGGACATTCGTCGGCATCCCGCAGACACGGCGTGCAACGCAGGCATTTATTTTCCCGGCGCACCGTTTCAATGCGCGGCGAGATAGATTCCGGATTAGCGCACCACGGACAGGTATGCGGACAGCCCTTAAAAAAGACCACCGTACGAATCCCCTGCCCGTCATTCAGCGAATAGCGCTGGATATTGAAGATACGCGCGGTCTCCTCATCGCGCGCCCCCACAACCTCACAACTGATGCGCGGTGCGGCGAATAATGTCATCCTGAATCTCCTTCGACAGCTCGACAAAGAAGGCGCTGTAGCCCGCCACGCGCACCACCAGCCCCGCAAAATCCTGAGGCCGTAGCTGCGCTTCGCGCAATGTGTCGGCATTCACCACATTAAACTGGATGTGCTGCAGTTTGAGCTGGGTAAACGCGCGCAGGAAATCCGCCAGCTTGCGCAGTCCCGCCTCTCCTTCCAGAGTCGCAGGAGTAAACTTCACGTTCAGCAACGTACCGTTCGACAGCAGCGTGTTATCCAACTTACTTACTGATTTTAGTACCGCCGTCGGCCCTTGCATATCCTGTCCGAGCATCGGCGACAGGCCGCCATCCGCCAGCTGTTCTCCGGCAAAACGCCCGTCCGGTGTCGCGCCGACCACCGCTCCCAGCGGCACATGCGCGGAAACCGTGTATGAACCCGGCGTAAACTGGCCGCCGCGCGGATTCTGGTATTTTTCCACCTCTTTGCAGTAATACCGCAGCAGTTCGGCGCTGATGTTATCGACATTATCAATGTCGTTGCCATATTTTTCGAAGCGGTTGATAAGCCTGGCGCGGATCTTTTCCCCTTCTGGCGTGGCGAAGTTGTTTTTCAGGATCGACAGCAGCGCATCAAAACTCAGGCGCTGCTGATCGAATACCAGCCCATTGAGCGCATGAAGGGAATCACTCAGGTTGGCGATACCGATGCCCTGTACGCCCGAAAAGTTATAGCGCGCGCCGCCGTCGGTGATGTCTCGCCCTTTCTCCAGGCAGTCGCTGATAAACGAAGAGAGCAGCGGCACCGGCGCCCAGTCACGATGACCGATATCGCAAATATTGCTGCCTTCTACCATTAGTGTAATGTAGTGACTGATTTTGGCGCGAATATGCGCCAGCAACGCCTCATAAGTAAGAGTGTCGTTGCCCTCATTTTCATACAAGCTGATTTCCATCACTTTCAGCAGATTAAACATGGCGATGTCATGCAGCCCGTAGGTTCTGCCCGGAATCGACAGCTCAACACATCCCACCACCGCATAATCGCGCGCATCCTCCAACGACACGCCACGGTTAAGGAACGCGGGAACCACCACTTCGTCATTGAAAATCTGTGGAATGCCGGTACCGAGGCGAATGGTCTCGGCGGTCTTGAGCAGGAACGGCGTATCAATCAGCGCGTTAGTGCGCACGCCGAGATTCGGCTGCGGCAACTGCACGCTCTGGTAGGCATCCAGGCAGAGAAAAGAGAGCACGTTTACCGCGCTGCGTCCGCTTTCCGTCAATCCGCCCAGCAGCGCGGTGTAACCCGTCGGGAAACCGGCAAAATAGCGCGCGCTACTGGTGGAACGCAGCAGCACGATATCGTTGCATTTCACCCACAGCGACTCGAGCAACTCTTTCAGGAACGCCGGATCGTCGCCCTGAGTGAGCGAAGTCTGATAAAACGGCAGCATGTACTGGTCGAAGCGCCCGAGCGACAGCGAACTGGCGTTGGACTCGTACTGCAAAATAATGTTCATGTACCAGAACAGCTGACATGCTTGCCAGAACGTCTGTGGTTTGTGCTGCGCGTTATGCCGCGAATTGGCGGCAATGGTGAGCAGTTCCTGACGACGACGAGCGTCCGGGCAGCGCTCCGCCTGCTGTTCCGCCAGTACGGCATAACGCAGGATGTGGCGTTGCGATGCCTCAAGTAACAACAGCGCGGCCTGATAAAAGTCGTTTTCCGGCTGTTGCTCGCAGCGCGCGCGCATCTGCGCCGCCAGTTCACCCAGCCCGTTATTGAGCAAGCGTGGATAATCAATAATGATATGCCCCTGCCCTTTATCCGTCTGGTTAATGCTAAAAATCTGGGTGCTGACGGCGGCTTTCACCTCATCGGTCATCTGCCCGTTAATAAAATCTTTCATCGACCGTTTTTCCCAGTACGGGAATAGAACCTCACGATAGAGGCGCTTATCCTCTTCGCTGATATCAAAACGGTCCTGCGGACGCGTCGGGAACCGATCCAGCTCGTTAAGCAGCCAATACGGGTCCATTTCCGGCGACATAATACCCGCGCGCGGCTTAACGGTTCGGTTTCCGGCAATCAGCTCCTCGTCACGAATCGAAATTTCAACATGTTCAAGGATATACGCCGTCGCTTTGGCGCGGCGCAAAATGACCGGTTCGCCCTCCGTCTGCTGATGGCTGGCGGTATAAAGCAGCGCGCGCTCCAGAGAAATTTCACGGTGATTCTGAAACAGAGCGGCTTTGAGGCGTTGAATACGATGGGTCATGAGGAGCTCCTGTGGACACGAGCGCCGGATGGCGGCATAAATCTCTTATCGGGCCTGTGAGCAGGCCCGATAAACTTGCGCCATCGGGCATTTTAACGTTACGCGGTTTGCGAAAGATGGGCGTCAATCTTGTTCATAATGGCGTCGGCGCGTTTTACCGCGTCGCTGATATTGACGCGAACGATAGTTTTACCCGCAAACCGCTCTTCGAACTTGATGCCGATATCTTTAGTCAAAATCACCATATCGGCGCTCGCCACATCCTCTGCCGTCAGTTCATTTTCCAGCCCAATCGAGCCCTGAGTCTCCACTTTTACATCCCAACCTTTCGCTTTGGCTGCGCTTTCCAGCGCTTCAGCCGCCATATAGGTATGCGCAACACCAGAAGGACACGCGGTTACTGCAATAATTTTAGTCATGGCTTATTCCTCGCTTAATTCATCTCAAAATCTAAATCCAGGTCGTCTTCTTTTTCGTCAACTTGCGACACATTCTTACGCGTCAGGCTTTTCAGCACGTTAACGCAGACTGCCGTTACCACCGCGCCCACGGCGACTGCCGCGACATAACCCAGCTTGCCTTCCACGACTGGCAGAACAATTAAACCGCCCCAACCGGCATAACACTGCGCGCCAAACAGCGCGGCCATTACCGCACCGCAAGCGGAGCCCACCATAATGGATGGGATCACGCGCAGCGGATCGGCAGCGGCGAAAGGAATCGCCCCTTCCGTTACGCCCACGCAGCCCATGACCAGCGCGGCTTTACCGGCTTCGCGCTCTTCAACAGAAAAATTCTTGCGGCCAATCAGCGTCGCCAGCCCCAGTCCCAGTGGCGGTACGCAGATGCTCACCGCGGCGATAGCCACCACGGTATATACGCCCTGCGCCACGCAAATCAGCATGAACGCATAAGCGACTTTGTTAACCGGGCCGCCCATATCAAAAGCCAGCATCAGCCCCATGATCACCGCCAGCAGCACGATGCTGCCCTGCTGCATCCCTTGCAGCCATTGGGTCAGGCTGCTTGTCAGCGCACCGATCGGTTCGCCCAGCCCCCACATCATGATGCCCGCGGTGATAAAAGTGCCAACGATGGGAATCACAAAAATAGGCATCACAGAACGCAGCACCTTATGCACCGGGATTTTCTTCAAGTAATGCACCACGATCCCGCCGATAAGTCCGGCGATAAGTGCCCCGAAAAAGCCCGCGCCGAAGCTGTTACCCACCCAGGCACCAATCGCGCAAGGAGCCAGCGCGGAGCGTTCGGCAATGGAGTAGCCGATGTATGCGGCAAGGAAAGGCACCATCAGCGTCAGCCCGGCGACACCGATATCAAACAGTTTTTTAAGATTCGGATCGGTGGCGGCATCGGGTACGGCGCCCTTGCCATATAGCATGACGGAGACTGCCAGCAAAATTCCGCCAGCCACCACAAAGGGGATCATATGCGAAACACCGGTCATCAGGTGCTGGCGGGTATTTTTCAGGATCTGTACCAACTCTTTCATAAGTCGCTCCCGGGCTGGATAAAGCCCATGTCCATAAAGTTACTGCGGAAAACAATAGGCAATCCATTGCCGCGCAGACAGTGGATAAAAAGGCCATTTACTGGATTTTTGTAATATCAGTATAAAAATGCGATCCGCTTCATAACTTCTGAAAAAGGTAAAACCCGCGCTACCACGCTAAGTTGTGAGACAACTCGCACTTTTTGCGCTACATTACATTTATCCAGCTTTTGACAGATTTGTCACATGGCGTATTCCGGCTACCTCCTTTTATGCTGTAGCGAGAGAATCGTTATGGGAGAGAGGCAATGCCCCTGATTGTGGAATTTACCTGTGAACTGCCGAATGGCGTACATGCGCGCCCGGCAAGCCACGTAGAAACGCTGTGTAATACCTTCACGTCGCAAATTGAGTGGCACAACCTGCGCACCGATCGCAAAGGCAGCGCCAAAAGCGCGCTGGCGCTGATTGGCACCGACACGCTGGCTGGCGACCACTGTCAGCTGGTGATTTCCGGTGCCGATGAACAGGTTGCCTGTCAGCGTCTGAGTCAATGGCTGCGCGATGAATTCCCACTCTGCGACGCGCCGCTGGCGGAGATTAAAAACAGCGAACTGGAGCCGCTTCCGGCGTCGTTGACCCAGCTGAATCCGCAGATTTACCGCGCCCGTAGCGTGTGTAGCGGCAGCGCGGGCGGCGTACTGACGCCACTCTCTTCCCTGGATCTCAATGCGCTCGGCGAACTCCCGACCGCCAACGACACAGAGACGGAACAAGCCGCGCTGGACAATGGCTTAGCGATGTTGATAAAGCATATTGAGTTTCGTCAGCTCGACAGTGACGGTGCCGCCAGCGCGATTCTGGAAGCCCATCGTTCGCTGGCAGGCGACGCTTCACTGCGTCAGCATTTACTGGACGGCGTTCTGCGCGGTTTAAGCTGCGCGCAGGCAATCGTGGAAAGCGCGAACCATTTCTGCAATGAGTTTGCTCGCGCCAGCAGCAGCTATTTACAGGAACGCGCGCTGGATGTTCGTGACGTTTGCTTCCAGTTACTGCAACACATTTACGGTGAGCGGCGCTTTCCGGCGCCGGGCCAGTTGACCCGGCCATCTATCTGTATGGCGGAAGAGTTGACGCCAAGCCAGTTCCTCGAACTGGATAAAACCTTTCTCAAAGGTCTGCTGTTAAAAAGCGGCGGCACCACTTCGCACACGGTGATTCTCGCCCGCTCATTCAACATTCCCACCCTGGTTGGCGTGGAGATTGAGGCCTTAACACCGTGGCGTCAGCAGACGGTTTATATTGACGGCAACGCAGGGGCGATTGTCGTTGCGCCTGACGAGCCTGTCACTCGTTACTATCAGCAGGAAGCCCGCGTGCAAGACGCCCTGCGCGAACAGCAGCGCATCTGGCTGACCCAGGAAGCGCGCACCGCTGACGGCATCCGCATGGAGGTCGCCGCCAACATCGCGCACTCCGTCGAGGCGCAAGCGGCCTTTAGTAACGGCGCGGAAGCGGTTGGCCTGTTCCGCACAGAAATGCTGTATATGGACCGCGCCTGCGCGCCGGACGAAAACGAGCTGTACAATATTTTTTGCCAGGCTCTGGAGTCCGCAAAGGGACGCAGCATTATTGTGCGCACAATGGATATAGGCGGCGATAAGCCCGTTGATTATCTGAATATTCCTGCCGAAGCCAACCCATTCCTCGGCTATCGCGCCGTCCGTATTTATGAAGAGTACGCTTCTCTGTTTACCACCCAGCTACGCTCGATCCTCCGCGTGTCCGCCCACGGCAACCTGAAAATCATGATCCCGATGATCTCCTCTATGGAAGAGATTCTGTGGGTCAAAGAGAAGCTGGCGGAAGCCAAACAGCAGCTGCGTAATGAACATATCCCGTTCGATGAGAAGATCCCACTCGGCATTATGCTGGAAGTGCCGTCGGTGATGTTCATCATCGATCAATGCTGTGAAGAGATTGATTTCTTTAGTATTGGTAGTAACGATCTAACACAATACCTGCTGGCGGTAGACCGTGATAACGCCAAAGTCACTCGTCACTACAACAGCCTGAATCCCGCCTTCCTGCGCGCGTTGGATTTCGCGGTGCAGGCGGTACATCGTCAGGGCAAATGGATTGGTCTGTGCGGCGAACTGGGGGCCAAAGGTTCGGTTCTGCCATTGCTGGTAGGTCTGGGGCTGGACGAGATCAGCATGGGCGCGCCGTCGATTCCCGCCGCCAAAGCGCGGATGGCACAACTCGACAGCCGAGCCTGCCGCCAGTTGTTGAATCAGGCGATGGCCTGCCGCACCTCGCTGGAGGTGGAGCATCTGCTGGCGCAGTTCCGCATGTCGCAGCAGGATGCCCCGCTGGTTACCGCCCAATGCATAACGCTTGATAGCGACTGGCGCAGCAAAGAGGAGGTGATTAAAGGCATGACCGACAATCTGCTGCTGGCGGGCCGCTGCCGCTACCCGCGCAAACTGGAAGCCGATCTATGGGCGCGCGAGGCGGTATTCTCCACCGGACTGGGCTTTAGCTTTGCCATTCCGCACAGCAAATCGGAACATATCGAACAGTCCACCATCAGCGTGGCGCGCCTGAACGCGCCGGTACGCTGGGGAGATGACGAGGCGCAGTTCATCATTATGCTGACGCTTAACAAACACGCCGCGGGCGACCAGCATATGCGTATTTTCTCGCGCCTGGCCCGCCGCATCATGCACGAAGAATTCCGCAACACGCTGGTTAACGCCGCTTCCGCCGACGCTATCGCCAGCCTGCTGCAACATGAACTTGAACTGTAAAGGAAAGACTATGGAACTCTATCTGGATACCGCTAACGTGGCGGAAGTTGAACGTCTGGCGCGCATTTTCCCGATTGCCGGCGTCACCACCAATCCAAGCATTGTGGCAGCCAGCAAAGAATCTATCTGGGATGTGCTGCCCAGGCTGCAAAACGCCATCGGCGAAGAAGGCACTTTATTTGCGCAGACCATGAGCCGCGACGCGAAAGGGATGGTGGAAGAAGCCAAACGACTGAATAACGCCATCCCCGGCATTGTGGTTAAAATTCCGGTGACCGCCGAAGGTCTTGCAGCGATTAAATTGCTGAAAAAAGAAGGCATCGTGACGCTGGGCACCGCCGTCTACAGCGCATCGCAGGGCCTGCTGGCGGCGCTGGCGGGCGCAAAATATGTCGCTCCCTACGTCAACCGCGTTGATGCGCAGGGCGGCGATGGCATTCGTATGGTTCAGGAGCTGCAAACGCTACTGGAACATCACGCGCCCGACAGCATGGTACTGGCGGCCAGCTTTAAAACGCCGCGGCAGGCGCTGGATTGCTTACTGGCAGGTTGCCAGGCGATTACCCTTCCTTTAGATGTAGCGCAACAAATGCTCAATACGCCTGCGGTAGAGTCGGCAATAGAGAAGTTTGAGCAAGACTGGAAAAACGCTTTTGGTAATCTGAACCTGTAGGAGAGAAATGTATGGATCGCATTATTCAGTCACCAGGTAAGTATATTCAGGGTGCAAACGTCATCGCGCGTCTTGGCGATTATTTAAAACCAATGGCGAACAACTGGCTGGTTGTGGGCGATAAATTCGTGCTGGGATTTGCCGAAGAGACGCTGCGCAAAAGCCTGACGGATGCCGGTTTGTCAGTAGAAATCGCCCCGTTTGGCGGCGAATGTTCGCAAAATGAGATCGACAGGCTGCGCGCCGTCGCCGAAAAAAGTCAGTGTGGCGCCGTACTGGGTATCGGCGGCGGTAAAACGCTGGATACCGCCAAAGCGCTGGCGCACTTTATGAACGTCCCGGTCGCTATCGCGCCGACCATCGCCTCTACCGACGCACCGTGCAGCGCACTCTCGGTTATTTATACCGATGCCGGTGAGTTTGACCGTTATCTGCTGCTGCCGCATAACCCGAATATGGTTATTGTCGATACGCAGATAGTGGCGGGCGCGCCGGCGCGTCTGCTGGCAGCCGGTATCGGCGATGCACTGGCGACTTGGTTTGAAGCGCGCGCCTGCTCACGCAGCGGCGCCACCACAATGGCGGGCGGCAAGTGTACACAGGCCGCGCTGGCGCTGGCGGAGCTATGCTATAACACGCTGATCGAAGAAGGCGAAAAAGCCATGTTGGCCGCCGAACAGCACGTCGTCACGCCAGCGCTGGAACGCGTCATCGAAGCCAACACCTACCTGAGCGGGGTCGGTTTTGAAAGCGGCGGTCTGGCCGCAGCGCACGCGATTCATAACGGTTTAACGGCGATTCCGGATGCGCACCACTATTATCACGGTGAGAAGGTCGCTTTCGGTACGCTGACGCAACTGGTGCTGGAAAACGCGCCGGTCGAAGAAATCGAAACCGTTGCGGCGCTGTGCCATTCCGTTGGCCTGCCGATTACGCTGGCGCAACTGGATATTAAACAGGATATCCCGGCCAAGATGCGCACCGTCGCGGAAGCCTCCTGCGCAGAAGGTGAAACTATTCATAACATGCCTGGCGGCGCAACGCCGGATGAAGTGTACGCCGCGCTGCTGGTCGCCGACCAGTATGGTCAACGCTTCTTGCAGGAATGGGAATAAGGTCTGAGCAATACTCCTGACGATAGTCAGGAGTATTTCAGCTTGCTGACACAACAGAATTCATTTGCCGAATGTCGACACAGGCACCTTATCTGGCCTTGTTATCCAATCATCCAGGCCGGGTAAGCGAAGCGCCATCATCAGGTATTCCATAGCCTGGAATCAGTCCATTTTGTCCTGAAATAGACTTTTTTATCACGCACCATTCTCTCCGCGGAAAGTCAAATGACGTACTGACACACTTCACGGACGAAGAAGATGAAATTCGCACAGGCGCTTATCGGTATTCTTGCTGCTTTTTTTATTAGCCATATCTCTCATCATTCGCCACGCTCTGATACCAGACCAATAACCGTTCAGGCGCAAACTAATGCTGCAATCGCCCAAAGTGCCGGGACACAAATAGGTAAGACGCTATTTTATGATGCTGCCTATGTTCGTCTGGATTATCCGAATGGCGATCTTCCGCTGGAGCGTGGAGTATGTGCAGATGTCGTCATCCGCGCGCTACGCAGTCAGCAGGTTGATTTACAGAAACGGGTACATGAAGACATGCAGGCGCATTTCTCTGCCTACCCGAATAACTGGAAGCTGAAACGCCCGGACAGCAATATCGACCATCGCCGCGTTCCGAATCTGGAAACCTGGTTCCAGCGTCAAAACAAAGCGTTGCCGGTGACAGATAAATATAGCGATTATCAACCGGGAGATATTGTCTCCTGGCGGCTGGATAACGGCCTTGCGCATATTGGCGTGGTGTCCCTGAACGTCACGCCTGAAGGGGTGCCGCTGGTTGTGCATAACATAGGCGCGGGAGCACAGGAGGAAGATGTATTATTTAACTGGAAAGTCACGGGGCATTTTCGTTATTTTTCGCATTAAACGCGGAAAACGTCAGCGACTACCGAATAGCAGCCGCTGACGAATTAACCTGTCAGATTATTGCAGATCGAAACGGTCCAGGTTCATCACTTTCACCCATGCCGCGACGAAGTCCTTCACAAACTTCTCGTGCGCATCGCTACACGCGTAAACTTCCGCCAGCGCGCGCAGTACGGAGTTGGAACCAAACACCAGATCGGCGCGGGTCGCCGTGTATTTCACCTCGCCAGTCAGACGATCCCGGCCTTCGAACAGCTCATTAGATTCGTCGGTCGGTTTCCACTCGTAACGCATATCCAGCAGATTAGCGAAGAAGTCTGTGCTGAGCACGCCCGGTCTGTCGGTAAAGACACCGTTCTGGCTGCCGTCAAAGTTGGTTCCCAGCACACGCATCCCGCCAACCAGTACCGTCATTTCCGGCGCGGTCAACGTTAACTGCTGCGCTTTATCAATCAACAGCGATTCGGTCGTCGACACATCCAGACGCGCACGATAGTTACGGAATCCATCGGCAATCGGTTCAAGCAGCGAGAACATCTCGATGTCGGTCTGATCCTGACGCGCATCCACCCGGCCCGGCGCAAAAGGTACGCTGATGCTGACACCCGCAGCAGCGGCCGCCTGCTCGATACCGACCACGCCCGCCAGCACAATAATATCGGCCAGCGAGGCTTTATTCGTCGTTTTCTGGATCTCTTCTAATACCGGCAGAACGCGAGCCGCAACGGCGTTGACATCCCAGTCGCGCTGAGGCGCTAATGCCAGACGCGCGCCGTTAGCGCCGCCACGCTTATCGCCGCCGCGGAAAGTAGACGCGGATGCCCAGGCAACCGAAACCATCTCGCTAATAGAAAGCCCGGATGCAGCGATCGCCGCTTTCAGGTTGATAATGTCTTCCTGCGTTGGCTGGTAGAGCGGTTGCGGCAACGGGTCCTGCCAGATCAGATCTTCTTTCGGCACTTCCGGTCCGATGTAACGCGCTTTTGGTCCCATATCTCTGTGCGTCAGTTTGAACCAGGCACGAGCAAAGGCTTCATTAAAGGCCTGCGGATCGTTAAGGAAACGACGGGAAATCTTCTCGAACTCCGGATCAAAACGCAGCGTCAGGTCGGTGACCAGCATGGTTGGCTTACGTTTTTTCGACGGATCGAACGGGTCCGGGATGATATCCGGCGCATCAACCGCTTCAAACTGGATAGCGCCAGCCGGACTACGGGTTTGTACCCACTCATATTTGAACAGGTTCTCGAAGAAATAGTTGCTCCACTGGGTCGGCGTCTGCGTCCAGACCACTTCCAGCCCGGAGGTGATAGCATCCGCGCCAACGCCGCTACCATAGCTGCTGGCCCAACCTAAGCCCTGCGCTTCAATCGGCGCGGCTTCCGGATCGGCCCCTACATGGGATGCCGCTGCCGCGCCGTGGGTTTTACCGAGGGTATGCCCGCCAGCGATCAACGCCACGGTTTCTTCGTCGTTCATCCCCATATTGCCAAAGGTAGCGCGAATGGCGGCGGCGGCAGAAAGTGGTTCGCCGCTGTGATCCGGCCCTTCCGGGTTAACGTAGATAAGGCCCATCTCGGTCGCGCCCAGCGGCGCTTTTGCCAGCGCTTCAGGGTGTCGGTGAGTCAACCAGGCTTTTTCATCGCCCCAGTTCACATCCAGATCCGGTTCCCAGACATCTTCACGCCCGGCGCCGAAACCGAAGGTACGGAAGCCGGAGTTTTCCAGCGCCACGTTACCCGCCAGAATAAACAGGTCAGCCCAGGAAATTTTCTGGCCATATTTCTGCTTAATCGGCCACAACAAACGACGCGCCTTATCCAGGCTGACGTTATCCGGCCAGGAGTTAAGCGGCGCAAAACGCTGTTGACCACGACCCGCGCCGCCACGACCATCAATAGAACGGTAGGTGCCAGCGCCATGCCAGGCCATACGAATAAACAAACCGACATAGCTGCCCCAGTCGGCGGGCCACCATGGTTGTGAATCGGTCAGCAGCGCCTTGAGATCCCCTTTCAGGGCGGAGTAGTCTAACTTGCTAAACTCTTTGCGGTAGTCAAAGTCTTCACCCAGCGGGTTAGAACGGTTGGAATGTTGATTCAAAAGATCCACGCGAAGCTGGTTCGGCCACCAGTCGCGGCTGGCAGTCCCTGCGCCTGCGCTTCGGTCATGCCCCCCCTGATGGAAAGGACATTTTCCAGTGGATAACGTGTTATGGGTATCGTCGGTCGTGCTCATATCTCAGCTCCCTTTTAAAGTGTTACCGTTACGATATACACCAGGAGCAAATAGATATAGTTGAATTAATCCACAGATTCGATAGCTAATACCTTTTATATTTTTAGTTACAGAGATGTAGATCAATATGAGTTGTAATAAAGCTCCCGGCAGGGAGCTGGAGGTTATAAACCCGGTCTTACGCCCAACGTGTGGCAAATGGCATAACTCATTTCCGCACGATTCAACGTGTAGAAGTGGAAATCCTTCACTCCTTCGCGACTTAAAATTTTCACCATGTCCATCGCAATGTTAGCGCCCACCAGCTTGCGGGTTTCTGCGTCATCATCCAGACCCTCAAACATCAGTGACATCCAGGACGGAATGCGGACATTGGTCATATCGGCAAATTTTTTCGCCTGTTTAAAGTTAGACACCGGTAAAATGCCGGGAATAATTTCTACGTCGATACCGGCGGAAACACAGCGGTCACGAAAACGCAGGTAGCTTTCCACATCGAAGAAAAATTGGGTTATCGCGCGGTTAGCGCCAGCATCCACTTTACGCTTCAGATTAAGCAGATCGGCCTGCGCGCTTTTCGCTTCCGGATGTACCTCCGGATAGGCCGCTACTGAAATATCGAAATCGGCCACCTCTTTGAGCAAACCAACCAGATCGGCGGCGTACATCTCCGGCTTACCGCTGCCCGGCGGCAAATCGCCGCGCAAAGCGACAATGTGGCGGATACCGTTATTCCAGTAGTCGCGGGCGATGGTGCGCAGTTCATCGCGGGTGGCGTCAATACAGGTAAGGTGCGGCGCGGCCTCAAGCCCAGTACGCTCTTTAATGCCTTTAATAACGCTATGAGTGCGGTCGCGTTCCCCGGAGTTGGCGCCATACGTTACCGAAACAAACTTCGGTTTCAGACTGCTCAGGCGATCGATGGAGTTCCACAGGGTTTGCTCCATTTCACTGGTGCGCGGCGGGAAAAATTCAAACGAAACGTTAATCTGACCCTGTACTTCCGCCAGGCTCTGATTCAGGGCTTCCCGCTGGTTGGCGTGAAAAAAGCTCATACCTTACCTCATCAATCGCATGTTATTATTTGTTGTGTTGTAAACATCTATCCGTTTAGACGTCCAGATGTAAAAATGACGGAAAAGCAGAAGGACGTCAACTGAAAAATCACGCCAAAGAATGAGGAATATTCAGCAAAGTTGAATTTTCTTCATGTCACGCCGCGGCACTGAACGCGCCGCGGCAGGGGAAATTACTTCTTCACATCCGCAACGCGCATCCCTTTGAGCTGCTCATCCGTGATGGTGTTGCCCGCCTTAAAGTAATCGACTATCGCATTCGACACATAGTAGCCGCCGGAGGTATTCCGCGCCTGGCCTTCCGTGAATGCCGCAAAACCATCGCCGCCGTCGGCAAGGAAGCTGTTGGTAGCGATGTGATAAACCGTAGCATCGTCAATCGGCTTGCCATTGAGCGTCAGCACTGTAACCCGCTGGCCGACAGGTTTGCTGCTGTCATACTTCATCTCCAGCCCTTTAGACACCTGCAATACGCCGTTGCTTAATCCGGCGCCATGCTCCATCAGGCTGCGCAATTGTTTACCGGTTAAATCCATCGTGACCAGTTCATTAGGGAACGGGAAGGTACTGATTACCGCACCCATCGTCACCGCGCCAGCCGGGATTTCGTTGCGGATACCGCCAGAGTTAGTAAGCGCTAGCTGGGTGTCTTTCCCCGCCGTAAAAAGCAGCGCATCCGCCGCCAGATTCCCCAGCGACGACGATTCGCCATACGCGCGGGTCAGCTCAACCGGCGACTGCGCCACCGTTTGCTGCACGACTTTATCGAGCTTTTTGTTCCAGCCGTCGATCACCTGTTTCGTTTGCGGATCTGGCTTCCACTCATCAGCAAAAATGGTCTTCAGCTCGAAGTTCTTCACGGTAAACTGATGCGGCTTTTCCTGGTAGTCCAGCACCAATTTGCCGACATCAATGCCGCCGCTGTCCGTTGAAAGAATCAGCGTATTACCGACTTTAATCGGTTCCGGCGTACCGACATGCGCGTGGCCGGTAATCAAAATATCCAGCCCTTTTACCTGACTTGCGGTCTGAATATCTTTATCCAGCGCGCGTCGCACATCGGTATTCCCCATGCTGGACTGGCGGGCCGGGGTGCCTTCGTGGATCAGCGCGACGGTCAGATCGACTTTACCTTTAAGTTCATCAATGTAACGTTGCAGCCACTTAATCTCATCGCGTGCCTCAATGCCCACGCGCGTCGCGGCAGAAACCGTATCATTAAAAGCAAAGACACCGTGTAAGCCGATTACGCCAATCTTGACGCCATCTTTTTCAACAATGGTGTACGGCTTATCCCAGAAGGATTTACTGCTGTCCTCATAAAAAATATTGCCCTGTACGATAGGGAATTTCGCCCGGCTCAGTTGCAACAATGTATTGTCCCAGCCATGATCGAACTCATGATTACCGATAGTGGCAGCGTCATACTGCATGGTATTCAAAATATCGATAATCGCTTTACCCTTCGTCAGGCTGCTGATATACGGTCCGGTAAAGTAATCTCCGGCATCAAAAAACCACGTCGCCTTATTTTTGGCTTTTTCCTGCTTCACCAACGTGGTGATATTGGCCCAACCGCCAATATCGCGTTTACCGTCAGCAATCCACGGCACTTTATAAGGCTCCACATGAGCGTGTAGATCGTTGGTGTAAATAATGGTGACATCTTTGGCGCAGGCCCAGAACGGCAGCGTGAACAAAATACCGGCAGCAAGCAGTTTTACTTTCATAAATAAGTCCCTTTCAGTCATATAAAGATTCGCTACGTTACATTCTGAAAGGTTTTTTTATGTGAGAGTCCTCACACCCGCGTACCGTTTTATGAAGGCAGAATCAACGACCTGCCAAAATCGTTGGTAAAATGTATGCCGCCTCTGTTCACCATTAATGCCTGCAAAAGCGCTGGTTGTCGCAATCTTGGGCTGCCTGACTCGCCGGATTATGTGTGGCCGGACTATCGCCTGGGTTATCCGGCATTGCATTGTCGAGCCTGCGGCAGTTATCCGCCGCTCTTCAACGAGGGGGAATTTCGCCGCTGGGCGTCTGCTTATATCGCGCAATATGCCAAAGAGCATGGTCACTTTTGCCCCGACTGCTATCAAAAAACATGGATTCGTTATGGACGTAATCCCGGCGGAACGCAGCGACTTCAGTGCCAGTACTGTAAGAAAGTCTGGACGCCAAAACAGCACGCGCTGAATGTCGCCGAAACGCCGGAACAGATTTGCAGTATTCCGCTGCTCGTACCGTTTCAGGGAGCGAATGCCTTCCAGCAATTGTATTTTTTATTCAGTTTTGACGCTGTTCGCGGCAATATTCTTCACCTTTCCAGCAATTTCACGTTACTTTCTGCCGGAAAGAGTTTGCATTACCACTGGAAAGGAATTGCGCCGCCCGAGGGCGAGAAGGGCGATATTATTCACCGTATCGCCATTAAAGAACGGCAATTTTTACAGCGCAGTCAGTTCGATGAGATTCAGTATGGCCCGGCGGCGCTTAAACGTAACGCGCAAGGAACAATACTTCGCCCGGTCATTACGGCGCATGGTCATTTTCGGGTGCTGAAAAACCGCTTTCCTGATGTCGCGACACACATCATTGCCCATGAGTGTTTTTTGCGCGGCGCGGTCATTACGGCATGGGCGGAGCGGTTTCGCCAGCGTCTCTCCTCGCTGTGGTTCGTTGAGGAAGAGATAAACGATGACGATTGCCGCGCAGAGTGGCAACTGTTAGGCAAAACATGGCAGGGATGGTGGCAAAATCAGTGGCAACTCTGGGGGCAAGGTCACAACCGCAAAATGGTCTGTTCGTTAACCGGTTCCCACTTAGAACAAGGTGTCGCCGTTAATCTGGCGGCTAGTCGCCGCTTTGTTACCTGGCTATGGCAACAACCTGAATTCCAGCAAAGCGCCCACTATTCCGCCAAACGCGTCACGCAAATTCTGTATTTGCTGACGGAAAAATATAACTCACAATGGAATCACATTTAACCCAATGATGTAATGCCACGCATAAAAAATCACAGATTATCATTCAGAAGGCGCTATAGATTTAATCACCTCACATCCTACTTTTATACGCTGAAAAAGAATAGAACTATTTGATAAAATGGCCCTTCGTTTTAAGTTAAAATTGACTATAAACGTTATTCACATAATCAATATTTATTATCAATTTAAATAGTTCTATACATTCTTATTTTCTATGGAAAACAAGGGATAAATATGGAAATTACTTTACCGTCAATGTCAGATAAAAAATGGACCTGCGCCGATCTCCTGAGTAGCTATCGATTCTGGGGGATCACTTTTTTCTTTTTGGTGCTCTCTTTTATCAGTTCGCTGGGATCGTCGTATGGTGTTTATTTTTGGAGTAAATCACTGTCTATTCCAGCCGATCGTATTGGTGTTATTCTCGTTGGCGGCCAACTGGGATACCTCCTGGGTATGGTTGCCAGCTGGTTTGTCTGCCGTATAAAAAATTGTTACCCCTTCTACTTTGTTGCGCTCCTGTTAATCATTGGCGTGGTCTGTTCCTTCTGCATAAATGGCCCGTCTGACGTAGTCAGGCTTATCATAGCGCAGTTTTTAATTAATCTGGGTATGGGGATCGTAACGCTGTTAGTCCCCATGCTGCTTTTCAGCGCTATCGGCAGTGCTCAGACATTTGTTATTTTATTTAGCCTCTGCTTACTGTTCAAATTTATCATCGCTGGCTATCTGTCTATATTTATATACTCAATTCCTTATATAGGAATAATCGTAATTACTTTAGCGGTTATCGCGCTTTTGCTACTATTACCGCTCAAAAAAGAACTTTTCTATATTGCACCGCCCAAAAGGTTCTCATCAACCCAGCGACCTGAGTGCGCAGAACCCCTTGTCGTCGCATTATTGGCCTTTTTCATTCCATTTTATATTATTTATTGGTTCTTCAGAATTCACCGGGAAATGCAATTTGTGGCGCCTTCGCCCCGACTCATGACCGCATGTGGCGCGGGATGGCTGTCAGCCATTATGCCGTTTGGCACAGCCATATTGTGTCTGACGCTTAGCGACGAAATCCGCGATCTGCTGGCGAATAAAAACGAAGATGGCGGAATACGAACCGGCTGGACACTATTCTGGGCGTTACTGCTACCACCCGTCGGCGCGGCGATTATCCAGGCAAAAATGAACCGTTTTATTACCGCTAATACCGCGGATACTGCTGACAGAGGATAAACATGGAAGGTTTTGAGCTATTTCCAAAAATTAAAGGCGCGATCAAATGGATGGCCGAGCACAGTGACTCGGTAATTCATTTTGGCTGGAATGTTGTTGCCGCCATCATTCTACTTTTCATCGGTAAGTTAATAGCTCGCTTACTATCGAGGGGGCTGGAAAAATTACTTCTTAGGCGGCAAGTGGATGCCACTATTGTCCACTTTTTCTCCGCGCTGGTTCGCTACATCACGATAGCTTTCACGGCAGTAGCCGCTCTTGGCCGTATCGGTATAGAAACCTCCTCAATTATTGCCGTTATCGGCGCGGCGGGTTTAGCCATTGGTCTGGCGTTGCAAGGGTCACTTTCCAACTTTGCCGCAGGCGTACTGCTTGTCTCCCTGCGTCCTTTCCGCGCCGGGGAAATTGTACAAATTGGCCTGGTTATCGGCACAGTAGAAAAGGTCCATATTTTCTCCACCACTCTGCTCACTGCGGATAGCAAAGAAGTTGTCATCCCGAATGGTAAAATTATTGCTGATAATATTATCAACTATTCACGACACCCCTATCGACGTATTGATCTGATTATTGGCGTGGATTACCAAAGCCGTATTGCTGACGTAAAAAACGTGATACATCGTATTATTGAGCAAGATCATCGCATTGATAAAACCCGCGATATTACGGTCCGCCTGGGCGAACTTGCGCCCTCTAGCCTGAATTTCTATGTTCGCGTATGGGTGCCCAACGCTCAGTACTGGAGTACTTACTACGATCTTCTGGAAAATATCAAGGAAGCAATGGATGAAAATGGCATCAATATTCCTTACCCCCGGATGGATGTCCGGGTTGAGAATGTAAAAAGCATCACGCCATAATGTTTCGTCAGCAATCGGATAGCGCTTCGTATATCAGTATCTACAGAATGACTGCATAACGTATTGATGAGGGAGCGAAGCGCAACCTGGCGCTTCGCTCACGAACTTGCCTTTATTACAGCAACTGCGCCAGGCGGTTGATATCCGACTGAATCGCCCCGGCGGTCACATCGCGACCCGCGCCCGGCCCACGGATCACCAGCGGGTTATCGCGATACCAGCGGCTTTCAATAGCAAAGACATTATCGCACGGCAGCAGCGCCGCCAGCGGATGTTCCGGACGCACCGCTTCAACGCCGACGCGCGCTTTGCCATTGGCGTCGAAACGCGCCACGTAACGCAACACCAGCCCCAGTTCGCGGGCTGCCTCCAGACGCTGCACCATCTGTTCATTCAGCGCGTCGCCGTTTTCGAAAAAGTGATCGATAGACCCTTCTTCACAATGCGCCGGCACCAACGATTCTACACGCACCTGATCCGGCTCGATGTCGTATCCCGCCTCGCGCGCCAGAATCACCAGCTTACGCATGACATCTTTTCCGGAAAGATCGACGCGCGGATCGGGTTCCGTCAGCCCCTGCTGCCAAGCCTGATCCACCAGATCGGTAAACGGCACCGTACCGTCAAATTGCAGGAACAGCCAGGATAGCGTCCCGGAGAAGATCCCGCTGATCGAGAGAATCGTATCGCCGCTGTCAATCAGATCCCGCACCGTGTGGTTGATCGGCAATCCCGCGCCCACGGTGGCGTTATACAGCCAGTAACGCCCGGTTTTTTCAAACGCGTCATGAATCTGGCGATACTTATCGCTGGCGCTTGCGCCCGCCAGTTTATTGGCGCTAATCACATGAAAACCGTGGCTGGCGAAATCCAGATACTGATCGGCCAGTTGCTCGCTTGCTGTCACATCCAGCACCACTAAATCATCATACGGATGCGCACGCATCCACAGGAATAGCGACTCTTCGTCCTGCTCAACGGCTTCATCATCAAAGAATGCCAGCGCGCGGCTGGCGTCCAGCCCTTCATAATTCAGCAGGCTACGGCGGCTATCCACCACGCCCGCCAGCACAAATTCAAAACCAGTACGCGCGGAAAGCGTGCTTTGTTCACGGGCAAACAGTTCCAGCCAACGGGAGCCGATGTTCCCCTTACCGAACAGCATCAGGCCAATGCGTTTTTCGGCGCGGAAAACAGACTGATGCAGCCCCTGAATCAGGCTCTCAGTCGGGCCGGTACGCAGCACCGCCACCAGACTGATGCCCTCCTCCGACTGCCAGGTAAACTCCACTGGCTGACCTTTCAACTGCTGCCAGAAGCGATGGCAGTGTAGCGGATTGCGAGTAACGCCCGCACCGACCATCGCCACCAGCGCCAGCCCCTGCCGCAGGCGCAATTCGCCCGGCAGCCCGACATCTTCGAGGAGTTTCAGTACGCTATCCGCTACCTCGGCGGTATAGCAGAACTGCAATAGCTGGCGATCGCGATGCACGCCCACCGCCAGCGGACGCGCCTGCGCCCGTTTTAAAATTTGGTCGAGCTCTTTATGCGCCAGCCTGAAATCCTGGCTGGCGGGCACCTGAAACTCAATCAGACAGATATCATCGTGACTGGTCACGATACGCGCGCCCGTCCCGGAAGCCAGCACTCGTTCAATTCGGGTTGACCCTTGATCCGGCGTGTAGCTACAGCGCAACTGCAAATCGATATCGCTGCCGGACACTGGCTGTAGCGTACGGGCGTGCAGAACAGGCGCCGCCAGACGCGCCAGCTCGCTGGCTTCGTCCAGACGCAGCAACGGCAGCAGGCAGGCATCTTTCACTTTGCGCGGGTCGGCGCTATAAACGCCCGCGACATCGCTCCAGATGGTCACGCGGGAAACGCCCGCCAGCGCGCCGATTTGCGTGGCGGAATAGTCGGAACCGTTCCGGCCTAACAGGACCGTTTCGCCGTCGTGATTGCGGCTGATAAAGCCGGTCACGACCAGACGTTTGCCAGGATGCTGCGCCAGTAGCTGTTGCAATAAAGGATAAGATAGCCCTTCATCAACCTGCGGCTGTGCGGCGCGTTCGGCGCGTAAAAATGCGCGCGCGTCCAGCCAGGCGGCATCCAGACCCTGCTGATTCAGGACGGCGGACATCAATCTCGCCGACCAAATTTCGCCGTGTCCGACGATCTCAGCATAGACGGCATCCGTTACGCCGCCGTCGAGCAAGGCGGCAAGACGTTCCAGATCGCTGATAAAAGCGCTGGTTAAGTCATCTGCCGCGTCGGCGGGAAGCAGCCCGCTAATCAGATCGCACTGGTAGCGGCGTAACGTCTGTAATACCTGATGCGCAGAAAGGCGATCGGTCTGGCTTAACTTGAGCCAGCTAATCAACTGGTTGGTGGTACTGCCTGCGGCGGACACTACCATCATATCGTCAGGCTGCGAATACTCCGCCATAATGCCTGCGACACGCAGGTAACACTTCACATCCGCCAGACTACTGCCGCCAAATTTATGCAGTTGACGACCTTTCGCCCCTGCCTGCGCAATCACACTCATGTTTACCCCTTGTTTGCAGCCCGGAAGCCATTTTCCAGGTCGGCAATTAAATCTTCGCCATCTTCAATACCGGTGGAGATACGCAGTAGCGTTTCGGAGATCCCGGCGGCGGCACGCGCCTGCGGCGACATACCGGCATGCGTCATGGTGGCGGCGTGAGAGATCAAACTTTCCACTCCCCCTAAAGATTCCGCCAGCGTAAACAGCGACAGCCCGCCCAGAAAACGACGCAGCGTCTCCTCATCCCCATCCAGTTCAAAACTCAACATTGCGCCAAAGCCTTTTTGCTGGCGCGCGGCAATTTCATGCCCCTGATTTTCCGGCAGCGACGGGTGATACAGTTTTTTCACCAACGGCTGGGTTTGCAGATATTTCACAATCGCCTGCGCGTTGCGCTGCGCCAGCTCCATACGCGGCACCAGAGTTCGCAAACCGCGCAGCAGCAGATAGCTATCAAACGCCCCGCCGGTCACGCCAATATTATTCGCCCACCACGCCAGTTCAGTGACCATTTCCGGATCTTTAGCAATCACCACGCCGGCCACGACATCCGAATGACCGTTGAGATATTTCGTGCATGAATGCAACACCAGATCGGCACCCAACGCCAGCGGATTTTGCAGCGCCGGGCTTAAAAACGTGTTATCAACGACGCTCACTGCGCCCGCCTCGCGCGCCAGCCGACAGATTTTCGCAATATCCACCACGCGTAACAATGGATTACTTGGACTTTCTACCAGTACCAGCTTCGGTTTTTCTTCCAGCGCCGCCTGTAAGGCGCGTTCATCGCCCTGATCGACAAACCGCACACGATAACAGCCGCGTGTCGCCAGACTGTCAAACAGACGATAACTGCCGCCATAGCAATCATGCGGCGCGACCAGCAGATCGCCCGGCTTGAGGAAAACGGTGGTGACCAGATGAATCGCCGACATGCCGGTATTCGTCAATACCGCGCCCGCGCCGCCTTCCAGTTCCGCTAATGCGCGCTGAACAACATCACGCGTGGGATTACCGCGGCGGGAATAATCATGCGCGCGCGGCTCATTGAAACCGGTAAAGTTATAGGTACTGGAGAGATGGATTGGCGGCACAACGCAGCCGTATTGTTCGTCATCGTTTAATCCGCTACGCACTGCGATAGTGGCCTGTTTACGCGTCATATGAAGATATTCCTGGCTGAGTCGGTGAAAGTCAGGCCACAGATTAACCACTACCACAATAGACGTCAATACATCTGGACATCTAAACTTCTTTGCGTATAGATTGAGCAAACCGCAAATAGCCGTTAAAATTATATGCATTAGCGCACATCTGCGACCGCTAACTTCGTGTCAGGGCCGCGCCACTACGGTAAACTACGCGCGATTATGGTCCGGGCTCAGGTTCAGACCTCAATATTAATGACGAAGAGGATTAAGTATCTCATGGCTGAATGGAGCGGCGAATATATCAGCCCATACGCTGAGCACGGTAAGAAGAGTGAGCAAGTCAAAAAAATTACGGTTTCCATTCCTCTGAAGGTGTTAAAAATCCTCACCGATGAACGTACGCGTCGTCAGGTGAACAACCTGCGCCACGCCACCAACAGCGAGCTGTTGTGTGAAGCATTTCTGCACGCCTTTACCGGGCAACCCTTGCCGGATGATGCCGATCTGCGAAAAGAGCGCAGCGATGAAATCCCGGAAGCGGCAAAAGAGATCATGCGTGAGATGGGGATTGACCCGGAAACGTGGGAATACTGATAACAAAGCATGCGGTCAGAACGCCTCTGGCCGCGCTTTTTTAACGATTTCCCCTGTACACGGCTATCTCCGACATTGTTCTAAACGTTCATCTTCCCGAATAGCCCTCGGTGGATAAATTTGTCAGACATGATAAGTTTCTCTTCGTTATTTTCCTGAAAAAATTCCCGGCATGCCATAATCGATATAATTTTATTATATTTAAACTTCCAATATTTATTTAATGTTTCACGTAGCAAAGCGTACATGAATAATAATACACCGCCATATATTTACTGAATAAATAGTACAACGATGATTATTGTTAAAAAGACCATGAACACCTCATATTTGTGACCAACATCATTATTCCCCTCCGCGGATTGTTTTACTTTTTTAAATGTTTTTTCATCTCCGATAAATAAGAAGGTTAATATACATTCATTTTATCGATAATATCGAATGGGGAAATAAATATGTTATTTACAAGGAAAGTCTTACCTGTATTATGCTGCCTGTGTTTGAGCGGCAGCGTTTTGGCCTCAGGCGTTTTAGACCCAAACAGGCCAATGGTCGCATCAGCAGATGTCATTCCAGTCCATGAGGGGCCATTAGGTATGGTCGATGTCGCCCCCTACGGCGGCGTTTTCCCATTAACAGCAATCATTAATAAAGCCAATCATAATGTACAGAACGTGAAGGTTACCGTTTTAGGGAAAGGGGAAAAAGGTATCCCGATCAGTTATGATGTCGGCCCGCAGGCTATAAATACCCATGACGGCATACCTGTATTTGGCTTGTATCCAGATTATGTCAATAAAGTTAAAGTTGACTGGACTGAAGAAGGTAAAAAACAAACTTATACGTGGTCCATTTACGCCGCACCGGTATCATTACCCTCTACTACCGGGCAAACTGCCGTTCTTCCTACGGTAGAACCGGTTAAAGTCGATAGCTCGCTTAAAAATCGCTTATATCTTTTTAACCATATAACGGGGATGCCAAGAGCCGGCCACATTATGCATGTCGCAGGCGGCGCGGCGAACTGGGATTATACCGGTATCAACTGGATTAGCGATACGAATGGCGATGTTCGCGGCTATATGAATATTGATAAATTCCGTAACCAGGATGATATAACGCGCTTTGGTTCCATGATGGGCTTCCATCAGGTTAACGATGGCAATCTTATTTTTGGCCAGGGTCAACGTTACTTTAAATATGATTTCTTAGGCCGCGTTATTTCTGATAAACGACTGCCAAAAGGATTTATTGATTTTTCGCACGCCATTACCGAAACGCCGAAAGGCACCTACCTGCTGCGTGTCGCAAAAGAAAATTATCCATTAAATGGTAAATACACCATCAATACGGTGCGTGATCATATTCTTGAAGTTGACCAGAACGGCGATACCGTCGATTACTGGGATCTGCCAAAAATCCTCGACCCCTATCGTGACGACGTTATTCTGGCGATGGATCAGGGAGCGGTATGTTTGAGCGTCGATGCCGAACATTCCGGTCAGGTCATGACCAAAGAGCAGCTTGCAAAACAACCCTTCGGCGATATCGCGGGCTCCGGCCCGGGCCGCAACTGGGCGCATGTTAACTCCGTCAGCTACGATCCTCGCGACGACAGCATTATCATTAGCTCGCGCCACCAGTCTGCCATCATCAAAATTGGCCGCGATAAAAAAGTGAAATGGATACTTTCCGATCCATCCGGCTGGAAAGGCGAACTGGCGAAAAAAGTGCTGAAACCCGTAGACAGCAACGGTAAACCGCTAACCTGCGAAGCGCACCACTGCGACGGTGGATTTGACTGGACATGGACACAACATACCGGTTGGTTAGTGCCATCCAAAAGCACCGGAGGTAAAACCGTCGTGACCGCCTTTGATAACGGCGATGCGCGCGGCATGGAACAACCGGCCATGCCGTCAATGAAATATTCCCGCGGCGTGGAATATCAGATTGACGAAAAAAATATGACGGTTTCCCAAATGTGGGAATATGGTAAAGAGCGCGGTTTTGACTGGTACAGCGCCATTACTTCCGTCACGGAATATCGCCCGGAAACCAAAACGATGTTCATGTACTCGGCTACAGCGGGAATGAGCGGTACAAAACCGATCGTTTCCGTTCTGGATGAAGTCAAAGACGGTACTCAGGATGTGATGCTGGAGCTAAAAGTACACAGTAACCGTGCCGGTATGCTGGGTTATCGGGCGCTGATTATCGATCCAGAGCAGATGTTTAAAAAATAAAGCGAGATAGTAAAAGTAAAACAGGCGGAAGCTAACTTCCGCCTGAATGGTTAAAACGTATTGTAGTTATGACATTCGCCTTATTGCCCTCGAAGAGGAATGCAAAAATATCAATGAATTACCAATCCGGCACCGACCCGATAAGCGCAGCGTCATTAGACAAACGCCACAACATACCGCGCCTTTGCTGGTGATATGTCATGAAAAATCTCTTTATCGCCTGGATAAGTTTATTGCTATATGGCTGCACAACCTTTCCACAAGCCGTAAAACCTACGACAGGCGGACAGCCCTCCCCGACGGAAATCTATATCGTCAGTCATGGCTGGCACACGGGAATTATTGCGCCGGCCCATGATGTTAATACCGTTCTGCCACAGCTTAAAAAACGGTTCGCTCAGGAGACGCAGTGGTATGAAATCGGCTGGGGCGATAAGGGCTTTTATCAGTCACAAGAAATAACCACCGCGCTTACGCTCCAGGCCATGTTCTGGTCATCCGGCGCGGTTATGCACATCGTCGCCTTTTCCGGTAAACCAGAACGCTATTTCGCCGGTAGCGAGATAAAATCACTGCTCCTGCACACAAACCAGCGTAACAGTCTGATGCGTTATCTGGGCCGCAGCTTTGCGCGTGACGAAGGGGGTAATCTGATTCCGTTAAAACAAGGAATTTACGGCGATAGCCAGTTTTACGCCGCGAATGGCCGCTACGGCATACTCAATACCTGCAATAAATGGACAGCGAAGGGGCTGGAAAGCGCGGGACTAACTATAAATCCTTCGTTAAAACTCACGGCAGGAAGCGTAATGAAAGCGATTACGGATCACAGAATGTGTCTGAACAAATACTGTTATCCCTAGAAAACAAAAAAAGCGCCCTGCGGCGCTTTTTTTCTGGCGGTAACTTATTTGCTGCCAGGGATGCTGAAGCGCTTGTTGAAGCGCTCAACACGACCACCGGTATCAACAACACGCTGCTTACCAGTGAAGAACGGGTGGCATTTGCCGCACACGTCCAGGTTCAGGTCGTGACCCACGGTAGAGTGGGTTTTGATAACATTACCGCAAGAACAGGTTGCAGTAATTTCTACGTAATTCGGGTGAATACCTTTTTTCATGGGGAACCTCAGTGTAAGGCCGCGTCGCTCTTCCAGCCCTAACGCCAGACACCACGCGAAGTTAATAGTAAAGGGTTTGATGCTCACAACACGCACCAAAGGCGGCGAATCATACAGAATTTGACCACCGTATGCAAACTGATCCGCGCTCCCTTATCGTAATGTGTATACTACCCGACGAAATTTCAAGTCAGGAAGATGCTATGTCCGTCGCGCACGTTGCCTTGCCCGTTCCGCTTCCCCGAACCTTTGATTACCTGCTGCCGGAAGGCGGGGTCGCCAAAGCCGGGTGCCGCGTGCGCGTGCCATTCGGCAAGCAGCAAGAGCGCGTGGGCATTGTCGTCTCGGTTAGCGACCACAGCGAATTGCCGCTCGATGAATTAAAATCGGTCATTGAAATCCTGGATAACGAGCCAATCTTTTCTCCCTCCATCTGGCGCTTACTCCTCTGGGCGGCGGATTACTACCACCATCCCCTCGGCGACGTTCTGTTTCACGCTCTGCCGGTTTTACTGCGTCAGGGAAAACCAGCCAGCAACGCGCCTCTATGGTATTGGTTCGCCACCGAAGAGGGGCAAGCCGTCGACATCAACAGCCTGAAACGCTCCGCCAAACAACAACAGGCACTGGCGGCGCTGCGGCAAGGAAAGATCTGGCGCTATCAGGTAGCCGAGCTTGATTTTACTGACGCCACGCTGCAAACGCTGCGGCGTAAGGGGCTTTGTGAGCTTGCCAGTGAAGCGCCCGCGTTTACCGACTGGCGGGAGCATTATGCCGTCGCAGGAGAGCGCCTGCGGCTGAATACCGAACAGGCGACAGCAGTCGGCGCGATTCACAGCGCGTCGGACGGTTTCTCCGCCTGGTTGCTGGCAGGCGTAACCGGCTCCGGCAAGACCGAAGTGTATCTGAGCGTGCTGGAAAACGTCCTCGCCCAGGGCAAACAGGCGCTGGTGATGGTGCCGGAAATCGGCCTGACGCCGCAAACGATCGCCCGTTTTCGCGAACGTTTTAACGCGCCGGTGGAAGTGCTGCATTCCGGGCTAAACGACAGCGAGCGTCTTTCGGCATGGCTGAAAGCGAAAAACGGCGAAGCGGCGATTGTCATCGGCACGCGCTCCTCGCTGTTTACGCCGTTTAAAAATCTTGGCGTGATTGTCATCGACGAAGAGCACGACAGCTCTTATAAACAGCAGGAAGGGTGGCGCTACCACGCCCGCGATTTGGCAGTGTATCGCGCCCATAGCGAGCAGATCCCGATTATTCTCGGCTCCGCCACCCCAGCCCTGGAAACGCTATGTAACGTGCGGCAGAAAAAATACCGGATGCTGCGTCTGACGCGGCGCGCAGGCAACGCCCGCCCAGCTCTGCAGCATGTGCTGGATTTAAAAGGCCAGCGTCTTCAGGCGGGACTGGCGCCCGCCCTTATCGCCCGTATGCGCCAACATCTCCAGGCCGACAATCAGGTAATTTTATTTCTTAACCGCCGGGGATTCGCGCCCGCGCTGCTTTGCCACGACTGCGGCTGGATTGCAGAGTGCCCGCGTTGCGATCACTACTACACGCTGCACCAGGCGCAGCATCATTTACGCTGTCATCACTGCGACAGCCAGCGTCCGGTACCGCGTCAGTGCCCCTCCTGTGGCTCCACACATATGCTACCGGTTGGGTTAGGGACGGAACAGCTGGAGCAGGTGCTGGCGCCCTTCTTCCCCGGCGTGCCGATCTCACGAATCGACCGCGATACCACCAGTCGTAAAGGCGCGCTGGAGCAGCATCTGGCGGAAGTTCACCGCGGCGGAGCGCGCATTCTGATAGGCACACAAATGCTGGCGAAAGGCCATCACTTCCCGGACGTCACGCTGGTGGCGTTGTTGGACGTCGATGGCGCGCTTTTTTCCGCAGATTTTCGTTCGGCGGAACGCTTCGCCCAGCTCTACACTCAGGTTTCCGGTCGCGCCGGGCGCGCGGGCAAACAGGGCGAAGTGGTGCTCCAAACGCACCATCCTGAGCATCCCCTGCTGCAAACGTTACTGTATAAAGGCTATGATGCGTTTGCGGAACAGGCGCTGGCGGAACGGCAAACGCTCCAGCTTCCGCCGTGGACCAGCCACGTCATTATTCGCGCAGAGGATCACAACAATCAGCAGGCGCCCGTCTTTCTCCAGCAGTTGCGTAATCTGATTCAGGCCAGCCCGCTATCAGACGATAAGCTGTGGATCTTAGGTCCGGTTCCGGCCCTCGCGCCAAAACGCGGCGGCCGCTATCGCTGGCAAATTTTACTTCAGCATCCTTCACGGATTCGCCTGCAACACATCATCAGCGGCACGCTGGCGTTGATCAATACGCTCCCTGAAGCGCGGAAAGTTAAATGGGTTCTGGACGTCGATCCGATTGAAGGATAGTCCTCACGATGCGAGGCGGATCGTAAAATTAAAGATCCATCACACTTTTTATGAAAATTCTGTAACCGCTTCCACGCACTATCTGATAAAAATGTTTTCGATGAGTGTTACCAGGGATAGATCTGCGCCAGCAGTTCCCAGGCGAGGAGAAAGAGTGAAATCGAACAAGCAGGTTACTGCCGCTACGATGAAGGATGTTGCGTTGAAGGCGAAAGTCTCTACGGCAACCGTATCCCGCGCGTTAATGAACCCCGATAAAGTCTCCCAGTCGACCCGTAGCCGGGTTGAACAGGCCGCGCTTGAAGTGGGTTATTTCCCGCAGTCGATGGGGCGAAATGTAAAACGCAATGAATCCCGTACGATTCTGGTGATTGTCCCGGATATTTGCGATCCCTTCTTCAGTGAAATTATCCGCGGTATCGAAGTGACCGCGGCAGAACAGGGGTATCTGGTGCTGATTGGCGATTGCGCCCATCAAAACCAGAAAGAAAAAACCTTTCTTAATCTCATCATCACCAAACAGATCGACGGCATGGTACTTCTCAGTTCCCGGCTGCCCTTTGACGCCAGCGTTGAGGAGCAGCGCAATTTGCCTCCGATGGTGATGTCGAATGAGTTTGCGCCTGAGCTTGAACTGCCGACGGTACATATTGATAACCTGACCGCCGCGTTCAACGCCATGAATTACCTGTTGGATTTGGGCCACAAGCGGATTGGTTGTATTGCGGGGCCGGAAGATATGCCGCTCTGTCACTATCGCTTACAAGGTTACGTACAGGCATTAAGACGCAGTGGCATTGTGGTCGATCCGCATTACATCGCCCGTGGCGACTTTACCTTTGAAGCCGGGGCAAACGCATTAAAGCAGTTGCTTGAGCAACCGTTGCCGCCTACCGCCGTCTTTTGTCATAGCGACGTAATGGCGCTGGGCGCCCTCTCCTGGGCCAAGCGCCAGGGTCTGAAAGTGCCTGACGATCTGTCGATTATCGGCTTTGACAATATCGCGCTGGCCGAGTTTTGCGACCCTCCGTTGACAACCGTGGCGCAGCCGCGTTTTGACATTGGTCGCGAGGCGATGCTGCTGTTGCTCGATCAGATGCAGGGGCAAAATGTGAGCAGCGGCTCGCGTTTAATGGATTGCGAGCTGATTATTCGCGGTTCTACGCGCGCTTTACCCTAAAGTAAATAGCTTTAAGACTCACCTGTCTGGTCAAAGGCCCGCCGCTTCAGTAACATGACGGGCTGACGAACGAATAAATACAGCGAAACGATAGTGGCACAACGAGATTATGTACGTCGCGGCCAACCGGCTCCTTCGCGGCGCAAAAAGAGCACCTCACGGAACTCACGGAAGAAGCAAAGCAACATGCCTGCCGTCTCGCCGGCAATGGTCGCGATTGCGGCAGCCGTCCTTGTGACCTTTATCGGCGGTCTGTACTTCATTACTCACCATAAGAAAGAAGAGTCCGAAACGCTACAAAACCAGAAAGTCACCGGCAATGGGCTTCCGCCAAAACCGGAAGAGCGCTGGCGTTACATCAAAGAGCTGGAAAGTCGCCAGCCGGGCGTGCGTACGCCAACGGAACCGTCCGCCGGCGGCGAAGTCATGAATCCGAATCAGCTCACCAGCGAGCAGCGTCAACTCCTGGAACAGATGCAGGCGGATATGCGTCAGCAGCCAACGCAACTTAACGAAGTGCCGTGGAACGAGCAGACGCCAGAACAACGCCAGCAAACGCTACAGCGCCAGCGTCAGGCGCAGCAGCAGCAGTGGGCTCAAACGCAGCCTGTTCAGCAACCACGTACGCAGCCGCGGGTAAACGAACAGCCGCAAACGCGCACGGTACAGTCCGCCCCGGCGCAACCTGCGCGCCAAAGTCAGCCGCCGAAGCAGACGGCCTCGCAGCAACCTTATCAGGATTTGCTGCAAACGCCGGCGCATACCAGCGCGGCAGCGCCGAAAGCCGCGCCAATTACGCGCGCGCCTGAAGCGCCGAAGGCGACAGCAGAGAAAAAAGATGAACGTCGCTGGATGGTGCAATGCGGTTCATTCAAAGGCGCCGAGCAGGCAGAAAGCGTCCGCGCTCAGCTGGCGTTTGAAGGCTTTGACTCCAAAATTACCACCAATAACGGCTGGAATCGCGTGGTTATCGGGCCGGTTAAGGGTAAAGAAAATGCCGACAGCACCATTAACCGTCTGAAGATGGCGGGCCATACAAACTGCATTCGACTCGCCACCGGGGGTTGAAACCCTCAAAATCTCCCCCATCTATACTTGCATTATGCCCCGTACGCCGTACGGGGCCGCAATTCAGCATTAGTAACCAAGGGGTCTGCTCGTGACAACAATAGTAAGCGTACGCCGTAACGGCCACGTGGTAATCGCCGGTGATGGTCAGGCCACACTGGGTAACACAGTAATGAAAGGCAACGTGAAGAAAGTCCGCCGCCTCTACAACGACAAGGTCATTGCGGGCTTTGCGGGCGGTACTGCGGATGCATTCACGCTGTTCGAGCTGTTTGAACGTAAACTGGAAATGCATCAGGGGCACCTGGTCAAAGCCGCCGTTGAACTGGCGAAAGACTGGCGTACCGACCGTATGCTACGCAAACTGGAAGCGTTGCTGGCCGTCGCGGATGAAACCGCTTCGCTCATCATCACGGGTAACGGCGATGTCGTGCAACCTGAAAACGATTTAATTGCTATCGGCTCCGGCGGTCCTTATGCCCAGGCTGCCGCTCGCGCTCTGTTGGAAAATACCGAGCTCGGCGCGCGCGAAATTGCTGAAAAGGCGTTGGATATTGCAGGCGATATCTGCATTTACACCAACCATTTCCACACCATTGAAGAATTGACCGCCAAAGCGTAAGGACCTCTCATGTCTGAAATGACCCCACGCGAAATTGTCAGCGAACTGAACAAACACATTATCGGCCAGGATAACGCAAAGCGTTCCGTGGCGATTGCATTGCGTAACCGCTGGCGTCGTATGCAGCTTGATGAAGAGCTGCGCCACGAAGTAACGCCGAAAAATATTCTGATGATTGGCCCGACCGGCGTCGGTAAAACCGAAATCGCCCGTCGTCTGGCAAAACTCGCCAACGCGCCGTTCATTAAAGTCGAAGCCACCAAATTCACCGAAGTGGGCTATGTCGGGAAAGAAGTGGACTCTATCATCCGCGATCTGACCGATGCCGCGGTGAAAATGGTTCGCGTACAGGCTATCGAGAAAAATCGCTATCGTGCGGAAGAGTTGGCGGAAGAACGTATTCTCGACGTGCTGATCCCACCCGCAAAAAATAACTGGGGCCAGGCCGAACAGCAGCAGGAGCCTTCTGCCGCCCGTCAAACGTTCCGCAAAAAACTGCGCGAAGGCCAGCTCGACGATAAAGAGATCGAGATTAACCTCGCCGCCGCGCCGATGGGCGTAGAGATTATGGCGCCTCCGGGCATGGAAGAGATGACTAGCCAGTTGCAGTCTATGTTCCAGAACCTGGGCGGTCAGAAACAGAAACCGCGTAAGCTGAAAATTAAAGACGCGATGAAACTGTTGGTTGAAGAAGAAGCTGCTAAGCTGGTCAACCCGGAAGAGCTGAAACAGGACGCTATCGACGCGGTTGAACAGCACGGCATCGTGTTTATCGATGAAATTGACAAAATTTGTAAGCGTGGCGAAACCTCCGGCCCGGATGTTTCACGCGAAGGCGTACAGCGCGACTTACTGCCGCTGGTAGAAGGCTGCACGGTTTCGACCAAACACGGGATGGTCAAAACGGATCATATTCTGTTTATCGCCTCTGGCGCGTTCCAGGTGGCGAAGCCGTCTGATCTGATCCCGGAACTGCAGGGCCGCCTGCCGATTCGCGTTGAGCTTCAGGCGCTGACCACCAGCGATTTCGAACGCATTTTGACCGAGCCAAACGCGTCCGTCACCGTGCAGTATAAAGCGCTGATGGCAACTGAAGGCGTCAATATCGAGTTCACCGATTCCGGTATTAAACGTATTGCCGAAGCCGCCTGGCAGGTTAACGAAACCACCGAAAACATCGGCGCGCGCCGTCTGCATACCGTACTGGAGCGTCTGATGGAAGAGATTTCCTATAACGCCAGCGATCTGCACGGCCAAAACATCACAATTGATGCGGAATATGTGAGCAAACATCTGGATGCGCTGGTCGCAGATGAAGATCTAAGCCGTTTTATCTTATAATCGCGTCCAATGCATTTTCATCACTGTTGATGGGGCTGAAAAGCCCCATTTTTATTGGCGCTAAATATGACTGAACAACAACAAATTAGCCGCACCCAGGCCTGGCTGGAAAGCTTACGACCCAAAACCTTACCTCTCGCCTTCGCGGCGATTATCGTCGGTACGGCCCTGGCATGGTGGCAAGGCTATTTCGATCCTCTGGTCGCGCTGCTGGCCCTTATCACCGCCGGGCTGTTGCAAATTTTATCCAACCTCGCCAACGATTACGGCGACGCTGTCAAAGGCAGTGATAAACCGGATCGCATCGGGCCGCTGCGGGGGATGCAAAAAGGCGTCATCACCCGGCAGGAGATGAAGCGGGCGTTAATCATTACCGTCGTGCTGATCTGTATCTCCGGACTGGCGCTGGTGGCGGTCGCGTGCCATACGTTAACCGATTTTGTCGGCTTCCTGATTTTGGGCGGGCTGTCGATTATCGCCGCCATCACCTACACCGTGGGTAATCGGCCCTACGGTTATATCGGGCTGGGTGATATCTCTGTCCTGGTATTCTTTGGCTGGCTAAGTGTCATGGGGAGCTGGTATCTCCAGGCGCATACGCTGATTCCGGCGCTGATTCTCCCGGCCACCGCCTGCGGTTTACTGGCGACGGCGGTGCTGAATATTAATAACCTGCGCGATATTAATAGCGACAGAGAGAACGGCAAAAACACCCTTGTAGTACGACTGGGCGATGTCAACGCGCGTCGTTATCACGCCTGCCTGTTGCTAGGCGCGCTGCTCTGTCTGGCGCTGTTTAATCTGCTCTCGCTACACAGTCCGTGGGGATGGTTGTTTATTCTGGCCGCGCCCTTGCTCATTAAACAAGCGCGCTATGTAATGCGCGAAAGGGAGCCTGCGGCAATGCGCCCGATGCTTGAACGTACCGTTAAAGGCGCGTTGTTAACCAACCTGTTATTTGTGATTGGGATACTCTTAAGTCAGTGGGCCGTTTAACTGACAAATATCAATTAACAATTGATGATTTTGCCAACAGTATACTTAGCGCGATATACTAAAAATTCTCGCAGCAACTGAACGTTAAGCCTATGAAATACGATACTTCCGAGCTTTGTGACATCTATCAGGAAGATGTCAACGTCGTGGAACCGCTGTTCTCTAATTTTGGAGGGCGGTCGTCGTTTGGCGGACAAATCATCACGGTAAAATGTTTCGAGGACAACGGGTTGCTGTACGATCTGCTCGAACAAAATGGCCGTGGTCGGGTTCTGCTGGTCGATGGCGGCGGTTCTGTCCGTCGTGCATTAGTCGATGCGGAGCTGGCGCGTCTGGCCACGCAAAATGAATGGGAAGGGCTGGTTATCTATGGCGCGGTGCGTCAGGTGGACGATCTGGAAGAGCTGGATATCGGCATTCAGGCGATCGCCGCCATTCCGGTTGGCGCCGCAGGTGAAGGCATTGGGGAAAGCGATGTGCGCGTCAATTTCGGCGGCGTGACGTTCTTCTCCGGCGATCATCTCTATGCCGACAACACCGGGATTATCCTTTCCGAAGACCCGCTTGATATCGAGTGATCAAAAAAGGTGCCGTAAGGCACCTTTTTTATGCGTTGTCGCTGATTGCCGGATGGCAGCTTACGCCTTATCCGGCCCACCGGTATCCGCATTCTAAATCCTCTATAGATTTCGCGTCAGGGCAAGGCGGCAAGTAAGTGAATCCCCAGGAGCATAGGCCACTATGTGACTGGGGTGAACGCACGCAGCCAACGCCGCCATAACGTGAAATATGACGAGGATTAGACTTCTTCCATACGACCAAGCAGCGCCTGCAAACGTTCCTGCCAGCCGCTCTGCTGTTCCTTCAGAGAATTATTTTCACGCTCGAGTTCTTCACGCTGATGCTGTGCAGACTGCACTTCCTGCGTCAGGCTGTTGTTCTTTTCTTTCAGCTCTTCAATTTCCATCTGTAACAGGGTGATGGTGTCAATCGCCTGCTGTACTTTTGCTTCCAGTTTCTCAAACACTTCTAAAGACATGATCTTACCTCTCCTGAATTGCAAGGCGACGCTTCACGTAAACGCGCACAATATATAGTGTCGATTGTATGAAGCCCCGCTCTCGCTGTCCAGCGACATACCGCGTAGATCGCGGTTTGGAGCAATTTTCATCCATCTCCTGGTAACATTCATTCAATAACTTAAAAGTGTTAACATATTGGTTAATGAAATGATTCAATTCACTCTCTTCTGCTGTCTCAAAATGCGCCTCATGGCGCGATAACGCTCATTTTATTGACACAGTACACACATTTTGATTTCGATATTTCTCGTTTTTGCTCGTTAACGATAAATTAACAGTGTGCCTACAGGGCATCGTGGATGTCCATGACCTCCTCGCATACCAATAATCATTACATACTCTTCAGGATCCGATTATGAGTCAAACATCAACCTTAAAAGGCCAGTGCATTGCTGAATTCCTCGGTACCGGGTTGTTGATTTTTTTCGGTGTGGGTTGTGTCGCTGCGCTTAAAGTTGCCGGAGCTACTTTTGGACAGTGGGAAATCAGCGTCATCTGGGGTCTGGGGGTAGCGATGGCTATCTACCTGACGGCAGGTGTTTCTGGCGCACACCTGAACCCGGCAGTGACCATCGCACTCTGGCTATTTGCCTGTTTCGACAAACGTAAAGTTGTTCCTTTTATTATTTCTCAAGTTGCCGGCGCCTTTTGCGCAGCGGCGTTAGTTTACGGGCTTTATTACAATCTTTTTGTGGACTTCGAACAAACCCACCATATCGTCCGTGGCAGCGTTGAAAGTCTCGATCTCGCAGGCATTTTCTCAACTTACCCGAATCCTCATATCAATTTTGTGCAGGCCTTCGCGGTTGAAATGGTGATTACCGCTATTCTGATGGGGCTGATTCTGGCGCTGACCGACGACGGCAACGGCGTACCTCGCGGTCCGCTTGCGCCACTGCTCATTGGTTTACTGATCGCCGTTATCGGTGCCTCTATGGGGCCGTTGACCGGGTTTGCGATGAATCCGGCGCGTGACTTTGGCCCCAAAATGTTCGCCGGGCTTGCCGGCTGGGGTGAAATTGCGTTTACCGGCGGTAGAGACATTCCTTACTTCCTGGTGCCGCTGTTTGGCCCCATCGTCGGCGCCATTCTGGGCGCGTTTGCTTATCGCAAATTTATTGGCCGTCATTTGCCGTGCGATACCTGCGTCGTGGAAGAGAAGGACTCCACCGCGACCACACAACAAAATGCTTCGCTGTAATCTGATTACGGGACAAAATTATGACTGAAAAAAAATATATCGTTGCGCTCGACCAGGGTACCACCAGCTCCCGCGCGGTCGTTATGGATCATGACGCGAATATCGTCAGCGTATCACAGCGTGAATTTGAGCAAATTTATCCTAAGCCAGGCTGGGTAGAACACGACCCGATGGAAATTTGGGCGTCCCAAAGCTCAACGCTGGTAGAAGTGCTGGCTAAGGCCGATATCAGTTCCGATCAGATTGCCGCTATCGGTATCACCAACCAACGTGAAACCGCGATCGTCTGGGAACGTGAAACCGGCAAACCGATATACAACGCTATTGTCTGGCAGTGCCGTCGTACCGCCGATATTTGCGAACAGCTTAAACGCGACGGCATGGAAGATTACATCCGCGACAATACCGGTCTGGTCGTCGACCCGTACTTCTCTGGCACTAAAGTGAAATGGATCCTTGACCATGTGGAAGGTTCGCGCGAACGCGCGAAGCGTGGCGAACTGCTGTTCGGTACGGTGGATACCTGGCTTATCTGGAAGATGACGCAGGGCCGCGTCCACGTTACGGATTACACCAACGCCTCACGAACCATGCTGTTCAACATCCATGATTTGGACTGGGACGATAAGATGCTGGACGTGCTGGATATCCCACGCGCGATGCTGCCCCAGGTACGTAAGTCCTCCGAAGTCTACGGCCAGACCAATATTGGCGGTAAAGGCGGTACACGTATTCCTATCGCCGGGATTGCCGGGGATCAGCAGGCCGCGCTATTCGGCCAACTGTGCGTAAAGGAAGGAATGGCAAAGAATACCTACGGCACCGGCTGCTTTATGCTGATGAACACCGGCGAGAAAGCGGTAAAATCGGAAAACGGCCTGCTGACCACCATCGCCTGCGGCCCAAGCGGCGAAGTCAACTATGCGCTGGAAGGCGCGGTGTTTATGGCGGGAGCGTCCATTCAATGGCTGCGTGATGAAATGAAGCTCATCAGCGACGCGTTCGACTCCGAATATTTCGCCACGAAAGTGAAAGATACCAACGGCGTCTACGTGGTTCCGGCCTTCACCGGTCTGGGCGCGCCGTACTGGGACCCGTATGCCCGCGGCGCCATTTTTGGCCTGACCCGCGGCGTGAACTCTAATCACATTATCCGCGCGACGCTCGAATCCATCGCTTACCAGACCCGCGACGTACTGGAAGCGATGCAGGCCGACTCCGGTATCCGCCTGCACGCTCTGCGTGTGGACGGCGGCGCAGTGGCCAACAACTTCCTGATGCAGTTCCAGTCAGATATTCTCGGCACGCGGGTGGAACGCCCGGAAGTGCGCGAAGTGACCGCGCTGGGCGCCGCCTATCTGGCTGGCCTGGCCGTCGGTTACTGGCAGAACCTGGACGAGCTGCAGGAAAAAGCCGTCATTGAGCGAGAATTCCGCCCCGGCATTGAAACCACCGAGCGTAACTACCGTTACAGCGGCTGGAAGAAAGCGGTTAAACGCGCAATGGCGTGGGAAGAGCACGACAAGTAAGGTCGCCATCCGGCAAAATCTTTGTGCGGAGGCAACTCCGCACACACATCAATTATTCCCTCCTTCCCCTGTGCTACACTGCGCGCCACTCCTTTTTGCTACGAGTTTGTTATGAGACGAGAACTTGCCATCGAATTTTCCCGTGTGACCGAAGCGGCGGCGCTGGCTGGCTACAAATGGCTGGGACGCGGCGATAAAAATACCGCGGACGGCGCGGCGGTCAACGCCATGCGTATCATGCTCAACCAGGTCAACATTGACGGCACCATCGTGATTGGCGAAGGCGAAATCGACGAGGCCCCGATGCTCTATATCGGCGAGAAAGTCGGTACCGGCCACGGCGATGCGGTAGATATCGCCGTCGATCCGATTGAGGGCACGCGCATGACGGCGATGGGTCAGGCGAACGCGCTGGCGGTGCTGGCGGTCGGCGATAAAGGCTGTTTCCTGAATGCGCCCGATATGTATATGGAAAAACTGATTGTCGGTCCGGGCGCCAAAGGGGCAATTGATCTCAATCTGCCGCTGGCGGATAACCTGCGCAACATCGCGGATGCGCTGGGTAAACCGCTTGGCGATCTGACCGTGACCATTCTGGCAAAACCGCGTCATGACGAGGTCATCGCAGAGATGGCCAAACTGGGCGTACGCGTGTTTGCCATTCCTGACGGCGACGTCGCGGCCTCAATTCTGACCTGTATGCCGGATAGCGAAGTCGACGTGCTGTACGGGATTGGCGGCGCGCCAGAAGGCGTGGTATCCGCAGCGGTGATCCGCGCGCTGGACGGCGATATGCAGGGTCGTCTGCTGGCGCGCCATGATGTGAAAGGCGACAGCGAAGAAAACCGCCGCATTGGCGAACAGGAACTGGCGCGCTGCAAAGCAATGGGCATTGAAGCGGGCAAGGCGTTATGCCTGGGCGACATGGCGCGTAGCGATAACGTTATTTTCTCCGCGACCGGCATCACGAAAGGCGATCTGCTGGAAGGAATTAGCCGGAAAGGCCATATTGCCACGACGGAAACGCTGCTGATCCGCGGCAAATCACGCACCATCCGCCGCATTCAGTCGATCCACTATCTTGATCGTAAAGATCCGGATGTGCAGGCGCATATCCTCTAGCGCATTTGTTAGTTAGAGCCTTCCAGCCTCGCGGGGCTGGAAATCTTTCTCCTGACGAACGAAGATAAGGTTAGCGATTCAGAACAGGAGAAAACCATGGCCGATTGGGTAACAGGTAAAGTCACTAAGGTGCAAAACTGGACTGACGCACTGTTCAGCCTGACCGTTCACGCCCCCATTAATCCTTTTACTGCAGGCCAATTTACCAAACTCGGACTGGAGATCGATGGCGAGCGCGTTCAGCGCGCGTATTCCTATGTCAATGCGCCTGACAATCCGAATTTAGAGTTTTATCTGGTGACGGTGCCGCAAGGAAAGCTCAGCCCGCGGCTGGCGGCGCTAAAACCTGGCGATGAGGTGCAAGTGGTCAGCGACGCGTCGGGTTTCTTTGTACTGGATGAAGTGCCTGACTGCGAGACGCTATGGATGCTGGCGACCGGAACCGCTATTGGCCCGTATTTGTCTATTCTGCAATATGGCCAGGATGTCGCGCGCTTTAAAAATCTGGTCTTAGTCCACGCCGCACGCTTCGCCGCCGATTTAAGCTATCTGCCGCTAATGCTGGAACTGCAACAGCGTTATGAAGGCAAGCTGCGCATCCAAACGGTGGTCAGCCGGGAGAGCGTGCCAGGCTCGCTTACCGGACGCGTGCCAGCGCTCATTGAAAACGGCGAGCTGGAAAAAGCCGTTGGATTGCCGATGGATAAAGAGACCAGCCACGTCATGCTGTGCGGGAACCCGCAGATGGTGCGCGATACGCAGCAACTGCTGAAAGAGACCCGACAGATGACTAAACATCTGCGCCGCCGACCGGGGCATATGACGGCTGAACATTACTGGTGATGTTTTACCGAATGGCGGCTGGGGCTTATCCGGCCTGCAAATCATCACCAATCTGTAGGCCCGGTAAGCGTCAGCGCCACCGGGCAAATTACGGTTTACCGCCCGTTTACGGTTCTGCTTTAAACTTCACGCCCTGTGTCGCTTTCCCAAACTTATTTTCCCCCTGAACACCGACAAACGCGCCCAGATCGATAAGCATCATCACCAGGATCAGCGTCGGAATAAATCGCCCGACGACCCACTGCCACATCCCCGGCAGCATCACCCAGTTTCCGGCCAGCAGCATCCACGCCAGAATCATCAGCAACGCCCACGCGCCGGATCGCCCCCGGTCATGCAGACGTTTGACCATGACGGCGGCGGTCGGCCACAGCAGGCACACCAGGCAAAATGCCGCCGTTTGGATATCAAGCAGGTTTTTCCCCGCCAGCGAAAATAGCGCCAGCATCCCGGCAAACCAGAGGCCGATCCAAATCCAGAAATCACGGCGTCCGATACGCCCTTTAAATGAGAATAACCATTGCTGTATGGTCATGTAAGTTCCTTATATTTTGCCTTCCGCTACAGTTTACCCTTTTGACAAGCCCGACAGTTATCGTTTTAATCGTGAGCAGTCCTAACGAAAGGTAAGATTGATGAAGCCAGGATGTACTCTGTTTTTACTGTTGTTTTCTGCTCTCACCGCCAGCATAACGGCGCACGCGCAGCTCTCTTCATCGACCACGACAGCGCCCTATCTGCTGGCGGGCTCGCCAACCTTTGATCTTTCTATTAGCCAGTTTCGTGAGAACTTTAACCGCCAGAATCCCGATCTGCCGCTCAATGAATTTCGCGCCATTGAGAATAGCCGCGATAAGGCGAATCTGACCCGCGCCGCCAGTAAGATTAACGAAAATCTGTATGCCTCCACGGCGCTGGAGCGCGGTACGCTCAAAGTGAAAAGTATGCAGATTACCTGGCTGCCCATTCAGGGGCCGGAACAGAAAGCGGCGAAAGCGAAAGCGCTGGAATATATGGCCGCCATTATTCGCACTGTCGCCCCGTTACTGACAAAAGAGCAAAGCCAGAAAAAACTGCAAAAGATGCTTATCGCCGGTAAAGGTAAACACTATTACGCCGAGACCGAAGGCGCGGTACGTTATGTTGTCGCAGATAACGGCGAAAAGGGGCTGACCTTCGCGGTTGAACCGATTAAGCTGACGTTATCTGAAAATCTGGAAGGGGCGAATTGATGACAAAAAGCAAAGCCTTTCCGGGGATGAATCTCTATACTGTTTCACAGACCATGCTGCTCTGACGAGCGGCCATCTTCCTTAATTCGCTGACTAAGCGTGGAGAAATGAAATGCGACATCCTTTAGTGATGGGTAACTGGAAACTGAACGGCAGCCGCCACATGGTAAACGAACTGGTGGCTAACCTGCGTAAAGAACTGACGGGCGTAGCAGGCTGCGACGTGGCAATCGCTCCGCCGGAAATGTATATCGATCTGGCGAAACGCGCTGCTGCCGGCAGCCACATCATGCTGGGCGCGCAGAACGTTGATCTGAATCTGTCTGGCGCATTCACCGGTGAAACTTCGGCTGAAATGCTGAAGGATATCGGCGCGCAGTACATTATTATCGGCCACTCCGAGCGTCGTACTTATCACAAAGAATCTGACGAGCTGATCGCCAAAAAATTCGCCGTACTGAAAGAACAAGGTCTGACGCCGGTACTGTGCATCGGTGAAACCGAAGCGGAAAACGAAGCGGGCAAAACAGAAGAAGTATGCGCACGCCAGATCGACGCGGTACTGAAAACGCAGGGCGCGGCAGCCTTTGAAGGCGCGGTTATCGCTTACGAACCCGTATGGGCGATCGGTACCGGTAAATCTGCAACTCCTGCGCAGGCGCAGGCAGTGCACAAATTCATCCGTGACCACATTGCTAAAGCTGACGCGAAAATCGCTGAACAGGTTATTATCCAGTACGGCGGTTCTGTTAATGCCTCCAACGCCGCCGAACTGTTCGCGCAGCCGGACATCGACGGCGCACTGGTAGGCGGCGCTTCTCTGAAAGCTGACGCCTTCGCGGTGATCGTGAAAGCAGCAGAAGCTGCTAAACAGGCTTAATTGCCAATCAATGTCTGATGGCGCTGCGCTTATCAGGCCTACCAGCCGAGTGCTTATGTAGGCCTGATAAGGTAAAGCCGCCATCCGGCATTTATGCTGTGGAGGGTAAGAAAGTAGTATCCCCGGCAACCTTAAACATCGCCCTCCAGCTCCGCGTATTCTCAACCAGCCGATCATCACGAAATAACGCACTACCAGAAACAACACGATCGATGCCCTGTGCAATCAGCGAAGGCAACTGATCCTGCGTTAACGACCCATCAATAACGATAATTTTACCTTCGCGTTTATCACCAAGTAGACAGAGAAGCTGCGCCACGCGCTCGTGCAAATCACTGGAGCGCATTTTACTGCCGTATCCAGGGTTTACTGCCAGTAGTTGAATAACCTCAACGTCGCTCAGAATGGGGATAATGACATCCAGAGGCGTTGCCGGGCATAAACTAATCCCCCGGATCACCGGCATTTCACCGCCAATAACGGGCACGGTCTGCTGACCAAGCCAGCTTAGCGTATGATGCAGATGAATATCGCCTTCAGCCTGAAGCGTGATGCAGTGTGCGCCCGCCTTCACGCAGGCTTGCGCCGCCGTCCATTGATCCGCTACCATCAAATGAACATCTTTGATAAAGGTTTGCGGCAGTTGCCCAACTGCCCATGGCCCAACGGTAAACTGCGGGCAAAATTGACCATCCATCAAATCCAAATGCAACAGCGGCTGGTTTAGCGCTTCCAACTGTTGCAGATAGCGATGCAACGCAATCCACTGCCCTGCCAGAATACCCACACTAAGCGGATATGACGCTAACAATGCCACACATGCTTCGCGCGTTAATCCGGCAAACTGGCTGTTCATGAGCGCTCCTTAAGGCATCAAACCCATAAAAACTTTTTTTGTCCGCGGACCGGTCATCAACGGTTCAAGCTGCTCCACGCAAGTTTTGTAGTGTGGCGTTGTCTTGTGAAAAGCGACGGCCTGTTCATCAACGTAGGCTTCATAAATATAAAATCGCGTAAGCACCTGCGGATCCTGCAGAACATCAAAACGCAAGTTACCCGGCTCTTTAATTGAGCCCAGATGATTCTGCCGAAAAACATCGATAAATTGTTCAACCTTGTCATCATGAACGTTAATTTCAACCAGCGTAACGTGCATCATTAACCCCCTGATTATTCCAAATAAAATAACAGTCATCCCCATCTCCTCGCATCGGTAAAAGATGGGGAAGCGATCTCATTTAACTTTTCTCACTCAAAAACAGCTCATAAGCACGCTCTGCTGTTTCGTTATGATGAACGACAGCATGTACCGCTTTAATCATGGCTACCGGATCTTCTGACTGGAATATATTACGCCCCATATCTACGCCAGAAGCCCCCTGGTCAATCGCCTGATAGCACATTTCCAATGCTTCACGTTCAGGCAGTTTTTTACCGCCGGCGATGACAATCGGCACCGGACAACCTGCCGCAATACGCTCAAAACCTTTATCGACATAATACGTTTTGATAATTTGCGCCCCCATTTCCGCAGCGATACGCGTTGCCAGTGAAAAATAACGCTGGTCGCGAGCCATATCTTTACCCACCCCGGTCACTGCCATTATTGGCATCCCGACGCGTAACCCGGCATCAATCAGTTGAATAATATTTTTAATCGACTGATGTTCATGCTCACTACCAATATAAACCTGTGCGGCAGCAGCACAGCTATTCAACCGCACAGCGTCATCCATCGCCACCGCAACCGCCTCATTGCTTAATTCAGTGAGAATAGAATTCGCCCCGGACGCGCGTAAAACGACTGGTTTATTGATTGCCGGAGGTACCACACTGCGTAATATGCCGCGAGTACACATTAAGACATCAGCATATTCAAAGAGCGGCGCAATATTGATATCAATACGCTCAAGTCCGGTTGTCGGCCCCTGGAAATATCCATGGTCAAAGGCCAGCATGACCGTTTTTCTGGTTTTGGGGTTAAAAATCCTCGCCAGTCTGGACTGCATTCCCCAATCCAGCGCGCCACAGCCTTTTAATGCGAACAAAGTGTTAGTTTGTGGTTTATCGGTGTGAAAATCTTTGCCATCTTTAATATCATCTAAATCAGCCATTCTTTACTCCGTCGATACATAACAGTTATCAGAAATCATATTTGTCGATATTGTCTTTGTTGAAAATGACACGCTCCGGCAATAACACAATGCCGTTACCTTTTGCCTCATAGTGATATCCCTGCTCACTATTAGGTGAAACGGTGACTTTGCCGATGCCGGGAATATCCAGTGAATCACCGACATTCATTGGCATATTTTTCAGCAACGCATTGGCGACATATACGGAAATTTTTCCCTGTTGGACGACATCCCACAGGCCAAACTCTTTAACAGTGCCGCGCTGAACATAAGGGCGCATTACATTCGGCGTACTAAAACCAACAATCGCGAGATTATTGCGTTTAAGGTTCTCCGCCGCCTGTGCCGCAGCAGGTAAAGCGTTAGCGTCAGGCGCGATGATGGCATCCAGATCGGGATACGCTTTGATGATACCTTCCGCCGTCTGGAGCGATTTCGTGGCATCGTTATAGCCAAACTGGGTAGTGACTATCTCCCACCCCGGATGTTCCTGGCTAATTTTGGCTTTAGCTTCTTTTACCCACTGGTTCTGGTCGGTCACCGTTGGGCTGGAATAGAAGAAAGCGACTTTCGCTTTCTCTTTGTCCACCTGATGAGCGGCCATCTCTACCAGCATGCTGCCGAGCTGTTTTGGCGTCCCTTGATTGATATAGTAAGAACGGCACTCCGGCTTGGTATCGGAATCCCAGGTTAATATTTTCACGCCTCTTTGCATTGCCCGCTTCAACGCCGGGCACAGGCCGTCAGGCGAAACGGCAGAAACGATAATGGCGTCATACCCCTGATTGACAAAGTTATTCACCAGTTGAACCTGGCCTGAGACGCTGGGCTCTGTAGGGCCATCGTAAGTTACGTCAATGCCCAGCGCTTTTCCCGCTTCCTGCGCGCCATTGCCGCCGCTGGTAAAAAAGCCCACGCCAACCAGCTTGGGAATAAAAGCAATCCGCTCTGCCGCCTGCACGGTCATTGCCGCAGATGCCAGACCAAACGCAGTGAGTAAGGCGATCATTTTAATGCTGTGTCTTGCCATTTTTTTCTCCATAAATTTCAAAAGGAAATCATGCCTGATGCGCATTGCGACGGCGTGAGTACCATTCAAGGATTTGGTGACGATGCAAACTGACGGAACGACCAACGACAACAACAATGAGAAGCGCACCGGACAATGCGCTGGAAATTTGATTCGGCACTCCGGCCATCTGTAGCCCCTGCTGTAAAAATCCCACCAGCAGCGCCGCCAACGCGGACCCCATAATCGACCCGGAGCCGCCATAAATATTGGCGCCTCCCAGCACAACCGCCGTAATGGCCGGCATCAGGAAAGAGGCGCCCAGATCCGAACGTGCGGAGCCAAAGTAAGAAACCAGTAATACGGCGGCGATCGCGGAGGCGCATCCGGTCATGGCATACACGGTATACAACGTGCGATTCACCGGGATCGCGCTGTACTGCGCGACACGGGCGCTCTGGCCAATCAGGAAAACGTTGCGTCCCATATGCGTGCGATGCATGAGCAGCCAGAAAAACAGACAGCACACAAGAAAAAAAATAAGCGGCATGGGAATACCAAGAAATGAAATATTGGCAAAGTCAGTGAACGCTGTGGGAAATCCACCAATACCTTCATAACCCGTGGCGCCAGCCATACCAGATAACAATAATGCGCTACCACCAAATAAATACATGGTTCCCAGGGTAATCACCAACGGGTTTACGCCGGTATAAATAATAAGTCCGGCATTTATCAGCCCACATATTGCGCCAAGTAGTAGGGTAATAATAATCGCTAAAGGTAGCGGCATACCGAGCTGAAACAGCACACCCAGGGTAATCGCGCATAGCCCGATTGTAGAACCAAATGAAATATCCATACCACCGCTGACAATAACCATTGTTAGCGGCAAAGCGACAATACCGATACAAATAAAATCGCTAGTGCTAAAAAGTAAGACATTAATATCTAATAAACGTGGATTAATCACACCGAAAGCCAGAATTTCAAAGATCAATAAGGCTGCCAGCGCAATTTCCCAGCTATAGCGTCGCCATGGATTCATCATGCCACCTCTTTGTTTTTATTCTGTTGTGCGTGCGTTTTTGCTTCCGCCTGTAGTGGAGTGGGTGGTGATATAAAACGGGCATATTTCTGGCGGCGCAGATTGCGTTGTAATGCGCAACGCAGCCGCCCATCGAATACCAGTACGCCCAACAATACCAGGCCGGCAATAAAATCGTTCCACCAGGCGGGGATACGCAGCAGCACTAACACACTATCGATTTGCGTAAGAAAATAAGCGCCGAGAATAGCGCCGATGACCGTGCCTGACCCACCTAACAGGCTAATTCCCCCCAATACGCAGGCCGCGATGGCTTTCATTTCCAGCCCCGTGCCGGTTTGATTGGGAATGAAGCCAATCTGCGAGGCAAACACGATTCCAGCCAATGCCGCCATACCGCCATTAAGTGAAAATGCCATGATGCGTACCATCTCGGTACGGACACCCAATTGCCGGGCGCCCTGCAGGTTATCTCCGGTGGCGTAAAAATTGCGGCCAAAGGCGGTTTTCGCCAGGAGCCAGGCCATAAGCAGCGCTAACACCAGGGTAAACCAGCCGATTGCGGAAATTCCCAGAAACACCGGAGCAGAGAGTTGCTTTAAGCCTGCGGGTAATCCTTCAATCCATTTCCCCCCTGTCCATAGCAGCATGATCCCACGATACAAGCCCAGCGTTCCCAGCGTGGCGACAATGGCGGGTATCTTCAACCAGGCAACCAGTACGCCATTAAAAAATCCGGCGACAATTCCTAATATTAGTGTGGCCAGGCAGGCGACCGGCAGGCTATAGCCGGCGTTTAACATCACTCCCAGCAATACCGCGCACATGCCTGTCGTCGAGCCCACCGATACATCAATATTGCGGGTGAGCATTACCATCGTCGCGCCAATCGCCAACAGCATCAAAATTTGCGCGCTACTGAAAACCATTGTCAGCGTTTGCACGCTCAAATACTGGCTATCCAGCGCGCCAGGAAACACGAATAAACAGACTATTGCCAGCAGCGCCGTCGCTTCCCGATTATTTTGGATGAATTTCAACATGTTGCCTCCGACGCACCATGTTCGCCAAACGCAACGTGCATGATGGTATCAACGTTAATTTCCTCGCCGCATAACGCAGGCCCCCCCAGTTCCCCCTGGTGCATGACATATACGCGATCGGCCATCTGCTCTATCTCTTCCAGATCGGAGGAAATAAACAGCACCGCGACATTTTGTTGCGCGATACTGCGCAACAGCTGATAAATATCGCTGCGGGCGGAGACATCGACACCGCGGGTCGGTTCATCGACAATCAGTAATTGCGGAGAGGCTTCCAGGCATTTGGCAATCAATACTTTTTGCTGGTTACCGCCGGATAAAGTACGCGCCGCCTGTTCGGCATTATTGAGTTTGATATTTAACGCGCGGTGGTAACGTTCAAGGGTGGCGTTATCCCGCTGGGGCTTTATCCAAAATCCTTTTTGGTTGTGGGTCAGCGAACAGACATTCCATGCCAGGGAAGCGTCAAGATACAGCCCGGATGACTGCCGATCTTCCGGCAAATAGACCAGGCCGAGCTGCAACCGCTGTTGGGTTGTCAGGGCGTTAATTTCTTCACCATTGAACAGCATCCGCCCCGCATTGACCGGTCTAATACCGTACAGCGTTTCAGCCAGTTCTGTGCGTCCCGCGCCGACCAACCCGGCCAGACCAAGGATTTCGCCTGCCCGCACCTCAAGGTTGATATTCATAAAACCTTCGCCCGTCAGTGACTCCAGCGCTAATACCGTCGCGCCGCGTTCGTTCTGCGGGCGGCTGCCAGGCAATTCCAGCCACAACTTTTGACTCGCGGAAAGACTGACGCCCTGCGTTGCCGGGGTGATAGCTTGAATAATCTCGTCGGTAGAAAGGTCATGCGTTTTTCCGAATAATGCGATTTTACCGTCACGCATCACGCTAACGCAGTGAGCTAACTGTCTAATTTCTGGCAGCTTATGAGAAATAAATACAATTCCGACACCCTTTTTCAGCAACTCTTGCAGACGCGTAAATAACCGGTCAGTTTCGGCTGGCGTTAACGACGCCGTGGGCTCATCAAGAATTAAGATTCGCGAGTCGCGCATCAAGCCGCGCATAATTTCAACGATCTGGCGGTCTGCAACATCAAGCGTACCCGCAGCGCTCGCCGGATCGAGTTGGCATCCCATCGCCTTTAATAGCTGCTGCATTTTTTCCGTGGAGGCCTGACGTCCCTGCAAGCCAAACAAGATATTTTCCCGCACAGATAAACTCGGAAATAACAGAGGCTCCTGGGGAACCAGGTAAATGCCATACTGGTGCGCCTTCAGAGGCGTTAAATGACTGCAACGCACACCAGCAATATCGATAGTCCCTCCATCTGGCGGGACTATACCGGCAATAATCTTCATTAATGTTGATTTACCCGCACCATTGCCGCCAAGCAATGCGTGCACCTCTCCCGCATGCAGAGTAAAGTCAATTCCCTTTAGTACTTCGACGCCGGAATAACTTTTATAAATGTTCTGCACACAAATCAGAGGGGATGCAGTATTGTGACTGATTTGCATGTTGCCTCCGCTCCCTCAATGTTGACTGACGGGACTGAACAAATGTTTTTTGAAAAAGAAATTGTTCAAAACGGTAGTAGTTATTTGGTCAAAAAACTCTCATCCAGATCACGTTTTCTGAATAAATGAATTTTTAGATGATAAATGTTCAGATTTGACGCGTTTTTGTGGCGTTAATCACGGTTATTTCGGAGTGATAACTGAACAATTGTGTTAATGATTTAGAAATGTTCAAAGTAAAGCCAGGTTATGACAATGAGCGATAATACGTTGGTATCTGATTATGGAATGTGCGAAGAAGAGCAGGTGGCGCGTATTGCCTGGTTCTACTATCACGATGGATTGACGCAGAGTGAAATCAGCGAGCGTCTGGGGCTAACCCGGCTAAAGGTTTCTCGTCTGCTGGAGAAAGGGCATCAGTCCGGTATTATTCGCGTACAAATCAACTCCCGCTTCGAAGGGTGTCTTGAGTATGAAAATGCCTTGCGCAACCACTTCGCATTGCAGAATATCCGCGTGCTGCCGGCATTACCCGATGCCGATATTGGTCTGCGCTTAGGAATCGGCGCCGCCCATATGTTGATGGAGTCACTGCGGCCACAGCAACTGCTGGCCGTCGGCTTTGGCGAAGCCACGATGACCACATTAAAACGCCTCAGCGGATTTATCTCGGCGCAACAAATCCGACTGGTCACGTTATCCGGCGGCGTGGGGCCGTATATGACCGGAATAGGCCAGCTTGATGCCGCTTGTAGCGTAAGTATTATGCCCGCGCCGCTGCGCGCATCATCGCAGGAAATTGCCTGCACGCTGCGCAATGAAAATAGCGTGCGGGATGTGATGCTCACAGCGCAAGCTGCCGATGCCGCCATCGTGGGGATTGGGGCAATTAACCAGAAAGATCAAGCCAGTATCTTAAAATCCGGCTATATCACTCAGGGTGAACAACTCATGATTGGCCGCAAAGGCGCAGTAGGCGATATTCTGGGCTATTTTTTTGATGCTCATGGCGAAATTATTCCAGGCATCAAAATCCATAACGAATTAATTGGCCTGAAGTTAAATTCACTTTCCACGATCCCAACCGTGATTGGCGTCGCCGGCGGCGAACAAAAAGCAGAAGCTATTATTGCCGCTATGCGCGGTAACTATATCAATGCGCTGGTTACCGATCAGAAAACCGCAGGGAAAATAATTCAACTTATTGAAAAATAAAAAATAAAATAACACTTACCTCAATTCAATAAACAATAACTGACAGGATTTTATGTAACGATGTAAAAATAGCCGAGGATAAAAAAATGGCTCGACTCTGTACCCATACTGAATCAGGACATTACCTGATGGCTCTTGACGCCGGTACCGGTAGCGTCAGAGCAGTAATTTTTGATCTACAAGGAAAGCAAATAGCTGTCGGTCAAGCGGAATGGCAGCATCTGGCCGTGCCGGATGTGCCTGGTTCGATGGAGTTTGATCTTGCCAAAAACTGGCAACTGGCTTGCCAGTGTATCCGTCAGGCACTACAGAAAGCCGCCATCCCTGCAACGGCTATCGCTGCCGTATCGGCCTGCTCGATGCGTGAAGGCATTGTTATTTATGACAGTAACGGCGAACCAATTTGGGCCTGCGCTAATGTTGACGCCCGCGCGGCGCACGAAGTCAGTGAATTAAAAGAGCTGCACGATAACACCTTTGAGGAGGAAGTTTATCGTTGCTCCGGGCAAACGCTGGCGCTCAGCGCTATTCCGCGTCTGCTCTGGCTTGCCCACCATCGTCCGGATATTTATCATCGCGCGTCAACCGTCACTATGATCAGCGACTGGATGGCCTTTATGCTCAGCGGCGAACTGGCGGTCGATCCCTCCAACGCAGGCACGACGGGGTTATTGGATCTGGTGACCCGCAACTGGAAACGTAGTCTGTTACAGATGGCGGGCCTGCGTTCTGACATTCTCTCGCCGGTAAAAGAAACCGGGACGCTGCTCGGTCACATTTCACAGAAAGCGGCTGAACAGTGCGACCTGCAAGCGGGTACGCCGGTCATCGTTGGCGGCGGCGATGTGCAGTTAGGCTGTCTGGGGCTGGGCGTCGTACGCCCGGCGCAAACGGCCGTGCTGGGCGGAACCTTCTGGCAACAGGTGGTCAATCTTCCCGCGCCGGTCACCGACCCAAACATGAACGTTCGCATCAATCCTCATGTGATCCCCGGTATGGTACAAACCGAGTCTATTAGCTTTTTTACTGGGTTAACGATGCGTTGGTTCCGCGACGCCTTTTGCGCCGAGGAAAAACTAATCGCTGAAAGGTTAGGTATTGATGCGTATTCCCTGCTGGAAGATATGGCCAGCCGGGTTCCTCCCGGCGCGTACGGTGTGATGCCCATCTTCTCTGACGTTATGCGTTTTAAACGCTGGTACCATGCCGCGCCGTCGTTTATCAATCTGTCTATCGATCCTGAAAAGTGTAATAAAGCGACCCTATTTCGCGCGCTGGAAGAGAATGCCGCCATTGTTTCCGCCTGCAATTTACAGCAAATTGCCGCGTTTTCCGGCGTACAGGCCGACTCGCTGGTTTTTGCCGGCGGAGGATCTAAAGGCAAATTATGGAGCCAAATCCTTGCCGACGTTACGGGACTCACCGTTCACGTACCTGTCGTCAAAGAAGCTACCGCGCTAGGGTGCGCTATTGCCGCAGGCGTTGGCGTGGGTATCTGGCCATCGCTGGCGGAAACGGGAGAAAAGCTAGTGCGCTGGGATCGGGAGCATAAACCTAATCCTGAAAATTTCGCTGTCTATCAGCAGGCCAGAGAAAAATGGCAGGCCGTTTATCAGGATCAACGCGCGCTGGTCGATGGTGGCTTAACGACATCCCTCTGGAAAGCGCCAGGCCTGTAACAGGAGAATAAGCATGCAAAAAACGAATGAGAAGAATCATGAATACCGCTTTGGCGATAATGGCCCTAAATACTTAATCCGTGGGCCGGGCTGCGATATGGGCGTCGTCATACTACAACCAGGGCAGTCATTCCCTAACCATCGCCATAATACCGCTTGTGAGGTTTTTTATACCCTAAGCGGTGAAGTGTGCCTGTATCTGGAAGGAACACCTCATATCCTGCAAACTGGAGATGTTTTACAGTGCGAACCTGGGGAGGCGCATTATCTCATTAATAACGGCGATAAACCCTGGAAAGGCGTGTTTATTAAATCGCCGCATCTGGAAAATGACAGCCACCCCGCAGATCCACCGACCTGGTAACGCCCGCGCCATCGCCAGATTTTGCCGGATAGCGCCACGAGAGCCTTGTCCGGCCTCCAAACGGCATTCGTTAATGCAATATCAAGCTGTCATTTGATGACCTGTTGGTTCAAGATATCACACTGATGATCCTGAATTTCCTCGGCAGAAGCGCGATTGAAGATCAGTAAATTACGCTCGGTCGCCAGCAAGACAAAAGAGCCATCGCTTTGGCGTACCACCGCCAGCGCGATACATCACAGCATCCCCGCCCGCGCAGGAACTTTCCCTGGTCCCATCGCCACCACAGCAGCAAAAAATAGCAGTGCGGTCATAAACTCCGGCAGTAGCGAAGTCGCCCACAGAAGGATAGTAACGCCAACGATGATGGACGGGAGGAACAGAGGATAGGGCAACCAGAGCGACATACCTGTCTCCTGACGATTTTTTCAGCAAGAATACGACGGACAGTCAGGCAGGTAAACGCCAGATATAGTGGGGTTATCGCAAGATTAAGCGGACAGATCAGTGATAATGAATTTCACCAAAGTATTCAGACAGCACGTAATAGCGGCAATACTCAAAAGGGCTGTCCTTCCCGGCCTGAAACGTCTGTCTGGCGACGGATAACAGCGGTTTATTGGCGGCGATTTGCAATTTTTCGCACAGGTCAGCGGAAGGTAAAATCGCCTCAACTTTTTCTATCGCCGAGTCGCTTGTGACGTTTAATAACGAATAAAGCGACGTATGCTCCAGCGCCTGCGGTGTAAGTTGCAGATCGGGAAAGAAGCTAAGATCGAGATAGATCTTTTCATGGTTAAACGGACGGTTATTCAGGCAACGAATACGCGAAATATAGAGATAGTGATGCTGTGCGGGCAGGCTCAAGCCGTCTGCCTGAGCGTCGCGCGCGCGGCGCGGCGCGATTTCCAGAATACGGTTCTCAATCGCCACGCTGGCGTCCTGGAGATCGCGGGTAATACCGCGAAACGTGTGCCCGTAGCTCACGCCTTCCGGTACCGAGCACACCACCGAACCACTCCCGCGCTGGGAGGAAATAATACCCGCATTGATTAATTCGCTCCAGGCCTGTTTAACCACAATCAGCGAGACGTTGTAGGCTCTGGCAATCTCTTTTTGCGTCGGCAGCTGGCTGCCTAAAGGCAGGGATCCATTTTGAATCTGCTGACAGATGATAAAAAATAGTTGCTTATAAAGCGGAGTAAAGCTCGTTTTATCAACCTGCAAGCTGCGCACCTCACGTCTTCGCCAGCAGGGGACGTTTTACCGTCCCCGGCAGGGTGAATTCGCTACCCTGCGATTTGCCTGGCCAGTTCTGCCAAATCGAAATGATTCATACGATCCAAAGTCGTTAAATAATCGGCGGGAAAAGCCTCCACGCCATGGAATGCGCCGGAAATCGCCCCGACCATGGTGGCGACAGTATCAGTATCATTGCCGATATTAACGCCGGAGATAATAGCATCTACGGCAGAATTCGGACAACACGCGAACAGGCCAAAGGCCGCCGGCACCGCTTCACTCACGTGCAGCCCGGAGCCAATAATATCAGCAAGTTCCACCACCGCCGTTTCCCAATGGCGATGACGTTTACCGATATCTACGGCCAGCTCAATGCGTCGGGCAACGGAAGGACCTGCCACCATCATCGCCCCTTGCTCCTGCGCCAGCAGATAGCCCTTTTGCGCACCGTAAATACCGGCGGCAATAATGCTGTCTGCGTTGGTCTGCGCTCTTAACGCCTCGCTGGTTGCCGCCGCCATCGCCGCTGCGCCGGACATCGCCAGCACGTTATTATGGGTAAAGCGGCAAATCTGCAGCGCGCAGGCAATCGCCGCGTCAATATCACCCGGATGCAGCACCGCCGCTGGCCAAATCTTCATGGCGGCGCCGTTCGTTGCCTCCGCGTTACCCTTATTAATAATCTGTACCGACTGTTTCTCGCCTTCCAGCTCACCCTGTAAAGAGGCGCGGTTATCATTGAATATTGCCTTCATTGCCGCACGCGTCGTCGGGCCGGTAAAGTTGGCGTAGTACGGGTAATCCAGCCACTGCTGGAAAGCTTCGCGCATCGCTTCGTCGCTGACTTCACGCTGATGGCGCAGCAGCGCATCCATGATGTACTTCGCCTGAATAAAATCATCCGTGCACATCCCCGCTTCGTTGCAGCGGCCAAACGTGTCTGCTGGCGGTTTTTGAAAGGTCGTCACCCAGCCGCCAAAATAGTCTTTTATTTGCTGCTGGGTGCGTACTTCCGTCGCGGCTCCCATCGCGTCCGCGGCGGCGGCGCCCACCAGGCATCCCAGTATTTTGTTTTGATCAACGTGCATGATGACTCCTTATTTCACGGTCATGGCTTGTGCCAGCGAATGGCTGGAAAGAAAAGTGTTGAGTTGGTCAGGAAACGGTAAAGCGGTCATTGCGCCCTTTGCCGTTACCGCCATGGCGCCGCAGGCGTTGGCATTGCTGATGGCCTCCGCCAGCAGGGCATGGTTCCAGCAATTTGCGCGGGAAAGGGTGAACAACAGTCCGCCGACAAAAGCATCACCGGCTCCCGTGGTATCGACAACATCGACGCGCGGTGCGGGGAAATGGAACTCCCCCTCGGCGGTAATCAACAGAGCGCCATCGGCCCCCAACGAAATAATGGTGGTGTCGCAGCCCAGATCGCGCAGGTAATAACGCGCATCCTGCCAGTGGCTGGCCCCGCTGAGCTGGCACAGCTCATCTGCCGAGACTTTGCAGATAGAAGCCAGCGCGGCGGACCGGGCGATCAGTTCAGGGATTTCATCGGTATTGCGCCACATCTTGCTGCGCAGATTGACGTCAAACAGTACGTAACCACCCGCTTCACGCATTCTTCTCGCTCCCTCAAGGCACGCCTCGCGAGCGGGCCTGTCGGTGAGGCCAATTGAGCTGAAGTAAAACCATTCGTGCTGCCTGAACGGCGGCAAATCCTGCGGCGAAACGTAGGTATCAGCCCCCGGATGCACCAGATAGGTAAAGCTGCGTTCCCCGTCAGCCGTCAGGTTGACGATCAGCACCGCGCTGGTCAGGTCCGCATCCAGCCTTAGAAACGTGACATCCACGCCGTTATCCTGAAAAACCTGGCGCAGGAAGCGGCCGGCGTCATCGTCACCAAGACAGCCAATAAAACCGCACTCTCCGCCCAGCCTGGCAACGCATACCCCCACGTTCGCCGACGCTCCGCCGGGGCATTTCAGATAGCTGTTCTGTTTTTCCGGCACCAGGTCAACGGAGGCATCGCCGATAACCCAAACCTTATTCATGGCCTTCATTTGCGCCTCCTTATGCCTGTTTCTGCGCCAGGGCAAGCTGAATATCACGATAATATTCGTTGTTAATCAGATACTTTTTCATAAGCAGCCCAACCGCAAGGTGAAACAGAGCCGGAATGAGCGTCATCATCAGCGCAATACCGGTGAGCGAACGCGCGCTCTGTTCAACATCGGCCTGATAGCCAAAGTGGCTCAGCAGGAATCCGAGTATCCCGCCCGCGATCCCCATCCCAAACTTCTGGAAGAAGAGGATGCCGCCAAACGCCAACCCGGAAACGCGCAGACCGGTTTTCTTTTCTCCGTAATCCACCGCTTCGGCGATAGAGGACCAGAACACCGGCATTTGCATATCGCAGAAGAAATTAATAAGAAAATAGAACGCAAAGGCGAGGACAAGATTTTCACGCCCGACGGAGAAATACATCAGCGCGCTCAGGATAAAGGTAATAATCTGGGTGTAGCGGAACATCTTGATTTTGTCCCAGAACTTGGTTATCCAGGTGGTGGCGATCATCGCTAAAATAGAGGCCACGACGCCGGTAGTCAGGAAGGGTGAAATCAGGCTATCTCCGCCGTTCAGATAATACTTGGCGTAATAAGCGGCAACGGAACCGCGAATAACATAACCGCACATCAGCAGCAGAATAACAACGCCGAGAATAATCCACTGATCGTTGCGTAACAGATATTTAAACTGTTTCCCCACCGATAACGACGTAATTTCCGGCTCGCTGCGTTCACGCGTGGTAAGAAAACAGAAGATAAACAGCAAGGCGCCCATCGCCCCCATCAGCCCCATCGAAAACTGGTAACCCAGCGCCTTGTTGCCCTGCCCCAGCCAGACGGCAAGCATCGGTACGACGATAGTCACCAGAAAAGCGGCAATCTTGGTCATCACAAAGCGATAACCGTTGGCGCTTAACCGTTCGACGGGGTCGCTGGTAATCACGCCAATCATCGAAATATAGGGAATGGTGATCGCGGTATAGACCAGGGTCATAAGAATATAGGTGCCATAGGCCCACGCCAGCTTGGCCATATAAGCCATATCAGGCGTAATAAACATCAAATACACGGCGAAACCAAAAGGAATAGCAAACCACAGCAGCCACGGGCGGTAACGCCCCCAGCGCGTATTCAGTTTATCGGTCAGAACCCCCATGGCCGGATCGATAATGGCATCAATCATCCGCACAACCACAAACAGTACGCCAACATCAGCGGCGCTCAGGCCGTAGATATCGGTATAGAAATAGGCGAGGAGCAGCTGCATGGCGATAATCACAACGTTTATCGCCATATCTCCCGCGCCGAAGCCGATTTTTTCCACGATAGAAAGTTTCATGTTGATATTCCTTTACGCTTAACAGCGCAAATCTGGTGAACAATTAATGATGTCACTACATGAAATAAAAACGTTTTTATATATAAGCCATCCACCAGACAATCTATGGAGGCTATGAAGAGAGTGTAACGAACCATCAAAAGATATAAAGGTATACCTTTATATCTTTTGATCGGTTTCACATATTTTTATAGACACGATCTTACCCCAGTTTTAAACCGGGATAAGAATCAATAAGATAATGAGCAAGGGGGTGTAACGAAAATCAGCGGGAAGACAAAATGGCGCAACTATGGTCCTGAATCTCTTCCGCCGATGCGCGATTAAGCGTCAGCAGGTTACGCTCGGTCGCCAGCAGAACAAAAGAGTCGTCGCTTTGGCGTACCACCGCCAGCGCATAGCGTCCCATATGATCGCGCGCTTCCGGCACCTCTTCCGCCAGCATCATAAACGGACTACGCTGCGCCAGTTCGCTCTCGGTTACCCGGCGCGCCAGGTATTCATGCCCCATCAGGCCACCCGGCAGCGGAAGCCAGCGAGTGCTGATGCGCGTGAGATCGTTATCCAGTTGTTCCCGAACGTCAGGACGGATGCAAGAAATATGGATATGCAAATGGTCCTGTGAACGACCAAGCCGCGAATTAATCGCCAGCGAGACCGCGCTATCCGGAATATCATGCCCGTATTTTTTACTCATATAGCCGCGAGCCTGCCAGGCCAGCCAGAAAAAGTTGGGCGTAGCGGGTTCCAGCAATAGCGGGCTTTCTGTACCGTTGATACGGTAGGTGGGCATCAATAAATATTGCAACGGACCGTGACGATCTTTAAAGACGACATAGCCAGCGCGAGGTTTGACTTCCGCGCACGGCGCTGGGTTTTGATGCTGTAACTGATCGGGCAGGCATTGTTCAAGCACGATTTCCCGTAATGCATCAGGGTTGCCGGAAAATTTCCAGTAACCGACGCCCGCCGCGGCGACAATCACTATCACCGCCAGTAAAAAGTAGCCTGTTTTTTTCATGATATGCGTTCCCTGTGACCCATAGACGGGGAAGAGTAACGCAAAATTGTGGCAAAGAAAAAACCCGGTAACATAATACGTTACCGGGTTTATAAACGGTTTAGCGTTTGCTGATTTGGTCGAACGTACCGCCATTAGCGAAGTGATCTTTTTGCGCCTTCGCCCAGCCGCCAAACACCTCGTCAATGGTGAACAGCTTCAGCTTCGGAAACGCATCGTCGTATTTTTTCGCCACGTCAGCATCGCGCGGACGGTAGAAGTTTTTCGCTGCTATCTCCTGCCCTTCCGGCGAGTAGAGATACTTCAGGTAGGCTTCCGCTACCGCTTTGGTGTCTTTCTTTTCCACCACTTTGTCGACCACGGAAACGGTCGGCTCTGCGAGAATAGATTCACTCGGGGTCACTATCTCGAATTTATCTTTACCCAGTTCGTTCGTCGCCAGTAGCGCTTCGTTTTCCCAGGCGATCAGCACATCACCGATACCGCGTTCAACGAAAGTATTGGTTGAGCCGCGCGCGCCGGAGTCCAGCACTTCAACGTTTTTAAACAGGGCTTTGACAAAGTCCTGCGCTTTGGCCTGATCGTTATTGTTGTGGTGCAGGGCGTAGCCCCATGCCGCCAGATAGTTCCAGCGTGCGCCGCCAGAGCTTTTCGGGTTTGGCGTAATCACCGACACACCGGGTTTAATCAGATCGTTCCAGTCATGAATTTGTTTTGGATTGCCTTTACGGACCAGGAAAACGATGGTGGAGGTGTAAGGTGCTGAGTTATCCGGCAGACGCTTAATCCAGTTTTTATCGATACGACCACGTTCCGCAATAGCGTCCACATCGTAAGCCAGCGCCAGCGTCACGACATCGGCTTCAATGCCGTTAATAACGGAAGTCGCCTGTTTACCCGAACCGCCGTGCGATTGACGGATCACGACGTTGTCGCCGGTTTCCTGCTTCCAGTGCGCGCTAAACGCTTTGTTGTACTGCTCGTACAGCTCACGCGTTGGATCGTATGATACGTTAAGTAACTGAATATCCTTTGCCAGAATGCTGGTTGACGCCAGCAATAATGTGAACCCCACGCCCCACTTTTTCATCGCCCGACTCGCTTATGTTGTGTTGTGATGAGCAAAGCGTGCCAGAAAGAGATCCAAACATTAAAGAATAAAAAAAAGATTGGCTATAACTTCGAGGAATAAATCTGAGGGATTGCCGGATGGCGGCTAGCGCCTAATCCGGCCTACACGTTTCTGCAACCTGTAGGCCTGATAAGCGTAGCGCCATCAGGCGCGCAAAAACAATCAGTACAGTTTTTTCGCGCACTCCATCCAGTCGCTTTTGAACGGACGCTTCATGTTTTCAATTGCATCGATGATGTCATGATGAACAAGCTGCTCATTCTGGATACCGACACAACGACCGCCATGGCCTTCCAGCAGCAGGTCAATAGCATACGCGCCCATACGGGAAGCCAGAATGCGATCGTAAGGTACCGGGGAACCACCGCGCTGAATGTGGCCGAGCACCGTCGCACGCGTCTCACGGCCCGTTTCTTTTTCAATAAAGTGCGCCAGTTCGTCAACATCGCACATATGCTCAGTAATAGCGACGATAGCGTGTTTTTTCCCTTTCGCGATCCCGGCTTTGATTTCGGCCACCAGATCTTCGCGATTAAATTCAACTTCCGGCACCACGATAAACTCACAGCCGCCAGCAATAGCCGCCGCCAACGTCAGGTCGCCGCAATAACGGCCCATCACCTCAACGATAGAGATACGCTGGTGAGAAGAGGAGGTGTCACGCAGACGGTCAATCGCTTCCACTACAGTGCCGAGAGCAGTGAAATAGCCGATAGTGTAGTCGGTGCCTTTGATGTCGTTATCGATAGTGCCTGGCAGACCGATGCACGGGAAGCCCATTTCAGTCAGACGTTTTGCACCCATATAAGAACCGTCGCCGCCAATAACTACCAGCGCATCGATACCGCGTTTTTTCAGGTTTTCGATCGCGACAGCGCGAATATTTTCGTCACGGAATTCCGGGAAACGGGCAGAACCGAGGAAAGTACCGCCACGGTTGATCATGTCAGATACGCTGTAACGGTCAAGCTGAACCATACGATCTTCATACAGGCCCAGATAGCCGTCATAAATGCCCATGACTTCCAGCCCTTCCGTCAACGCTGCGCGCACAACACCGCGGATTGCCGCGTTCATGCCCGGCGCATCACCGCCGCTTGTCAACACACCGATTTTCTTAATCATGACTACCTCTGAACTTTGGAATGCAAAATGAAATCTATTGCCGGAAGCCGATTTCGCACTTCGAAACGATCCAACGAATATACAGATAGTATAACAATCCCTTCCTGCTGAATTGATTCAGGTCAGGCCAAATGGCGGTAATTTATACACAAAATGCTGGCCTGGCTCACTTTTTAACAATCAATTATACAAGCTCGAACTTCCTGCCTTCCCTGGGAACGACTGAACAGGGATCCTGATGAATAATGACATCTGAACCCGGAAAACGCTGTAAAATCGCCTGCTCTACCTGGTCAGCCACAAAATGCGCCTGAACGAGCGGCAGATTATCTTCCATTTCCAAATGAATCTGAATAAAGCGAGTCGGCCCTGACTGCCGCGTGCGGAGATCGTGCGCGCCGCTGACTCCCGGCCATGACGTCACGATATCAATAATTTCCTGTCGTTCCGCATCGGGCAGCGCGCGATCCAATAATGACTGCACCGCCTCATACCCCATACGTAACGCGCTATACAAAATATAGATGCCGATACCTAACGCAAACAGGGCATCCGCACGATGCCAACCGTACCAGGATAACCCAAGCGCGATAAGAATCGCTCCGTTCATCATAACATCAGACTGATAATGAAGCATATCCGCCCGTACCGCCTGACTTTGGGTCTTGCGTACCACCCAGCGCTGAAACGTGACCAGTATAATAGTGCATATCAGAGCGATGACGGTAACGCCAATCCCCACGCCGGGGTCGTTCATTGGCGTCGGCTTAATCAGATTCTGGATACTGGTCAAAAACAAAAACAACGCCGAACCGGAAATAAACATACTTTGCGCCAGCGCCGCCAGCGACTCCGCTTTACCGTGACCAAACGTATGTTCATCATCTGCGGGTTGCAGCGAATAACGCACGACCAACAAATTCGTCAATGACGCGGCAATATCCACCAGCGAGTCCACCAACGCCGCCAGAATACTCACCGATCCCGTATACCACCACGCAAAAATTTTGATCAAAAGTAACGCTGATGCCATCGCCGTTGCCGCGATAGCCGCCCGGCTAACCAGCCGTCCATAGGTTTGATTCATAAATACTCCCGCTATCTTCTGCCGGTAGTATAACGGATGGTTTAAAACAGTAAGCTAATAACAGAATGACAAACTGGAGATAAAAAAAACCCCCACATCATGTGGGGGAAGACAGGGATGGTGTCTATGGCAAGGAAAACAGGGTTGTTACTGGGAACGTGAGTTGCTACTACTCAATAATTTCAGCGATGAACTTTTTTGCCATTGCGCCACGTCGCGCAGTTGCTCCATTCGTTGCTGATGCTTTTCATTCAAAACCGCTTGCTGCTCCGGCGTTAACAGGCGATACATCTGGTTACGCACGCGGGCCATTTCGACCTGGCGGGCAACCTGCTCTTGCGCCATTTTTTCTGCCTGAGCGCGCACAGCGCTTTCATCAAATTTTTCTGCGGTGACAAGCCGATGCATTGTCTCCATTTCGCTAACATTAACAGGAGGCTGTTCGTGCCTTGCCTGTTGCATAAGATCTCGCATCTGCTGACGCTGATGTTCGGTTAAACTTATGCCGTCAAACATATGATTTTGCGCGCTACGCTGCGTGGCCCCGTCACCGGGGTGCCAGTTATCGCTTGTAACAACTTCAGCTGCGTGGCTTAAAAAACTGAATGCCAGCGTTGAGGCCATAACAGCAGCGGTAACTTTGCGCATCGCTTGCTCCCAAAATCTTTTCTGTCGCGATTCAACGAGAGACAGTTTACGATTCGGGCTGCAAACATGCGTCAGGGGGTGTAAAACAACGTAAAGTCATGGATTAGCGACGCCTGATGACGTAATTTCTGCCTCGGAGGTACGTAAACAATGAATAAAATCCTGTTAGTTGATGATGACCGAGAGCTGACTTCCCTGTTAAAAGAGCTCCTCGAAATGGAAGGTTTTAATGTCCTGGTGGCCCACGACGGCGAGCAGGCGCTTGAGCTTTTGGATGACAGCATCGATTTACTTTTGCTTGACGTCATGATGCCGAAGAAAAACGGTATCGATACGTTGAAAGCGCTTCGCCAGACACACCAGACGCCTGTCATTATGCTGACCGCGCGCGGCAGCGAGCTGGATCGCGTTCTCGGCCTTGAGCTGGGCGCGGACGACTATTTACCCAAACCATTTAACGACCGCGAGCTGGTAGCGCGCATCAGGGCTATTTTGCGCCGTTCCCACTGGAGCGAACAGCAGCAGAGCAGCGACAACGGCTCGCCGACGCTGGAAGTTGATGCGCTAAGCCTTAATCCGGGTCGCCAGGAAGCCAGTTTCGATGGCCAAACGCTGGAGCTGACCGGTACGGAATTCACCCTGCTCTATTTGCTGGCGCAACACCTCGGCCAGGTGGTTTCCCGTGAACATTTAAGTCAGGAAGTGCTGGGTAAGCGCCTGACGCCGTTCGATCGCGCCATTGATATGCATATTTCTAACCTGCGCCGCAAACTGCCGGAACGCAAAGACGGTCACCCGTGGTTTAAAACATTGCGTGGTCGCGGCTATCTGATGGTTTCCGCTTCATGATAGGAAGTTTAACCGCGCGCATCTTCGCCATCTTCTGGTTGACGCTGGCGCTGGTGCTAATGCTGGTACTGATGTTGCCCAAGCTCGATTCACGCCAGATGACCGAGCTGCTGGACAGCGAACAGCGCCAGGGATTGATGATAGAGCAACATGTAGAAGCTGAACTTGCGAACGATCCGCCCAACGACCTGATGTGGTGGCGTCGCCTGTTCCGCGCAATCGATAAGTGGGCGCCGCCTGGACAGCGGTTATTACTGGTGACCTCTGAAGGACGCGTGATCGGCGCTGAACGTAGCGAAATGCAGATCATTCGTAACTTCATTGGTCAGGCGGATAACGCCGATCATCCGCAGAAGAAAAAATATGGCCGCGTAGAGATGGTGGGGCCGTTCTCCGTTCGCGACGGAGAGGATAATTACCAGCTTTACCTGATTCGACCGGCCAGCAGTTCGCAATCCGATTTTATTAATCTGCTGTTTGACCGCCCGCTCCTGTTGCTCATTGTCACGATGCTGGTCAGTTCGCCGCTCTTGCTATGGCTGGCATGGAGTCTGGCGAAACCGGCGCGTAAGTTGAAAAACGCGGCTGATGAAGTGGCGCAAGGCAACCTGCGTCAGCATCCGGAGCTGGAGGCGGGTCCGCAGGAGTTCCTCGCCGCTGGCGCCAGTTTTAACCAGATGGTGACGGCGCTGGAACGGATGATGACCTCGCAGCAGCGTTTGCTGTCAGACATCTCCCATGAGCTGCGAACGCCCCTTACGCGCCTGCAACTGGGTACCGCGCTGCTGCGTCGTCGTGGCGGCGAAAGCAAAGAGCTGGAGCGTATTGAAACCGAAGCGCAGCGTCTGGACAGCATGATCAATGACCTGCTGGTGATGTCGCGTAACCAACAGAAAAATGCGCTGGTCAGCGAAACGATGAAAGCCAATCAGCTATGGGGCGAAGTGCTGGATAACGCCGCCTTTGAAGCCGAACAGATGGGCAAGTCGTTAACGGTAAATTATCCGCCGGGGCCGTGGCCGCTCTATGGCAACCCAAACGCGCTGGAAAGCGCGCTGGAAAATATAGTTCGTAATGCGCTGCGCTATTCACATACGAAGATTGAAGTCGGCTTCTCGGTGGATAAAGACGGTATTACGATCACGGTCGATGACGACGGGCCGGGCGTCAGCCCTGAAGACCGCGAGCAGATCTTCCGTCCGTTCTATCGCACTGATGAGGCGCGCGACCGCGAGTCTGGCGGCACCGGGCTGGGGCTGGCGATTGTCGAAAGCGCCATGCAGCAGCACCGCGGCTGGGTGAAGGCTGACGATAGCCCGCTCGGCGGGTTGCGGCTCACGCTGTGGCTACCGCTGTACAAGCGAACCTAAAAACCATCGGCCTGCGAATGCAGGCCGATTTTTTATCTCGCCGTCGAGATTTACCGGGAAATGTCTGGCGCCAGAATCCACTCGGCGCTGTCGTTCCACACGTCCATCCGGGTAATTTTGCCATCGCGCACTTCGAAGCGGTCGATAAAGCGGTTATCGGCAAACGGGCGACCGTCGGGCCATTCGCCATACAACGTACCGTTGGAATAAATCACAACGTAATCATCATGCTGCACCGCATCAAACTCGCCCAGCGCCTTCTTCACCCACTTGTAGCGAGCGCCGTTAAACTGCGCGATATCTGCCGCGCCCGCCATCGCCCGGCCTCCGGTGAAGGTAATTTTCACCTCCGGGTGCATATACGTTGCGGCGCGTTCAGCATCGGGAATCATGGAGGCCACCAAAAATTCTTTTACGATCGCCACTGCGTTTTCACATTCAGTCATAACCCTTCCTTTCATTTTGGCGGAGTTTTATCCCCCCACAGTCGTCTGGCGCTATCTTCAATTTTGCCGCTCAAACGACGCTTCTGCATGGTGCGGCTCCAGCTCGCCGACAGCCCGGCGGCGCTCAACAGCCGGTGATATTGTTCGTCATCAAACGGCATAGACCAGGCGATAACACCCGCTTCATGAACCGAGACATCGCTCAGACGCGACGCCAGTTCCAGCGGCGCATCGCTGGAGACCTTACCTGGCGCAATGACCCGATACAGCCAGCCGGTTTTTCCGCTGTTCTGCATAAGGAGGGCCATGTCGCTGATGGCAAAGTGGAAATTAAGTTTAAAGCATGGAGAGCGCGGCTGAGTGACCTGGATCAACGCCTCGCCCCAGCGGTAGATGTCGCCAATAAACACGTTGTGTTCGGTCATTCCGTTCGTCGACAGATTCTCGCCAAACGCCGGGGCGCAAAACAGCGTCGCCTGCTCGGGGAACTGGCGAATCCAATCAGCATAGTGTTCGCGGGGATAATGGCATAGCGCGCGATCGGGGCCGCCGTGGATTTTCTTTTCGGCCTGCTGATCGCCTGCCAGACCCAGCTCGGTCAGCATGAGTTCGCCGTCGATTTGCACCTTGGCGATAGCGCTCGGGCGGCTGCCGTCATAGTCACGAATTTTGCCAATAAACACGTCAACCGGATAATGCATCTGCTGCTCCTTACGCGGATACAAAAAAAGCGAGTCATCAGACTCGCTTCTACAGACGTGCAATGCAAATTATTTTTTAGCGGCGAAACGCGCTGCTGCTTCGTCCCAGTTCACCACGTTCCAGAACTCTTTGATGTAGTCCGGGCGGCGGTTCTGGAATTTCAGGTAGTAAGCGTGTTCCCACACGTCCAGCCCCAGGATCGGGAAGCCGGAAGCGCCGGAAATGGCTTCACCCATCAGCGGAGAATCCTGGTTTGCGGTAGAAACCACAGCCAGTTTGTCACCTTTCAGCACCAGCCACGCCCAGCCGGAACCGAAACGGGTTGCTGCTGCTTTTTCGAATTCAGCTTTGAAGTTGTCAACGGAACCGAAGTCACGCTCGATAGCCGCTTTCAGATCGCCCTGCAGAGTGGTGCCTTTTTTCAGCCCTTTCCAGAACAGGCTGTGGTTAGCGTGGCCGCCCGCGTTGTTACGCAGCACGGTTTTTTTGTCCGCTGGCACCTGGTCCAGTTTAGTAATCAGTTCTTCAACCGGCAGGTCAGCAAACTCAGGCAGGTTTTCCAGCGCCGCGTTAGCGTTGTTGACATAGGTTTGATGGTGTTTGGTGTGGTGAATCTCCATCGTCTGCTTATCGAAGTGCGGTTCCAGTGCATCATAAGCGTACGGCAGGGATGGCAGTGTATAACTCATAATCATCTCCATTATTGTCGAGCGGCACAGTGTTAACGCCGCGTAAGCAGTTGGTTCATTATAGTTAATTAAATGATATTGAAAATGATTATCAATGCCGTACTTTTTCCATGGTTATAAACGTTACGGCATCCGCTGAAAAAAACCGTTTTTTACGCCTCCAACCGAAACCGCCTGTTGATGAATTCCTGGAAATCATGAAATGTGAAACAGGGTTTCAAAATCTTTCTTTTGGTGCCAAATTTTGTCAGCGGTGGCAAAATCAAGAAGGTTATAATTTCACACTGCAATTACATTCCCGGTAAATTATTACAATTGCGAGGGAATCATGAAGCAACCTGGTTTTATACGTCTGGCTACGTTGGCCTTACTCTCCACACTCTCTTTCTTCTCCCACGGCGAAACCATTTTGCGCCTGGCCTACGCTGAAAATAGCCAGCCGGTAAAAGATGCGTTGCACTTCCTGGGGCAGCAAGTTGAAGAGAAAACGGGCGGCGATATCAAAGTACAGTACTTCCCGGACGGACAGCTTGGCGGCGAGCGCGAACTGGTGGAGTTGACGCAGGTCGGCGTCGTCGACATCACTAAAGTGTCGTCCGGGCTGATGGAGAGTTTTTCGCCTGAGTACGGCGTGTTCTCACTTCCCTACCTGTTTGCCACCGTCGATGAATACTACCGCGTAATGGATAACCCACAGGTGATGGAGCCTGTTTATCAGTCCACCGCCGCACAGGGGTTTGTCGGCGTAGGCTGGTATGATTCCGGCGCGCGTAATTTTTATATGAGCAAAGCGCCGGTTAAACGCATTGAGGATTTACGCGGGAAAAAGATCCGCGTCATGCAGAGTGAGACGGCGATCCAAACCCTCAAACTGCTGGGCGCTTCGCCTATCGCCATGAGCCAGGCGGAGGTCTATACCTCGTTACAACAAGGCATTCTCGACGGCGCGGAAAACAATGAGTTCGCTCTCACCATCGCCCGCCACGGCGAAGTCGCCCGTTATTACACCTACGATATGCACACCCGCATTCCCGATATCCTGCTAATGAGTACCCTCACGCTGGAAAAGCTGACGCCGGAACAGCAGCGCATCGTCGAAGCCGCCATCAAGGCGTCGATCGAATTTGAGAAAGCCGCATGGGACAAGGAAATAGAGAAAACCAGGCTGGCGGCGGTAAAAGATTTCAACGTTGAATTCTACGAGATCGACAAAAAACCCTTCCAGAAGGCAGTACAGCCTATTTACGACGGCCTGAAAAACAAACCGCGGCTTTACGGGCTGTATCAACGTATCCAGACAGCAAAAAATTAATCTAATCAGGAAATTAAGATGAACACATTCAGAAAAGGACTTGATTTATTGCTGGGCGCTATCTGTTGCCTGGTGCTGGCGATAATGGTTGGCATCGCCTGCTGGCAGGTGGTGAGCCGCTACATTCTGGGCGTTCCCAGCACCCTTACCGAAGAGATGCTGCGATTTCTCCTGGTGTGGGTATCAATGCTGGGCATGGCTTTTGTCGCCGGTCAGAAACAGCATATCAGCCTGACTCTCTTACTGGATAAGGTGTCGCCGACGATTCGTGGCTGGTGGGATATTATTCTGCAGGTCATTTTTATCGCGTTTTCCATTTGGGTATTGATTATCGGCGGCTTAAAGATTTCTGCGATTTCTATGCTGCAAATCTCCCCTGCGCTGGGCATTCCGATGGGGAAAATTTATTACGCGCTCCCCTGCGCAGGCGTACTGATCATCCTCTATGGGCTGCTGAATATCGTTGACGCCCTGAAAGCTATCCATTCCGCCACGGATACCACTGAGCACACTCTGGAGAAATCACATGATTGACCCTATTTTTGCGTCCTGTACGCTAATTGCCGTCTTTGTTGTTTTACTGGCCATGGGCGCGCCTATTGGGATCTGCATCGTTATCGCCTCTTTCAGCACCATGATGCTGGTACTGCCTTTCGATATTTCGATGTTCGCCACCGCGCAAAAAATGTTCTCCAGCCTGGACAGTTTTGCCTTGCTGGCCGTGCCGTTCTTCGTTTTGTCCGGGGTGATCATGAATAGCGGGGGAATTGCCGCCCGACTGGTCAATTTTGCCAAACTGTTTACTGGCAAACTGCCCGGCTCGCTCTCTTACACCAACATCGTCGGCAATATGATGTTCGGTGCAATTTCCGGATCGGCAATTGCCGCCTCAACCTCTATCGGCGGCGTGATGGTGCCGATGAGCGCGCGCGAAGGTTACGATCGCGGTTTTGCGGCCGCGGTGAATATCGCCTCCGCGCCGACGGGAATGTTAATTCCGCCCACCACGGCTTTTATCCTTTACGCGCTGGCAAGCGGGGGAACATCGATTGCCGCTCTGTTCGCCGGCGGTCTGGTCGCGGGAGTGCTGTGGGGCGTTGGCTGTATGCTGGTCACGCTGGTGGTCGCTAAGCGTCGAAATTATCGGGTTTTCTTCACCGTCCAAAAAGGCATGGCGCTAAAAGTTGCCGTTGAGGCCATTCCCAGCCTGCTGCTGATCGTGATTATCGTCGGCGGCATTGTGCAGGGGATTTTCACCGCCATTGAAGCCTCCGCGATTGCCGTGGTGTATACGTTATTGCTGACGATGGTGTTTTACCGCACGCTGAAAATTAAGGATTTGCCTTCGATTTTGCTCCAGACAGTGGTAATGACCGGGGTCATCATGTTCCTGCTGGCAACCTCTTCGGCGATGTCCTTCTCAATGTCGATCACCAATATTCCTGCGGCGCTGAGCGATATGATCCTCGGTATTTCCGCCAATAAACTGGTTATCCTGTTAGTCATTACCGTCTTTTTGTTGATTATCGGCGCATTTATGGATATCGGTCCGGCCATTCTGATTTTTACCCCGATTCTGCTGCCGATCATGGCTAAACTGGGCGTCGATCCGGTGCATTTCGGCATTATCATGATCTATAACCTGGCGATTGGCACCATTACGCCGCCAGTTGGCAGTGGTTTATATGTCGGGGCGAGCGTCGGTAAGGTCAAAGTTGAGGAAGTGATTAAACCGTTGCTGCCTTTTTACGGCGCGATTATCGGCGTTCTGTTATTAATTACCTACATTCCGGAAATCACACTGTTCTTACCCCGTCTACTGGGCATCATGTAAGCGCATAGTTTCCTGCACATCTCGTTGGCCGGATGGCGATTCGCGTCTTATCCGGCCAACGCACGATAATAATTATCCGCAGGTCATCACCAGGTAAAAAAAACCGGCTACCTATAAAGTAGCCGGAAAAGGGAATAAATAATAAACAGGGATAATGATTAGAATGTGTAGCCTATACCCACGCGGAAACGGGTTTGTCTTTCATCGCTGTTGCTATTGACGGAAACATTACCTACCTCAACGAATGGCGACCATTGATCAATAATATAGGCAGTTCTGAAGTTATATTCATAGTTATCTTTGCCGCCATCGTAAAGATCATATTTATCAGCTTTCTTATAAATTCCTTCGATTGTCCAGTCAAAGTTGTTCCATTTATAACCCGCCCAGACATCCATACGATTGATGGTATCATCATCACGGATATCAGAAGAACGGCGTACATATTCAAAACGATAGCGCGCACCAACCCACCAGCTTTCATTTAATGTCCACGTCGCGCGGAAGTAAGGCTTATAGGTAGAGTAACCGTTGCCTGTTTCCAGCACGAAACCCGGTTGCCAGGCGACATCACCGGTTTTAAATTGGTAGCTTATCGTATATTCGTTGCCCTGTGTTTCCAGGTCATTAAACGCTTTATTGGTGTCATCCCCGCCTGATTTTGAGATAGCTTCTATCGCAAAACCAACACCATTCGCAAACCGATGAGAAATATAAGCACGGTCATAGTTAGCTTTACTATCATCAAGATATTCATGACGAACATCGACATATACTGCATGCGCATTTGTTACAACAAGAGGTAATAGTAAGAAAAGAGATTTTCTCATAACAGAATCCATTTAATTTAAAATTAAAACGTTGTTTTATGTCAGACCGTTACAACCATAATACGCAATGTGAATGGCGACAATATAGGCAAAGATCTTTAATTTAAAATTGGGATAATGTTCAAAAAGCAAAATAAAATAAATGAAATTTATATTCGTCATATAAAATAAAAATCAAAGCGTCATCAACAACACCAATATAGGACTTTCCTTATATTTATATTTCATTGATTCCTAACGTTAATTTCAATATATTTAAATTGTAAATACAAATAAAACAACTAAATAATTACTGTATAACTACCCTTTTATCAAACGGTAAGTCAGACTATTCCCATTATGTGATCTCACGCAGCGTTTTCTTTGCATTGTTGCCAGCTAAGTCGTTTCGTGTCGTTATGATGAAGGTATTTTAGAAAACAAATATTACCCACTGATTTAAATAACATCCAGACGGTCACGATGCGCTCCGACTTTTTTAAAACGTGAAGTTAATCACTTCATTAACGTGCTGATTGCCAGAATACACCCAACGGCGGCAATCGTTATAAGGTTACCAGGCTGCGTAATTTTTAAACTCATGCAAACGGAAGGGGTATCCCGTCCATAAAAAATAATGAGGAACATGTCATGAGTAACGCGATTACGATGGGTATTTTCTGGCATTTGATAGGGGCGGCCAGTGCAGCCTGCTTCTATGCCCCGTTCAAGCAAGTGAAACAGTGGTCATGGGAAACCATGTGGTCAGTGGGCGGCATCGTCTCATGGCTTATTCTGCCGTGGACAATTAGCGCTCTGTTACTGCCTGATTTCTGGGCCTATTATGGGCAGTTTAACCTCTCCACCCTTTTACCGGTTTTTCTGTTCGGCGCCATGTGGGGCATCGGCAATATTAATTACGGTCTGACCATGCGTTATCTCGGGATGTCGATGGGTATCGGCATCGCTATCGGCATTACGCTTATCGTCGGCACGCTGATGACGCCTATCATCAACGGTAACTTCGATGTGTTAATCCATACCGAAGGGGGACGCATGACGCTACTTGGCGTTTTTGTCGCGCTGATCGGCGTCGGGATTGTGACGCGCGCCGGACAGTTAAAAGAACGCAAAATGGGCATTAAAGCGGAGGAGTTCAATCTGAAGAAAGGGCTTCTGCTGGCAGTGATGTGCGGTATTTTCTCGGCGGGGATGTCTTTTGCCATGAACGCCGCGAAACCGATGCATGAAGCTGCTGCCGCGCTTGGCGTTGACCCGCTCTATGTCGCGCTGCCGAGTTACGTGGTGATTATGGGCGGCGGCGCGCTGGTGAACCTCGGTTTCTGTTTTATCCGCCTGGCAAAAGTGCAAAATCTGTCGATAAAAGCCGACTTCTCGCTGGCAAGACCGTTGATTATCAGCAATATTCTGCTGTCCGCGCTTGGCGGTCTGATGTGGTATTTGCAGTTCTTTTTCTATGCCTGGGGTCACGCGCGCATTCCAGCGCAATATGACTACATGAGCTGGATGCTGCACATGAGCTTCTATGTGCTGTGCGGGGGGCTTGTCGGTCTGGTGCTAAAAGAGTGGAAAAATGCTGGCCGCCGTCCCGTTGCCGTATTAAGCCTCGGCTGCGTGGTAATTATTATCGCGGCGAATATTGTCGGTTTAGGCATGGCCAGTTAATCGCTTTGATTACTGAGATGACGCCATTGGCTCGGCGTCATCCCGGTTTCCCGCGTGAACACCACTGAAAAATAATTACTATCTTCAAAACCGCACTGCATCGAAATCTCGCTAATCATCAGCGGGCTATGCTGAAGCAGATACTGCGCGTGGCAAATACGGACCTGGCGTAAATATTGATTAATGGTCATCCCGGTTTGGGCGCGAAACTGCTGCCGCAGCACCCGTTCGCTGCATTGTTCCTGCTGACAAAACGCATCCAGCGCAAAGGAGCTCTCAAGGCTATTAGCCAAAGCGGTAATTAATTTATCCAACAGGGTTTCTCGGGAGGTTGCCGGAAGATCGTCGGTCGCGTAGCGATGCCGTTTTAACGTCATCACCAGTTGACCAAACAGCAATTCCGCCATCTCATTCGCCAGCGGATCGCGTCCATTACTCTCATGTTCAAGCTGGTTAATGACCTGCCGCGCCTGATTCATTCCCATACTGCCCAGCCGCCAGTGAGGATGCCACTGCGCTCCCTGAAAGCCGGGAATCATCGCCTGCCAGTTTACATTGAGTTTCAAACGCTCCGGGCAGTAAATAATATTTTGCAGCACCAGATCGTTAACGGAAGTATAGGAGTGTTTGTCTTCAGCACGAATGTAAAACAGATCGCCGCGGGTAATTCTGTATGGGCGCTCATTAAGAACGTGTAGGCCATTGCCCCGCCAGACCATCACCAGTTCACAAAACTCATGCGTATGTTCCGCAAAAACATCCTGTGGATAGCGATCGGCAACCGTAACGGCCTGCTGCTCATCAGTAAAAAAATCTTTTTTCAAAAGGATTAACTGATTTGCCACCGCAGCACCTCATGTTGAATGCTTGCCGGCTGGCGCTACGCTTATTCTGTCTACCGCTCGCCGCCGTAGGCCAGGTAAGGCGCAGCCGCCATCCGGTATTAAAGGGTATAATTATCAGCATATTGGCGACGAAAACGTTGATAGCGTTCGCGTTACTGGATTATCGCATCGCGTCCCTGACGGATATCCCGCGGCGACCAGTTAAATTCTCGGCGAAACAGAGTCGAAAAGTGGTTACTGTCGCCAAAACCGCAGCGGTACGCGATTTCTGTCACGCTATGATCGCTATGGCGCAATAAATGCCGGGCTTTGATCAAACGCAGGCGATTAAGGTAACGTTGCGGCGTCAGCCCGGTATGCTGTTTAAGCTGACGATGCAGCGTACGTAGCGACAGCGAAAACTGTTCAGCTACCGCCTCCCAGCAGACCTCCTCCGCAAAATGGTCTTCCAGCCATGCCATCAGTTGGTTGAGTTTGGCGTCGTTATTGGTCGCGCCTTCCATCAGGCTACTGCGGCGTAACAACACCAGTAGTTGCATAAACAAAATTTCGCGATTCGCCACGGCAGGCGCATCCATGCCGTCTCCGGCGTGCTCCATCAGACCGACCAACTGGCGCACCTGCTGCAACACACTCTGATTCACCCGCCAGTGAGAAGGATAGTAACCATCCTGCTCCTGCGGCAGCAATTGATCCAACCCCGCCAGGAACTGGAAGGCGTCCGGTGAACGCCACAGTACATTCGTCAGGCATAGGTTGTCGGTATGTTCATATAAATGCCGGTCGTGATCGCGAACAAAACACACGGTACCGCCGCTGATGGTATACGGCTGCCCGTTGAATACATGAATGCCCGTACCGTGTTCCACAATCACGATTTCATGAAAATCATGATGATGTTCAGGGAAAGCGGCTTGCGGCAGACGCGGTTCAATCGCCACGGGCGCTTTACCTGATGGAAAAAAATCCACGCTATGCAGTACGGTCATGGTTGCTTCCTCCTGAATTCAACATGTCCGAATAGTAATTAAGGGTTATCGGCCTCACCTTAAATTTTTGACGCTAAAGCGCGCAAACATGGTCTTTTTTTCAAGAAAAGGCGGGAAAAAGCGGGAAATGCGGACGACATCACACCGGCCTATTAGTAGAAACTGTGAACGCTATCACGTTCATCTTTGCCTTGTTGCCAGCGGCTCATTTTCCTGTCAGTAACGAGAAGGTAGGTCTTTGAGGGCTTTTTTAGACTGTGCGCAATGACTCTAAGAAGGACCTGATTATGACTTTTCGCCATTGTGTCGCGGTTGATCTCGGCGCATCCAGCGGGCGCGTGATGCTGGCGCGTTACGACAGCAAACACCGTACCCTGACGCTACGTGAAATTCACCGTTTTGTGAACTGCCTACAAAAAACAGACGGGTTTGACACCTGGGACATCGACAGTCTGGAAAAGGATATCCGTCTTGGTCTGAAGAAAGTCTGCAATGAAGGCATTCTTATCGACAGCATCGGCATCGACACCTGGGGCGTCGATTATGTCCTGCTGGATAAACAAGGTCAGCGTGTCGGCCTGCCGGTCTCCTACCGCGATAACCGTACCACGGGCATCATGCCGCAAGCGCTGGTCCAGATCGGCAAAAGCGAAATCTATCGCCGCAGCGGGATTCAGTTTCTGCCGTTTAACACCATCTATCAGCTACGCGCGCTGACGAAACAACAGCCTGAGTTAACAGCGCAGGTCGCTCATGCGCTGCTGATGCCCGATTATTTCAGTTACCGCCTGACCGGTGAAATGAACTGGGAATACACCAACGCCACGACCACCCAGTTGGTCAATATCAATACCGATGACTGGGACGATACCCTGCTGGCGTGGACTGGCGCGAAAAAGAGCTGGTTCGGTCGCCCCTCGCACCCTGGCAATGTTATCGGCGACTGGATTTGCCCGCAGGGCAACCGTATTCCGGTGGTAGCCGTCGCCAGCCACGATACCGCCAGCGCCGTTATTGCCTCTCCGCTGGCAAATAAACATAGCGCTTACCTGTCTTCAGGCACCTGGTCATTGATGGGTTTTGAAAGCAAAATGCCCTACACCACTGATGAGGCGCTGGCCGCCAATATCACCAACGAAGGCGGCGCGGAAGGGCGTTATCGGGTACTGAAAAACATTATGGGTTTGTGGCTGCTCCAGCGCGTGCTGAAAGAACGGCGCATTACCGATCTGCCTGCGCTTATCGCCCAAACAGAAGCGCTGCCGGCCTGCCGTTTCCTGATTAACCCGAATGACGATCGCTTTATCAATCCTGACGATATGCGCGCTGAAATCCAGGCAGCCTGTCGCGAGACCGACCAGCCCGTTCCCGTCAGCGATGCCGAACTGGCGCGCTGCATTTTCGACAGTCTGGCGCTGTTGTATGCCGACATTCTGCACGAACTGGCAAATCTGCGCGGCGAAAAATTTACCCAACTGCATATTGTCGGCGGCGGATGCCAAAACTCGCTACTCAACCAGTTGTGCGCCGATGCATGTGGCATTCGCGTGATGGCCGGGCCGGTTGAAGCCTCCACCCTTGGCAATATTGGTATTCAGCTTATGACCCTCGACGAATTAAACAACGTCGATGACTTCCGTCAGGTCGTCAGCGCTAACTACGACCTGACAACCTATATCCCTAATCCTGATAGTGAAATTGCCCGCCACGTTGCGCAGTTTCAACCCAAACGACAGACAAAGGAGCTTTGCGCATGACCACTCAACTGGAACAAACCTGGGAACTGGCAAAACAACGTTTCGCCGCAGTAGGTATTGATGTCGAGGAGGCGCTGCGCCAGCTCGATCGCCTGCCGGTTTCCATGCACTGCTGGCAGGGCGACGATGTTGCCGGATTCGAGAACCCGGAAGGTTCGTTGACGGGCGGAATTCAGTCGACCGGCAACTATCCGGGCAAAGCGCGTAACGCCACCGAACTGCGCGCCGATCTGGAACAGGCGCTGCGTCTGATCCCAGGCCCCAAACGGCTGAACCTGCACGCCATTTATCTTGAGTCGGATACGCCGGTTGCTCGCGACCAGATCAAACCGGAGCATTTTAAAAACTGGGTGGAGTGGGCGAAAGCGAACCGGCTGGGGCTGGATTTCAACCCCACCTGTTTTTCTCATCCACTGAGCGCTGACGGTTTTACCCTCTCTCATCCAGACGCGAAAATTCGCCAGTTCTGGATCGATCACTGCAAAGCCAGCCGCCGCGTCTCGGCATACTTTGGTGAGCAGCTCGGTACGCCGTCGGTGATGAACATCTGGATTCCGGACGGCATGAAAGACATTACCGTCGACCGTTTAGCCCCGCGCCAGCGCCTGTTGGAAGCGCTGGATGAGGTCATTAGCGAGAAATTCGACCCGGCGCACCACATCGACGCCGTTGAGAGCAAACTGTTTGGCATCGGCGCGGAAAGCTACACCGTCGGCTCCAATGAGTTCTACATGGGCTACGCCACCAGCCGTCAGACCGCGCTGTGCCTGGATGCGGGCCACTTCCATCCCACTGAAGTGATTTCCGACAAAATTTCCGCCGCCATGCTCTACGTGCCACGGCTGCTGCTGCACGTCAGCCGCCCGGTACGCTGGGATAGCGACCACGTGGTGCTCCTGGACGATGAAACCCAGGCAATTGCCAGCGAGATCGTCCGTCATAACCTGTTCGACCGTGTGCATATCGGTCTGGATTTCTTCGACGCCTCTATCAACCGTGTCGCCGCGTGGGTTATCGGTACCCGCAACATGAAAAAAGCGCTGCTGCGCGCTCTGCTGGAACCCACAGATCAACTGCGTCAGCTTGAGGCCAGCGGCGATTACACCGCGCGTCTGGCGCTGCTGGAAGAGCAGAAATCTCTGCCGTGGCAGGCCGTCTGGGAAATGTATTGCCAGCGTCACGACACGCCGACTGGCAGCCAGTGGCTGGACAGCGTTCGCGCCTACGAAAAAGAGATCCTGAGCAAACGTAGCTGACAGCGACACCTGATCTGTAGGCCGGATAAGACGCCCGCGTCGCCATCCGGCAATAAATGAAACACGATTGCCGGATGGCGCTGCGCTTATCCGGCCTACGTAAGACCCGAATAACCTTCGGGCAATAAATGGGAACACGAACATGCAAAATATTACCGATTCCTGGTTTGTCCAGGGCATGATTAAAGCCACGTCTGATGCGTGGCTGAAAGGGTGGGACGAACGTAATGGCGGTAACCTGACGCTGCGTCTGGATGAAGCCGATATCGCACCGTTTGCAGCTAATTTCCACGAAAAACCGCGCTACATCGCGCTAAGTCAACCCATGCCGCTGCTGGCGAACACGCCGTTTATTGTTACCGGTTCCGGCAAATTCTTTCGCAACGTGCAGCTCGATCCGGCAGCCAATTTAGGCGTGGTCAAAATCGACAGCGACGGCGCAGGCTACCACATTCTGTGGGGCTTAACCCACGACGCGGTACCCACCTCTGAACTCCCGGCGCATTTCCTTTCCCACTGCGAACGCATCAAAGCCACCCACGGCAAAGACCGCGTCATTATGCATTGCCATGCGACTAACCTGATCGCCCTCACCTACGTACTGGAAAACAACACTGCGCTGATCACCCGCAAACTGTGGGAAGGCAGCACCGAATGTCTGGTGGTATTCCCGGACGGTGTCGGCATTCTGCCGTGGATGGTGCCAGGCACCGATGAAATCGGCCAGGCCACCGCGCAAGAAATGCAGAAACATTCGCTGGTGCTGTGGCCGTTCCACGGCGTGTTCGGAAGCGGACCTACGCTGGATGAAACCTTCGGTTTGATAGATACCGCAGAGAAATCCGCTGAGGTATTAGTCAAAATCTATTCGATGGGCGGTATGAAGCAGACCATCACGCGCGAAGAACTGGTCGCACTCGGCAAACGTTTTGGCGTGACACCGCTGGCCAGCGCCGTAGCGCTGTACTGATACCTCCCAACTCAACGCCGGATGCGGCTTTGCCTTATCCGGCCTACAGGTCGGTGCGCATTTTACCGTAGGCCCGATAAGCGTAGCGCCATCGGGCAACAGGGAATTTTTTTAAGGAGAATAGTGATGAGCTTTATGTTGGCACTGCCAAAAATTAGCCTGCATGGCGCTGGAGCGATTGCCGATATGGTGAACCTCGTGGCGAATAAGCAATGGGGTAAAGCGCTGATCGTTACCGATGGTCAACTGGTAAAGCTGGGCCTGCTGGATAGCCTGTTTAGCGCACTGGATGAACATCAAATGTCTTACCACCTGTTTGATGAGGTGTTCCCAAACCCGACAGAAGAGCTGGTGCAGAAAGGTTTTGCGGCGTATCAGAGCGCAGAATGTGACTACATTATCGCCTTCGGCGGCGGCAGCCCGATCGATACCGCAAAAGCGGTGAAAATTCTGACCGCCAACCCAGGTCCTTCTACCGCCTACTCCGGCGTCGGCAAAGTGAAAAACGCCGGCGTACCGCTGGTAGCGATTAATACTACGGCAGGTACCGCGGCAGAGATGACCAGCAACGCGGTGATTATCGACTCTGCCCGTAAGGTCAAAGAGGTGATCATCGACCCGAATATCATCCCGGATATTGCCGTGGATGACGCCAGCGTCATGCTGGAAATCCCCGCTTCTGTGACCGCCGCAACCGGCATGGATGCCCTGACCCATGCGGTGGAAGCCTATGTCTCCGTTGGCGCGCATCCGCTTACCGACGCTAACGCGCTGGAAGCGATTCGCTTAATCAATTTGTGGCTACCGAAAGCGGTTGACGATGGCCATAACCTCGAAGCTCGTGAGCAAATGGCATTCGGCCAGTACCTGGCGGGTATGGCGTTCAACAGCGCCGGTTTGGGGCTGGTTCACGCGCTGGCGCACCAGCCGGGCGCAACTCACAACCTGCCGCACGGCGTCTGCAACGCTATCCTGCTGCCAATTGTCGAGAACTTTAACCGTCCGAACGCCGTCGCGCGTTTTGCCCGCATCGCACAGGCGATGGGCGTGGAGACGCGCGGTATGTCTGACGAAGCCGCAAGTCAGGAAGCGATTAACGCTATCCGTACGCTGAGCAAACGCGTCGGCATTCCAGAAGGTTTCAGCAAGCTGGGCATCACAAAAGAAGATATCGAAGGCGGGCTGGATAAAGCCCTCGCCGACCCGTGCGCGCCGTGTAACCCGCGCACCGCCAGCCGCGATGAAGTTCGCGAGCTGTACCTGGAGGCGTTATGATCCGCAAAGCCTTTGTGATGCAGGTAAATGCCGACGCGCACGAGGAGTATCAGCGTCGTCATAACCCAATCTGGCCGGAGCTGGAAGCCGTATTAAAATCTCACGGCGCGCATCACTACGCGATTTATCTCGATCAGGAGCGCAATCTGCTGTTCGCCACCGTTGAGATTGAATCCGAGGAGCGCTGGAACGCCGTTGCCAGCACCGACGTTTGCCAGCGTTGGTGGAAACATATGCGTGACGTTATGCCCGCGAATCCGGATAACAGCCCGGTCAGCGCAGAGCTAAAAGAGGTGTTCTATCTGCAGTAAGTCGTGTGCCCGGTGGCGCAAGCTTACCGGGCCTACGGTTTTATTTTTTGTAGGCCGGATAAGGCGGTTACGCCGCCATCCGGCAATTTCAATTCTGCTCCGCTACCAGGATAGCCTGAGTATCCGGTTCCAGCGCTTTAAAGATATGCGCCTGGTCGCCGGGATAACAAATGTAATCGCCCTCCGCCAGCTCTTCCGGCGCCTCGGTTAAGCCGACGAGGGCTTTTCCCTGCGTCACAATAATATGTTCCACCGACCCCGGCGGATGCGGGTGAGAGATCCGGTCAGCCCCCGGCTGCGTCAACAGCAGATAGATATCACGCCGCGCGCCGGGCGGACACGCCGCCAGTAATATCGCCTGATAATGCGCCTGCTCCGCCACCACTTTGGTGCCTTCTCCGCGGCGAATCACCTGCGTTTTTTGTACCTGCGGCTCCAGCAGCCTGGCAAAGGGAATGTCGAGCGCGACGCATAGCGACCATAACGTCTCCAGGCTGGGGTTGCCGTTCCCTGCTTCCAGTTGTGAAAGCGTAGATTTAGCGATGCCTGCGCGCCGCGCAATCTCCGCCAGCGACAGTCCGGTTCGCTGGCGTTCGCGTACCAGACTTCTGGCAATGACGCTAATAGGTTGTGTCATAAAGCATCCAACGTTCACTATAACGAACGAAATGTTCGTCTTGTAAAGCAAATCTGTTCCGTTCATTATAATGAAAATTCGTTCGATATGACTAAAGAAGATGAAACACTATTTTTCCTGTCTCAAGGGAGACACGATAAAAGCGATATTTTTAGTGTGCCTGGCCGTGGGCGTCGTCGGCATGTCCTATGGCTCACTGGCGATGGCCTACGGTTTCCCACTGTGGGTGCCGTTTGTCCTCTCTATTTTTGTACTGGCGGGCGCGTCCGAATTTATGTTTATCGGCATTGTTGCCAGCGGCGGCAATCCGTTAGCGGCGGCGGCGGCAGGACTGCTGGTGAATGCGCGCCACGTGCCGTTTGGCGTAACGGTGCGCGATTTGGTTGGCACCCGCGCCGCCAGCTTTTTCGGCTGCCATATTATGAATGATGAGAGCGTGGTGTTCGGCCTGTCGCAAAAAACACCCGAACAGCGTAAAGCCGCCTACTGGCTATGCGGTCTGGGCGTCGCCCTATTCTGGCCGATTGGCACACTGATTGGCGCAGGTGTCGGCAAACTGCTCCCGGCCCCAGAAACCATTGGTCTGGATGCCGTATTCCCGGCAATCTTACTGGCGCTGGTGATCCCGGCGTTTAAAAACCGCACCACATTGATTCGTGGTTGCAGCGGCGCCGCGCTGTCGCTTGCCGCCGTTCCCTTTGTGGCTGCCGGATTGCCGGTGTTGCTTTCGCTGCTTAGCCTACTGGCGAGGAAAAAATAATGGGCAATATGACGCTATTTATTATCGGTATTGCTCTTTTATCTGCGGGAACCTATTTGATGCGCCTCGGCGGCGCGAAACTTGGCAGCCGTCTGGCGCTGTCTGAGCGTTCACAGGCGCTGCTCTCGGATGCGGCAACGGTGCTGCTATTCTCCGTCGCGCTGGCGACCACCTTTTACGAAGGCGAACATTTTGCCGGAATGGCGCGCGTTCTTGGGGTTGGCTTCGCCGTATTTTTAGCCTGGCGTAAAATGCCGCTTATTGTGGTGATTATCGCCGCTGCAGTGGTGACCGCGTTATTACGAATGGCGGGTATTAATTAACGTCTTACAGAACAGTTGGACGTGACACCCTATAAGTGATGAAGGCTGGGCCGCCCTATGCTGAAGTGGCCCAGAACTTTCGCATCAGCGGGATAAATGCTTTCCATATAAATGCCGATCCTCAATGACACTACCAGTACCTTCCAGCGTGACGTCAACATCTTGTGATAGCTTCAGATTACTGGTTTTTCTAATAACTCTCTTTAGTTAATGTTTACGTCAGCTATTTTTACGGATATTGCCTGATGAAGAATACATGAACGAAAAAAGCGCCTGATCGGCGCTTTTTATTGGCGTTATAGCGTAATTTTATAGGCACTTGCGCCAGCCTGCGCGCAGTTAATGTGCCGTCACTCAACGCAGGCGGTTATAATCATCCACCATCTCGTTATAACTTCTCAACGACGCCGGATAAGAATCCGCAACCATCCATCCTGTTGCAGGGTCCTGCACCCGTTTCTTTTCAAAATCAGAATACTCAACATTGTCTCTGATGCGACGAATATATTTTTTAGCTTGTAGCTGATAATCAGCCGCAGAGCTGATGAAAGAAGAATTACGGCCATCAGTATTCACTTCTTTCAATTGCGCAATCATTGTTTCCAGTTCCGCGACTTTTTTCATCATCGCTTCGGCATCAAAGGTATCGGCAGAAATAACCTTGTTGATCTGCTTTGCCGAGATCATGACAGCCAGAGAATAATAGTTAAATGTTTTACCTTCCGCTTCTTCTATTCTCTTCAACTGTGTCAATTGCCGCCTGTCATTTATCTCCTGAATAGCCTCATGATATTTTTCCGAGACGGGTTTAAAATCCTCGATATTCTTCAGTAATGTCTGATGCAGCGCCTTACCTTTAGCAAAGGCATCATCTTTATAGTTTTCCTGGGTATAATATTTTTCCATTTCGTTAATGGTATTACCCAGCGCGGCGGCGCTATCAATATAGCTAACGGCAACGCCATCAATAGGCTCAAGTAATGGCGTTAAGGCGGCCACCTGTTTCATCTCTTTCTGGCAATTCGTTATGTAAGACTCCGTAATACCATAAATGCCATAAACCAGGCTCTCTTTCCCTGTCGGACCTTTTTTAAAGTCTTTCACCCAATCCGCGTAACGCGCCAGACTGTGCTGAACGGGCAATTGAAGTTTATTAAAACAATCGATATAGACATCCATTTTTTCACTATAAACTTCTTCAGCGTCAACCTCCGGCTGAGCTGGCGTTTCTGGTTTCGCCACCGGGGGCTGAGTTGCCGTTTCTGGCTTCGCTGCTGGGGGCTGCGCTGGACTTTCGTCAGATTGCGTTTCCGGCGTCTGAGAAGGCGCTGGCGTCGCAGGCTGACTGCTGGCGGCCGGCGTCGCCTCGGTTTTAACATTATTGTCATCACATCCTGTTGCGCCCAGGGTCATTAGCGCAATGATTATCGCTGAGGATAATAAATTCCTTTTCATTTAATTGCCTTTTGTATATTTACGTTAGGGTTCTCTTATTTTAACGAACACATTGATATTGATAATGTTAATTATAATGAAATATGGATTAAGTATTTTTTGTGTTGAATAAATCACATACCTGTTTTTTTTCATTAAAATGAATCTGTAAATTTCAATGATATTATTTATAGGTTATTCTAATGAAAAAGGATTTGTTATCATCAATTATTATCGCTATGCTGATGACTGCCGGGCTAAGCGCTTGTGATGAAAAAAAAGCGGACGAACAACCTGTAGCTCAGAGTGCGGATCCATCAGCGAGCAATACACAATCCACATCAGCGGAAAGCGCAGATGCGAACGATGTTCTTAACCAAAAGCTGAATGTTTACATTGATTGTTATAATAATCTCCAGGCAGATATTTACCGTGCTGTAAATCGTTATGCTAACACATTCGACGATTTCCGCACCGGTCCCACCGGTAAGGAAGACGATCCCTCTCCGCTGGTTCCTGTGTATCCTGCACTTATCCAGGACTGCCGGAAAGACATCAAGGCGGCGGCTGAATTAAAGCCGGCGTTTGCCTCTCTGGATAGTGCTGCTCTGGCATTTATTAATGCGGCTGGGCCACTAGCTGAAACAATCAATAGTATGAATAAATACTATGATCAAGATAACTTCAAGGATGATGCCTTTGCTGGCGCTAAAGCGTTCCATAAAACGTTTATAAAACAGTTCGATGAGTTTGATCCCATTGCGAAGAAATATATCGCCGAGATTACCATTATGAGTGGGCAGCATGCGGCTAATGAAATTAAGGCGACCGAGAAGAAAGAAGGTAAATCCATTAAGTACTATACGCTTTTGACGATGCAGGAAGCCGAGACACTTAATGACGCTGTAGCTGATGATTCTTTTGATGTGGCGGCAGTAAGCAAACAGCTCGCTGATTTTGAAGAGCATACTCAGAAGCTAAACGAGAAGATCAACGTTGATATAGATAAACATCGTAGCTTCCCTGGTTTTATTTCTGAGCTGGAAAAATTCCAGGGCAAGGTGAAAAAACGCATTCGGCGCGTGCGCGATAACGTGGCGTATACCTCGCATGAGCAGGACTACCTCAATAGCGGCAGCGGCGATATGGTAGATGGTTCTTATGAGGCTGTGGTTAAAGCTTATAACGAGCTCATCGATACCTATAATGGCTATCATCTTGAGCGTGAGTTCTAAGCTTTTCACGCTGCAAATCGCGTGCATATAACCGCTGAACTGAGCAAATAAGTCGTTAGCGACTGTCGAAAGAGCGCCCCAGGGGCGCTTTTTTCGTTCGAAGTGACCCGTCCTGAATAGCGTTGACACGTTCCAGACTTAAATCCGGAGAACGTGATGATGACTGAGTTTAAACGCACCCAACGCGATTATCCTCTATCCTTTAAAATAGCCGTCGTTGAGCAGGTCGAAAAAGGCGAGATGACCTATAAACAGGCCCAGCAGCGATATGGCATTCAGGGG
>NZ_SNMT01000018.1:0-93777 GCF_013350575.1 Salmonella sp. SG203
GATACCGCGGTGAAAGCCGTATCAAGTAAGAGATGGTGCATCCGGGAGGATTCGAACCTCCGACCGCTCGGTTCGTAGCCGAGTACTCTATCCAGCTGAGCTACGGATGCATCGGGAAACTTACTTTACTGCAGATTTTGATACCGCGGGAAAGCCGTATCAAGTAAGAGATGGTGCATCCGGGAGGATTCGAACCTCCGACCGCTCGGTTCGTAGCCGAGTACTCTATCCAGCTGAGCTACGGATGCAAATGGCGGTGAGGCGGGGATTCGAACCCCGGATGCAGCTTTTGACCGCATACTCCCTTAGCAGGGGAGCGCCTTCAGCCTCTCGGCCACCTCACCACACGCCTCTTACGAGTGCTTCGAAGAACTTGTTCTGCTCATCGTCGCTGCGTGGCGCACATATTACTTTCTGGGACTTATAAGTCAAACAATTTTTCCAGAGCTTTTATCGTTTGCACACTTCACGCTCAATTAGTCTGTAAAAAAGCCAAAAAGAGTGTTTTATCAACAGATAATTTGATGACACGCTGGCCGCCAAAAGCGCACCATATCAACAGTGAGGTTGAAAAAAGTCATGAAGGGACAACGCGGGCGAGCGAGAAGAGAGGCTGCGTCTCACCCGAAAAGTGAGACGCGAAAACCTTAGTAACTGGACTGCTGGGATTTTTCAGCCTGGATACGCTGGTAGATCTCTTCACGATGGACAGAAACTTCTTTCGGGGCGTTCACGCCAATACGCACCTGGTTGCCCTTCACCCCTAAAACTGTCACGGTGACCTCATCGCCAATCATGAGGGTCTCACCAACTCGACGAGTCAGAATCAGCATTCTTTGCTCCTTGAAAGATTAAAAGAGTCGGGTCTCTCTGTATCCCGGCATTATCCATCATATAACGCCAAAAAGTAAGCGATGACAAACACCTTAGGTGTAAGCAGTCATGGCATTACATTCTGTTAAACCTAAGTTTAGCCGATATACAAAACTTCAACCTGACTTTATCGTTGTCGATAGCGTTGACGTAAACGCCGCAGCATGGGCTGCGGCGCCAACGAACGCTTATAATTATTGCAATTTTGCGCTGACCCAGCCTTGTACACTGGCTAACGCTGCAGGCAGAGCTGCCGCATCCGTACCACCGGCTTGCGCCATGTCCGGACGACCGCCACCCTTACCGCCCACCTGCTGAGCGACCATACCAATCAATTCCCCTGCTTTAACCCGGTCGGTCACATCCTTCGACACGCCCGCAATCAGAGAAACCTTACCTTCAACAACCGTTGCCAGTACGATAACGGTAGACCCCAGTTGATTTTTCAGATCATCAACCATGGTTCGCAGCATTTTCGGCTCAATACCAGCAAGCTCGCTGACCAGGAGCTTCACGCCGTTGAGATCAACCGCTTTACTGGAAAGATTTGCACTCTCCTGCGCTGCGGCCTGGTCCTTCAACTGCTGCAACTCTTTTTCCAGCTGACGCGTACGTTCCAGCACGGCACGCACTTTGTCGCCCAGATTCTGGCTGTCGCCCTTCAGCAGATGCGCAATATCGTTTAAGCGATCGCTTTGCGCATGAACGGTGGCCATAGCGCCTTCACCGGTTACCGCCTCAATACGACGAATGCCCGCTGCGGTGCCGGACTCAGAGATAATACGGAATAGACCGATATCACCGGTACGACTGGCGTGAGTACCGCCGCACAGTTCGGTAGAGAAATCGCCCATGCTCAGAACGCGTACACGTTCGTCGTATTTCTCGCCAAACAGCGCCATGGCCCCTTTCGCCTTCGCCGCGTCGAGATCCATGATGTTCGTTTCAATCGGCAGGTTGCGGCGAATTTGCGCATTCACCAAATCTTCAACCTCACGAATCTCCGACGGCTTCATCGCTTCATTGTGCGAGAAGTCGAAGCGCAGCACTTTATCGCTAACCAGCGAACCTTTCTGCGCAACGTGTGTCCCAAGCACCTGGCGCAACGCCGCGTGCATCAGGTGCGTGGCGGAGTGGTTCAAACGGATACGCGCGCGGCGCGCTTCATCTACGTCAGCCTGTACCGCATCGCCCACTTTCAGAGCGCCCGCAGACAATTTGCCGAGGTGACCAATCGCCTGACCATATTTTTGCGTGTCGTCCACAGCGAAAGTAAATCCAGCGCCTTTCAGCTCGCCTTTATCGCCAACCTGACCGCCTGATTCCGCATAGAATGGGGTCTGATCCAGCACGACAACCGCTTCCTGTCCCGCGTTAATCGCTTCAACCGCTTTACCATCGACAAACAGCGCGGTCACTTTGCCGTTCAGTTCCAGATGGTCATAACCTTTAAATTCAGAAGCGCTATCAACGCGGATCATCGCGTTGTAGTCCGCGCCAAAACCGCTAGCTTCGCGCGCGCGACGGCGTTGCTCTTCCATAGCGGCTTCAAAACCGGCTTCATCGACTTTGATGTTGCGCTCACGGCAGACGTCCGCCGTTAGATCGACCGGGAAACCATAAGTATCATACAGACGGAAAGCGGTTTCGCCATCCAGGGTGTCGCCCTGCAATTTCGCCAGTTCTTCATCCAGCAGCGCCAGACCGCGCTCCAGCGTACGGGCGAACTGCTCTTCTTCCGTTTTCAGAACCTGCTCGACCTGCGCCTGCTGACGTTTCAACTCTTCGCCTGCGGAGCCCATTACCTCAATCAGCGGCCCAACCAGCTTGTAGAAGAAGGTCTCTTTCGCGCCCAGCATGTTGCCGTGACGAACCGCGCGACGAATAATGCGACGCAGCACATAGCCACGGTTTTCATTCGACGGCAGCACGCCATCGGCAACCAGGAATGCGCAAGAACGGATGTGGTCGGCGATAACGCGCAGCGATTTATTACCCAGATCGGTGGCGCCGGTGACTTTCGCTACCGCTTCAATCAACGTGCGGAACAGGTCGATGTCATAGTTAGAGTTAACGTGTTGCAGTACCGCGGCAATACGCTCCAGCCCCATACCGGTATCTACAGACGGTTTCGGCAATGGTTCCATCGTCCCGTCAGCCTGACGGTTGAACTGCATAAAGACGATGTTCCAGATCTCAATATAGCGATCGCCGTCTTCTTCCGGGCTTCCCGGAGGGCCGCCCCAGATGTGGTCGCCATGATCGTAGAAGATTTCGGTGCACGGACCGCAGGGACCGGTATCGCCCATCTGCCAGAAGTTATCCGATGCGTATGGCGCGCCTTTATTGTCGCCGATACGGATGATACGCTCGCGCGGGATGCCGACTTCTTTTTCCCAGATCTCATAGGCTTCGTCGTCGGTTTCATAGACGGTGACCCATAAGCGCTCTTTTGGCAGAGCAAACCAGTTTTCACCGGTCAGTAATTCCCATGCGAACTGAATGGCGTCGTGTTTGAAGTAATCGCCGAAGCTGAAGTTGCCCAGCATTTCGAAGAAAGTATGGTGACGTGCAGTGTATCCGACGTTTTCCAGATCGTTGTGTTTCCCCCCCGCGCGTACGCAACGCTGGGAAGTGGTTGCACGGGAATAATTACGTTTATCGAGCCCAAGGAAAACATCCTTGAACTGGTTCATCCCGGCATTGGTAAACAACAGAGTGGGGTCATTGTTAGGCACCAGGGAACTGCTGGCAACTACCTGATGCCCTTTACTATGGAAAAAGTCGAGAAACGCCTGACGGATCTCAGCGGTGCTCTTGCTCATAATTATCCTGAAATCAAGCTACACTTCATCCTTCAGGCCGCCTCTGCGTTGGCTGCGAGTTTCCCGGTCACGCGTTCCCGAGGCTCACTTGCCGCTTTGATGCGGCTTGAATGATTTTGTGTATTTAAGGAATATTCGTCGCAGACGCTGTTCGCCGTTAAGCAACCCGCGTCCAGACGGAAAAAGTGGGAATAAGATAAGTTTTCTTTACCGGGAAGTAAAATCCCGTATGCGCTCAATCTGCAAAATTTCGCCATATTTGCTGGATATCGTCCATCAGATACCCGCGATAGAGCAAAAAGCGCTGTACCTTAACCTTTTCTGAAAAGTTTGAAGGGAGCGGCTCGCCATATTTGCGAACGGCCTGTTCACGTGCCATTTCACTCCAGTCAATTTCACATTCTCGCATCGCTTTTTCAGTCGATTCACGGGAAATGCCTTTCTGATTCAACTCCTGGCGAATACGCGCCGGGCCATAGCCTTTGCGGCTACGACTGGCGATAAAGCGCATCACGAAACGCTCGTCATCAAGATAGTGATGTTCGTGGCACCAGGCGATCACGCGTTCATAATCGTCTGCCGTCGCATCAATCTCTTCCGGCCCATTTTTGCCCATCACCGGCGCGGAGAGTTTACGCCGTAATTCCTGCTCGCTGTGATCGCGGACAGCAAGAATACGTACCGCACGATCAAGGAGACGAGCATAAGCGGGACGGCGCGATGTGGGTTCACTCATAAAAAACCTTAACAGGGAGAAATGCCAAAAGGGCCGCATAAATGCAGCCCTTGATGGTAATTTAACGTTTTGCTGAATGGCGGCTTCGTTTTGCCCGACCCACAATCACCTGATGATTAAAAATCTTCGTTGGTTTCTGCAACGCCTTCGCTATCGTCAACGGCGAAATCGGGCGTGGCATTCTGATTACTCAACAGTAATTCACGAACCCTTTTCTCGATCTCTTTCGCTGTCGCCGGGTTCTCTTTCAGCCAGGTAGTCGCGTTCGCTTTCCCCTGGCCAATCTTCTCGCCGTTGTAGCTGTACCATGCGCCCGCTTTCTCGATCAGCTTCTCTTTCACGCCCAGGTCAACCAGTTCGCCATAGAAGTTGATGCCTTCGCCGTAGAGGATCTGGAACTCGGCCTGCTTAAACGGCGCGGCGATTTTGTTTTTCACCACTTTCACACGCGTTTCGCTACCCACGACATTATCGCCCTCTTTCACCGCGCCAATACGACGGATATCAAGACGAACAGAGGCGTAGAATTTCAGCGCGTTACCGCCGGTGGTGGTTTCCGGGTTACCGAACATCACGCCAATCTTCATACGGATCTGGTTGATGAAAATCAACAGCGTGTTGGACTGTTTCAGGTTCCCCGCCAGCTTACGCATCGCCTGGCTCATCATACGCGCCGCGAGGCCCATGTGAGAGTCGCCAATTTCGCCTTCGATTTCCGCTTTCGGCGTTAGCGCCGCTACGGAGTCGACCACAATGACGTCCACCGCGCCTGAACGCGCCAGCGCGTCACAGATTTCCAGCGCCTGCTCGCCGGTATCCGGCTGAGAGCAGAGCAGGTTATCGATATCGACGCCCAGCTTGCGTGCGTAAACAGGGTCAAGCGCGTGTTCCGCATCGATAAACGCACAGGTTTTACCTTCACGCTGCGCAGCGGCAATCACCTGCAGCGTCAGGGTCGTTTTACCGGAAGATTCCGGCCCGTAAATTTCGACGATACGCCCCATCGGCAGACCGCCCGCACCGAGTGCGATGTCCAGTGAAAGCGAACCGGTGGAGATAGTTTCCACATCCATAGAACGGTCTTCACCCAGACGCATGATGGAGCCTTTACCAAATTGCTTTTCAATTTGGCCCAGTGCTGCCGCCAACGCTTTCTGTTTGTTTTCGTCGATAGCCATTATTACTCCTGTCATGCAACTTGGTATTGAACCGGATAGTGAATTCGTACTGTTGAAGCAATTATACTGTATGCTCATACAGTATCAAGTGTTTTGTAGAAATTGTTGCCACAGGGTTTGTAGCGCGTACGTCGTCGCCTGTCGACGCACCGATTCACGGTCGCCGCTGAAGCATTCCCGACGCGTAATCCCTTCTCCGCTGACGCTGGCGAAAGCAAACCACACCGTACCAACCGGCTTTTCTTCACTGCCGCCATCCGGCCCGGCAATCCCGCTAATAGCGACAGCAAAATCGGCGCGGGCGGCCTTCAGCGCCCCGATCGCCATTTCGACCACTACGGGTTCGCTGACCGCGCCATGCTGCGCCAGAGTCTCTTCACACACGCCAATCATCTGCGCTTTGGCTTCATTACTATAGGTGACAAAGCCGCGTTCAAACCAGGCGGAACTTCCGGCGATGTCGGTAATGGCTTTCGCCAGCCAGCCGCCGGTACAGGACTCCGCTGTCGTTACGGTCGCCCCGCGAGCTTTTAACGCCAGCCCGACCTGTTCGCTAAGCCGCATCAGTTCACTGTCAGTCATCATGACCTCTGTCAGTTAGAAATCCTGCCGCACAAGATAGCACTTTCTCACCAGAGATGGGGACGAGCTGTCGATTTTACGAGTCGGATTCCGAAAAAATGCCAGCAGGTTATTTATGCAGAATGAAAGAGGTAGCACATGACTAAATAGCAGTTCCATGTCGCTAAATTTACACGTACGGAGAGAAAGCAAGGATGTCACTCAAAAAAACGGAAAGCACACAGCACAAACTGAAACAAACCTGTCAACTACGGCTGTGGTTAATTGTGGGTGGAGTATGTTCATTAGGAATGGGAGTACTGAATATATTGTCGTCAGGCTATTTTGAACCGTATGACGGCGGTCAAATTATCTTAGGCCTGGGATGTCTGGGATATAGTCTGGCACTATCAAAGAAGATATCCCACTTGCAGGCAGAGAATCAGCCCAAAAAGCCATAATAATAGCGGAGGGGGGCTCCCCTCCCTAAGCGTAAATTAGCGCACCCGCGCCAGCGCTACCGCCTGGCCCAGTTGCCAAACCGCCATCGCATAATGTGTGCTGTGGTTATATCGGGTAATTGTGTAGAAGTTCGGCAGGCCGTACCAGTACTGGTAGCCCGTACCGATATCCAGACGCAGCAGGCTGGCTTCCTGATGATTGCCCAACGATTGCTGCGGCGTTAAGCCTGCGGCGGCAAGCTGAGAGAGGCTGTATTTTGTTTTGAAACCATTCGCCAGTCCCGGCGCCTGACCATTCGCCGGCACCGCAACCGTATCGCCTTTCACCCAACCATGCGCCTTGAAGTAGTTCGCTACACTGCCGATGGCATCTACCGGATCCCACAAGTTAATGTGCCCATCGCCATTGAAATCGACCGCATATTCTTTATAGGAAGATGGCATAAACTGGCCGTAGCCCATCGCGCCGGCAAAGGAACCTTTCAGATTGAGCGGATCGTCTTGCTCATCGCGCGCCATGAGCAGGAAGGTTTCCAGCTCGCCGGAGAAATATTCCGCCCGGCGCGGATAGTTAAATGACAGCGTCGCCAGCGCGTCCAGAATCCGCGTTTTCCCCATGATACGTCCCCAGCGGGTTTCCACGCCGATAATCCCCACGATGATTTCCGGCGGTACACCGTATACCTGCCAGGCGCGGTTCAGCGCGTCTTCATACTGATTCCAGAACGCGACGCCGTTTTGCACATTATCCGGCGTAATAAATTGTTTGCGGTAGCGCAACCAGGCGCCATTTGGTCCGGCGGGCGGCTGAGTGGTCGGCGCTTGTCTGTCCATCAGACGCAGAACGTAATCCAGTCTTTTAGACTGCGAGAGGATCTCTTGCAACTGCTGACGGTCGAAACCGTGTTTACTGACCATTTTATCAATGAACTGCTGCGCATTAGGGTTGTTGGCGAAGTCGCCGCCCATTTGCATGACGTTATGCTGCGGCTCAAGCAGGAAGCCGCCGGAAGGCGTGCCCGTCGTCGCTTGAGTCTCGGAAGATTTTGGCGTGCTGCTACAGGCAGCAAGCAATACGCAAAGTGGAAGTAACGCTACATAACGACGCTTGAACATGAGACATCCATTAAACAAATTCAGCCAGGGAGAAGTATGGTAAAGCATCCCCCGCCGCACAAGGAAGCGGCACAAGAGAATAAATCACCTTTCCCCTCTCTCCAGTTTGTATCTGCTCCTCCACTCCCTCAATCTTTCAATTTAAAATATTTTTCTTTTATTTTGCGATCACAATAACACTTTTATATCTTTCAACATGATTACAATGAGCAGGAAGTTAGCAAGAAAACTAAAAACCCTACAGGAGAGAACAATGATCGAAACCATTACACATGGTGCGGAGTGGTTCATCGGGTTATTCCAGAAAGGCGGTGAGGTGTTTACCGGTATGGTGACAGGTATTCTTCCGCTACTGATAAGCCTGCTGGTTATCATGAATGCGCTCATCAATTTTATCGGCCAGCAGCGTATTGAGCGTTTTGCCCAACGCTGCGCCGGAAATCCGCTATCCCGCTACCTGCTTTTACCGTTTATCGGGACATTTGTTTTTTGTAATCCGATGACCCTGAGCCTGGGACGCTTTATGCCGGAGAAGTACAAGCCGAGCTATTACGCGGCGGCCTCCTATAGCTGTCACTCCATGAACGGTCTGTTTCCGCATATCAATCCCGGCGAACTGTTTGTTTATCTGGGTATCGCCAGCGGACTCACCACGTTAGGGCTTCCTCTCGGCCCGCTCGCGGTGAGCTATCTGCTGGTAGGTCTGGTGACGAACTTCTTCCGCGGTTGGGTCACCGATCTCACCACCGCTATTTTTGAGAAAAAAATGGGGATTCAACTTGAGCAGAAAGTTCATCTGACAGGAGCGGTATCATGACACGGGTTCGTATTGAGAAAGGCGCCGGCGGCTGGGGCGGCCCGCTTGAACTGGACGTTACGCCAGGCAAAAAGATCGTCTATATCACAGCCGGTACGCGCCCGGCGATCGTCGACAAACTGGCGCAACTAACAGGCTGGCAAGCGGTGGACGGCTTTAAAGAAGGCGAACCGCCGGAAGCGGAAATCGGCGCGGCCATTATCGACTGCGGCGGTACGCTGCGCTGCGGTATCTATCCGAAACGCCGGATTCCAACCATTAATATTCACTCGACGGGTAAGTCCGGCCCACTGGCGCAGTATATTGTTGAGGATATTTATGTCTCCGGCGTAAAAGAAGAAAACATTACTCTTGTCGGCGAAACGCCTGCCAGTCCCCAGCCTGCCAAAACGACATTAGGACGTGACTACGACACCAGCAAAAAAATCACCGAGCAGAGCGACGGGCTGCTGGCAAAAGTCGGTATGGGAATGGGCTCCGCCGTGGCGGTACTGTTCCAGTCCGGTCGCGACACCATTGATACGGTCCTGAAAACAATCCTGCCGTTTATGGCGTTCGTTTCGGCGCTGATCGGCATCATTATGGCCTCAGGTCTTGGCGACTGGATCGCCCACGGCCTGGCGCCATTAGCCAGCCATCCACTGGGGCTGGTGACGCTGGCATTGATCTGCTCTTTCCCGCTGCTGTCGCCCTTTCTCGGCCCTGGCGCGGTTATCGCTCAGGTCATTGGCGTCCTGATCGGCGTTCAGATAGGCCTGGGCAATATCCCCCCGCATCTGGCGCTTCCCGCCCTGTTCGCGATTAACGCGCAGGCGGCCTGCGACTTTATCCCGGTCGGCCTGTCACTGGCGGAAGCGAAACAAGACACCGTTCGCGTCGGCGTACCTTCCGTGCTGGTCGGACGCTTCCTGACTGGCGCGCCCACGGTACTTATCGCCTGGTTTGTTTCCGGCTTTATCTATCAATAAGAGGTTCAGACATGAGCGTGATTTATCAAACCACCATCACCCGTATCGGCCAGAGCGCGAAGGAGGCGCTCGGCGAACAGATGCTGATTACGTTTCGGGAAGGCGCGCCGGCGGATATCGAAGAATTTTGCTTCATCCATTGTCATGGCGAACTGACCGGCGCGCTGCAGCCTGGCGCGCGGTGTGAACTGGGCCAACATTGCTATCCGGTCACGGCGGTCGGCAGCGTAGCCGAGCAAAACCTGCGTGAACTGGGGCATATCACTTTGCGCTTCGATGGTCTGCGCGAAGCAGAATTTCCCGGCACCGTACACGTTGCGGGGCCTGTACCGGACGATATCGCGCCGGGCTGTATTTTGACGTTTGTCGCTTAAGGAGAAAAAACATGAATCAAGTTGCCGTTGTCATTGGCGGAGGCCAGACCCTGGGGGCATTCCTTTGCCGTGGGCTTGCAGAAGAAGGATACCGCGTGGCGGTCGTTGATATTCAAAGCGATAAAGCCGCGAATGTCGCCCAGGAAATTAACGCCGATTTTGGCGAAGGTATGGCCTACGGTTTTGGCGCCGACGCCACCAGCGAGCAGAGCGTGCTGGCGCTTTCCCGCGGCGTAGACGAGATTTTCGGGCGCGTCGATCTGCTGGTTTACAGCGCGGGTATCGCCAAAGCGGCGTTTATCAGCGATTTCCAGTTGGGCGATTTTGACCGCTCGCTACAGGTGAATCTGGTGGGCTATTTCCTCTGCGCCCGTGAGTTTTCCCGCCTGATGATCCGCGACGGCATTCAGGGGCGCATTATTCAGATTAACTCTAAATCCGGCAAAGTGGGCAGTAAACACAACTCCGGCTACAGCGCGGCGAAATTCGGCGGCGTGGGGTTAACCCAGTCTCTGGCGCTGGATCTGGCGGAATACGGCATTACCGTACACTCGTTGATGCTCGGCAACCTGTTGAAATCGCCGATGTTCCAGTCACTGCTGCCGCAATACGCCACTAAACTGGGCATTAAGCCCGACGAGGTGGAGCAGTATTACATTGATAAGGTACCGCTCAAACGCGGGTGTGATTATCAGGATGTGCTGAACATGCTGCTATTTTATGCCAGCCCGAAAGCGTCTTATTGCACCGGGCAGTCGATCAACGTAACCGGCGGTCAAGTGATGTTCTGACCGTGAATTGCCGGATGGCGCCGTAAGCCGGATAAGACGGTTACGCCGCCATCAGGCAAAACAACAGGAGCACATTATGGTTTCCACTCTGATTACCGTCGCCGTTATCGCCTGGTGTGCGCAGCTGGCGCTGGGCGGCTGGCAGATTTCCCGCTTTAATCGGGCCTTCGATAAACTTAGCCAACAGGGGCGGGTCGGCGTCGGGCGCTCCGGCGGGCGTTTTAAGCCCCGGGTGGTGGTTGCCGTGGCGCTGGACGAACAGCAGCGGGTGACGGACACTTTATTGATGAAAGGCCTTACGGTATTCGCCAGACCGGTTAAAATTGCCGCAATGCAAGGAAAACATTTGCATGAATTACAGCCTGATGTGATCTTTCCCCATGATTCGCTCGCGCAGAATGCACTATCATTGGCGCTTAAACTGAAACATGGGTAATTTCGTTGTGAATGCGTATAGCTTGCGAAATTATCATTTTGCAACCAATACCCTAAATAATTCGAGTTGCAGGAAGGCGGCGACGCAGTGAATCCCAGGAGCGTACATCAGTACGTGACCGGGGTAAGCGAGGAAAGCCAACGCACATGCAGCGTGAAGTATGACGGGTAAATACATAAGTCAGGGTAATCACGCCTATGAAACCTCGTCAGCGTCAGGCCGCGATTCTGGAGCACCTGCAAAAACAGGGAAAATGCTCGGTTGAAGAACTGGCCCAGTACTTTGACACGACAGGCACCACTATCCGTAAAGATCTGGTCATTCTGGAAAATGCCGGAACCGTCATCCGCACCTATGGCGGCGTGGTGTTGAATAAAGAAGAGTCCGATCCGCCTATTGATCACAAAACGCTTATCAACACCCACAAAAAAGCGCTGATAGCCGCAGCCGCTGTGAAATATATCCATGATGGCGATTCCATTATTCTGGACGCCGGAAGTACCGTGTTACAGATGGTGCCGTTGCTTTCGCGTTTTAGCAACATCACGGTGATGACCAACAGCCTCCATATTGTTAACGCGCTATCGGAACTGGACAACGAGCAAACTATCCTGATGCCCGGCGGCACCTTCCGTAAAAAATCGGCGTCGTTTCACGGTCAACTGGCGGAAAACGCCTTTGAGCAATTCAGCTTTGATAAACTATTCATGGGAACTGACGGTATTGACCTGAATGTCGGTGTGACCACGTTCAATGAGGTTTACACCGTCAGTAACGCAATGTGCAATGCAGCACGCGAGGTGATTCTGATGGCGGACTCCTCAAAATTTGGTCGTAAAAGCCCCAATGTGGTGTGCAGTCTGGAAACCGTCGACAAACTGATCACGGACGCGGGGATCGATCCGGCATTTCGTCAGGCGCTGGAAGCAAAAGGGATTGAAGTAATCATAACCGGAGAAAGCAATGAGTGATGCACTACTAAACGCGGGCCGTCAGACCTTAATGCTGGAGCTACAGGAAGCCAGCCGTCTGCCGGAGCGTCTGGGCGATGATTTTGTCCGCGCCGCCAATATCATTATTCACTGTGAAGGCAAAGTGATCGTTTCCGGTATTGGTAAATCAGGTCATATTGGTAAAAAAATCGCCGCGACGCTTGCCAGTACCGGTACTCCCGCTTTTTTTGTTCATCCGGCGGAAGCACTGCATGGCGATCTGGGGATGATTGAAAGCCGCGACGTGATGTTATTTATCTCCTATTCCGGCGGTGCAAAAGAACTCGACCTCATCATCCCGCGTCTGGAAGATAAATCCGTCGCGCTGCTGGCGATGACCGGTAAACCTCACTCTCCGCTGGGGCGAGCGGCAAAAGCCGTTCTGGATATTTCCGTCGAGCGTGAAGCCTGCCCGATGCATCTGGCGCCGACGTCCAGTACCGTCAATACGCTGATGATGGGCGATGCGCTGGCGATGGCGGTCATGCAGGCGCGCGGTTTTAACGAAGAAGATTTCGCCCGTTCGCATCCGGCTGGCGCACTGGGCGCGCGTTTGCTCAATAATGTGCATCACCTGATGCGCCAGGGCGATGCAATACCGCAGGTAATGCTCGCCACCAGCGTGATGGATGCCATGCTGGAACTTAGCCGTACCGGGCTGGGGCTGGTGGCGGTTTGCGATGAGCAACATGTTGTGAAAGGCGTCTTTACCGACGGCGACCTGCGTCGCTGGCTGGTGGGCGGCGGCGCGCTCACCACGCCGGTAAGCGAAGCCATGACGCCCAACGGTATTACGCTCCAGGCGCAAAGCCGCGCCATTGACGCCAAAGAGCTCCTGATGAAACGCAAAATTACCGCCGCGCCGGTGGTCGATGAAAACGGCAAACTCACCGGCGCCATTAACCTGCAGGATTTCTACCAGGCGGGGATTATCTAATCCTTCAGTCCCAGACGCTTCGCCAGCCGATGCAGGTTGGCGACGTCGGTTTCCAGCGCCCGCGCACTGGCCGCCCAGTTGTGATTATTTTGCGCCAGCGCCTGGCGAATCATCTCTCGCTGGAAGTTCTCCGTCGATTCGCGCAAATTGCGGCAGGCCGGCAACGCCAGAAAGCTTTCCGCAGACGGCGCGGGTAAAACGTCCTCTGACAAGGCAAAATGCTGCTCCTCCAGTACCACCTCATCCCCTGCCCGGGTCGCTCTCGCCAGCACAACCGCACGGTGAATGGCATGTTCCAGCTCCCGGACATTGCCCGGCCAGCCATAGTTGAGTAAATGGCGACGTGCGCCGGGACTCAGTACCACGCGGGACAGCCCCAGCCGCAGCCGGCACTGCTCGCAAAAATAGCCCGCCAGCAGCACCACATCATCGCCGCGCTCGCGCAGCGGCGGCACAAAGAGCGGGAAAACGCTCAGGCGATGGAACAGATCGGCGCGAAAACGCCCCGTCAGCACCTCTTCACGCAGGTCACGGTTGGTCGCCGCCAACACCCGCACATCCACGCGCAGGCTACGATCGTCGCCGACGCGCTGAATATCGCCATACTGCAACACGCGAAGTAGCTTGGCCTGTAGCGCCAGCGACAGTTCGCCAATCTCATCCAGAAACAGCGTGCCGTTATCCGCCATTTCAAACTTACCGCTACGATTACTGATAGCCCCGGTAAAAGCCCCTTTTACATGACCAAACAACTCGCTCTCCGCCACGCTTTCCGGCAGCGCGGCGCAGTTGAGATAGACCAGCGGATTGACCGCTCTGGGAGAGCCCTGGTGAATGGCTTTCGCCACCAGCTCTTTACCAGTCCCCGTTTCACCGCCGATCAGCACGTTAAGATCGGAGCCCGCCACAATCTCGATCTCTTTTTTCAACTGCGTCATCGCCGGCGACAGGCCGATCATGTGCGTCTCTTTTATCGGTTCAAACACGCCTGACGACCCGGGCAGTATGTTCTGGCTTTCCAGTTGTTCAATTAACAGCGCATTGCTCAATGCCCCGGCGGCCAGCGCGGCGACAAGCCGCAGCTCTTCATCGCTAAATACCTCGAACTGCTCCGGCGTCATAGCATCAAGGGTCAGCGCACCGATGAGGTTCTGTCCGGCAAACAGCGGCAGACCAACACAGGCGTGGACTTTCAGGCTTTCCTGTCCGGGAATTAACCCGTCATACGGATCGGGTAAATCGCTATCGGCCGGAAAACGCACCACGTCCCCCGCGCGGGCGATGGCTTCCAGGCGCGGATGCCCTTCCAGGGTAAAACGTCTGCCGAGGACGTCCTGCGCCAGGCCATCAATCGCCAGTGGAATAAATTGTCGTGATTCATAACGCAACAGCGCCGAGGCGTCGCACGCCAGCACCTGACGCAGCGTAGTAATCAGTCGCTGAAAACGATCCTGATGCCCAATGCCGCGTTGTAACTCAATGGCGATGCCCGCCAATACCTCCACGGAAAAACTCATGGTTACCTCATTGTCATTTTGACAACCTATAGTGTCATATTGACAGCATCATTTATAGTCTTTTTGACTACATCAAAAACACAAAACAAATATAACTCAATACAAATCAATAAGATGAAAAGTTGGCACACTAGCTGCAATAAGCAAAACAACTTTTTGTAAACGTTGAATGAATTGAGGTGGTTATGTCTATTCTGGTTAAAAATAATATTCATTGGGTTGGCCAGCGCGACTGGGAAGTACGTGATTTTCACGGAACCGAATACAAAACGCTGCGCGGCAGCAGCTATAACAGCTATCTCATTCGTGAAGAAAAGAATGTGCTGATCGATACCGTCGATCATAAGTTTAGCCGTGAGTTTGTGCAAAATCTGCGCAGTGAAATCGACCTCGCGGATATCGACTACATCATCATTAACCATGCCGAAGAAGACCATGCAGGCGCGCTGACCGAACTGATGGCGCAGATCCCGGACACGCCTATCTACTGTACCGCCAACGCCATTGACTCTATCAACGGCCATCACCATCACCCGGAATGGAATTTTAAGGTGGTGAAAACCGGCGATACGCTGGATATCGGCAACGGCAAGCAGTTGATCTTCGTGGAAACGCCGATGCTGCACTGGCCGGACAGCATGATGACCTATATGACCGGCGACGCGGTGTTATTCAGCAACGACGCCTTTGGTCAGCACTACTGCGACGAGCGCCTGTTCAATGATGAAGTGGACCAAACCGAACTGTTTGAACAATGCCAGCGCTACTACGCCAATATCCTGACGCCGTTCAGCCGTCTGGTAACGCCAAAAATTACCGAAATCCTCGGCTTCAACCTGCCGGTGGATATGATTGCCACCTCACACGGCGTGGTATGGCGCGACAACCCAACGCAAATCGTGGAACTGTATCTGAAATGGGCGGCAGATTATCAGGAAGATCGTATCACTATTTTCTACGATACCATGTCGAACAATACTCGCATGATGGCGGATGCCATCGCACAGGGTATCAATGAAGTGGACCCCAACGTGGCGGTCAAAATCTTTAACGTCGCCCGCAGCGATAAAAATGAAATATTGACCAACGTCTTCCGTTCGAAAGGCGTGCTGGTCGGCACTTCTACCATGAACAACGTGATGATGCCGAAAATCGCTGGTCTGGTGGAAGAGATGACCGGCCTGCGCTTTCGCAACAAACGCGCCAGCGCCTTCGGTTCTCATGGCTGGAGCGGCGGCGCGGTGGATCGACTGTCCACGCGCTTACAGGATGCCGGTTTTGAAATGTCCCTGAGTCTGAAAGCGAAATGGCGTCCGGATCTGGATGCGCTGGAGTTGTGCCGTCAGCATGGTCGCGACATCGCGCGTCAGTGGGCGCTTGCTCCGCTGCCGGAAACCACACAGAAAACCGCGCCAGTCGAAGAAACCACAACCTGCGCCGCCGCAGACCTCGGCCCCAAAATGCAATGCAGCGTATGCCAGTGGATTTACGACCCTGCGCTGGGCGAGCCGTTGCAGGATGTCGCGCCGGGTACGCCGTGGAGCGACGTGCTGGATAACTTCCTGTGCCCGGAATGTTCATTAGGTAAAGACGTGTTCGACGTACTGGCGACGGAGGCAAAATGAGTCGGGGGATCATCATTATTGGGTCGGGCTTCGCCGCCCGCCAGCTCGTCAAAAATATTCGTAAACAAGATGCGCATGTGCCGTTAACCCTGATTGCGGCGGACAGCATGGATGAGTACAACAAGCCCGATCTCAGCCACGTTATCAGCCAGTCGCAGCGCGCCGATGATCTCACCCGCCAGTTAGCGGGGGAATTTGCTGAACAGTTTAATCTGCGACTGTTCCCGCATACCTGGGTTGCTGACATTGATGCCGATGCCCATGTGGTGAAAAGTCAGGATAAGCAGTGGCAGTACGACAAGCTGGTACTGGCGACCGGAGCGACAGCCTTTGTGCCGCCGATTGCAGGACGTGAGTTAATGCTTACTTTGAATAGCCAGCAGGAGTACCGCGCCTGTGAGACACAACTGCGCGACGCGCAGCGAGTGCTGATTGTCGGCGGCGGTCTCATTGGCAGTGAATTAGCGATGGATTTCTGCCGCGCCGGGAAAACGGTAACGCTGATGGATAACGCCGCCAGCCTTCTCGCCTCACTGATGCCACCGGAAGTGAGCAGTCGCTTACAGCATCACCTGACCGATATGGGGGTGCATCTGCTGCTGAAATCGCAGTTGCAAAAACTGGAGAAAACCGAAGCCGGTATCCGCGCTACGCTGGTAAGCCAGCATAGTATTGAGGTCGATGCGGTGATTGCCGCCACCGGCTTACGCCCGGAAACCGCTCTGGCGCGCCGCGCCGGAGTAGCCGTCAACCGCGGCGTCTGCGTGGATAGCTATCTACAGACCAGTCACCCGGATATTTATGCGATCGGCGATTGCGCGGAGATCAACGGTCAGGTGCTGCCCTTCCTGCAACCGATCCAGTTAAGCGCGATGTACCTGGCGAAAAATCTGCTCGGCGGCAACGCGCCGCTGAAGCTACCGGCGATGCTGGTCAAAGTCAAAACGCCGGAACTGCCGCTGCATCTGGCGGGAGAAACTCAGCGCCGCGATTTGAGCTGGCATATTACCGCAGAATCTGACGGTATGATTGCCAAAGGCATGAGCGGAGAAGGCCAACTACGCGCCTTTGTGGTGAGTGAAGACCGCATGAAAGAGGCCTTTGCACTGCTGAAAACGTTGTCGGTATAAGCCTGTGATGCCGGATGGCGCCGCTTCGCGTCTTATCCGGCCTACGAGTGAGCATCTGGGCCGGATAAGGCGCAGCCGCCATACGGTACCCTACACTTCACTTAACGCTCGCGCTGCGGCAATCACGCCCTGTCCAAACGACAGCCCGCCGTCGCCCGCTGGTAACCGCTGCGGAAATAACAATTTAAAATCAGAAAGATAAAAGGCAAGACGCGCGCGAAGTAAGCGGTTGTGTATCACCCCGCCGCTGAAGACCAGAGTGGTTATCCCCCGCGCCGTAGCCTGCTGGCGCATTAGCGTGGCAAACCCGCACGCCAGCGCATCATGAAAAGCCCAGGCGCGTTGCGCGGGCGTGGCCTGCCAGTTCAACCATTGCCGCCAGAAAACAGCGACGTCCAGTTGAGCGCCGTTAAGCGGCATCGTTACCGGATGCTCAACGTTAGCGCATTGAGAGGCCAGCGCCTCCAGCGCGCAGGCGGCCTCGCCCTCATAGCTAAGCGATGCTGGCGCGCAGCGAAGCGCGGCAGCCACCGCGTCAAACAACCGCCCGCAGGAAGACGCCAATGGGGCATTGACGCCGCGCTCAATGGCGCGCGCCAGGACATTCCAGTTTTGCTGTTGCAGCCCCGCTGTCTCCGGATAATCCTGCCAGTCCGGCACAAAGCGCAGGCACTGCGCCAACAGATTACGCCACGGATGTTTGGCAGCCAGATCGCCTCCCGGCAGCGCCACGGCGGGTAAACCGCCTAAATGTTCGCACTCGCGATAATTGACCCGCAAACATTCTCCGCCCCATAGCGCGCCATTCTCACCCATGCCGATACCGTCTACCGTCAGGGCAATCACCTCTCCACCGTCCAGCGGCCAACCATGCTCGGCCAGGCAAGCCGCCGCATGGGCATGATGGTGTAACACCGTCTCTGTCGGCAGACGCATCTCACTGGCCCACTGACTGGAAACATAGCCCGGATGCGCATCACAGACGATACGCTCTGGGGTAAAATCGTAGATTGACTGGATCAAACGCAATGCCTCGCGCCACTGCGCCTGGATACCGTCATCGCTGAGATCGCCTAAATGCTGGCTGACAACTGCCTGTTCGCCGCGTACCAGACAGAACGTGTTTTTCAGATCCGCGCCCAGACAAAGTATCGGCGGCACATCGCGAAATCCGGGCGGCAACGCAATCGCGTCCGGCACGTATCCCCGCGAACGACGCAGCATTTCGCCGCTGTCGCGCACGACAGAGTCGTCCATGCGCTGTACAATGTCGCGATTGTGCAACAGAAAACCATCGGCAATATCGTGTAAATCGTCCAGCGCCTGTTCGTTGGTGATGGCGGGCGGTTTGCCGCTCAGGTTGCCGGATGTCATCACCAGCGGGTAATTGAGCGCCTGCAACAAGAGATGTTGCAATGGGTTGGCTGGCAGCATCACACCCACTTCCGTAAGTCCTGGCGCGATGCCCTCACTCAGCGAAGGTACATACTGCTTATCCACCAGCACAATCGGGGCCGCTGGCGTGGTCAGCAGCGAACGCGCCGCGCTCGGCAGCGTTTGCGCCGTGGGCAACATCACCGCCAATGGTTTCGCCGGGCGATGTTTACGCGCCCGCAGCATCGCCACTGCGTCATCGTTGCGCGCGTCGCAGGCCAGATGAAAACCACCCAGCCCTTTAACGGCAATAATGCCTCCGGCGTTCAGTTGGGCGACCGCCGCCTGCAAAGCCGCCTCTTTTTCCGCTCGCTCATGTTGGCTCCGCCACTCAAGATGCGGCCCGCATGACGGACAGGCAACGGGCTGGGCATGAAAACGGCGATCGTACGGATCGCGGTATTCGCTGTCGCATTCCGGACACAAGGGAAACGCCGCCATCACCGTAAATGGCCGGTCATAGGGCATAGCGCGAATAATGGTGAAGCGTGGTCCGCAGTGGGTGCAATTGATGAAAGGATAACGGTAGCGCCGCTCGCCTGGGGTATTCATCTCAGCAAGACATGCCGGACAGGTCGCCGCATCCGGCACGATTTGCGTGTTCATCGCACCGCCTGCGCTCTGACGAATAGCGAAATCCGTCGGCGCGCGCTCCCATACCAACGACGCGTGTTCAACGCTGTCAATGCGCGCCAGCGGCGGGCAATCCTGATAGAGCGCGGCAATAAATTGCGACGGTTCTTCCAGCAGCCGAACGACGACGCCGTCGCCGTCATTACACACGTCGCCGTGTAATCGCAACTGCTGCGCCAGCTGCCAGACAAAAGGACGAAAACCGACGCCCTGTACTTTGCCCCGAATGCGTAGCTGTACGCCGGAAGGTGTGTCTATCGCCATCTTATTTTCCCGCATCATCGAACCCGGATGCCTGATGGCGCGACGCTTATCAGGCCTACAACCGCACGGACCGTAGACCGGATAAGGCATTGATGCCGCCATCCGGCAATGCTTTGTGGCGTATTCTACGCGCAATCGCAGAAATCAGAAAAGCAGCGATGCCGTTGAATCCAGCGCCGCACGACGGCGTTTTTCCGCGCTCAACTGTTCAAGCTTATTGCGGTCCACGCAGATGAGGGCGTGCGTTGGGCAAGCGGCCATACAGGCCGGACCGGCTTCACGGTGGTGACACAGATCGCACTTGTTGGCTTCGGCTTTTTCGGCACGCACGTTCAGCCCCGCGCCGCTATTGCGAACCACCGGACGTACCACCACTTCCATGGCGCCGTAAGGACATGCCACTACGCAAGTTTTACAGCCAATGCAGCGTTCCTGCATCACATGAACAAAGCCTTTGTCACGGCTGATGGCGCCATTCGGGCAAACGTTGGCGCACGGCGCGTCTTCACACTGGCGACACAGCGTTGCCGTGGAAACGTTCACGCCTTTGATGACATGGATACGAGGTAAAAAGGTTTCAGGGGTCAGCGATGCGCAATCCTGATTTTCCTGATGGGATACGACGCAAGCCACTTCACAGGTACGGCAACCAATGCACTTACTCGCGTCTGCAATGATGAAACGGTTCATCAAATTCTCCAGCAATAACAGATGATGTGCCGATATATACACGAATCGTGCCAATTTTTATTTCATTGTTATTTAAGAATATTATTTCTATTTTCGTGAGCATTTACGTGTCATCGTCACAAGTGTCGATGACACGTAATGTCGCCAGTGGTGGTCAAGATTTGCAGTGATAGCCAGCCAACTCTGCACCGCAACTGGCATCAATCCTGATTAACGCCTGGCAATACGTTACCGCGTATTAAACAGCGCTGCGTAAGGGAAAGATCGTCCGTTTGCGGATTCCTTCCGGCAATAGGTTTGATAATTAATTTACGGCCAGGATAGTGATTAAAACGGGTCAGCGCCGGATAACTCAACCGGCCAAACCAGCCGTGTACGCGCTGCCAGCGGGCGTCCTTCACCTGATATAAATTGGTTATCCAGTAGCCTGAGTCAAATTGCATATCCAACAGTTGAGTGCGCCCATTGCCCTGTAAATCAAGCAAATCATCAACGCCAGTATTGGTCGCGGTATAAAACCCCCACGGTTCAAAGACGCAGGGGCGGCCATTCTTGAGAAAGGTGAAAATGATGTATTGCGCGCTCGGCGCCAGGCCCAACCCAGGATTGCCCAACCAGATAACCAGATCCTGAATGCCGTTACGATCGAGGTCAGCGCGATAAAATTGCGCATTACCCGCCAAATTAATCAGCCTTCCAACCGGGACAACCCACGAATTACCGGCTCTGTCTTTTCCGCTAATCCGCCATTCGTTATCTTTTTTCGGCTCCGGCAGTAGCGTCACGCCACTGACTCCGACCTGGCGAAAATGCCAGGTCTGGTCGGGCGATACAGAATAAGGCAGGGTCAACAGCGGCTTCAGCGCACGCTTTTGCGCATATTCACCGTCGCTCATCGGCAGGTAACCGACAACACCGGTGGCCAGTGCGCGTGCGGCGAGGCAGAGAAATAGCAGTCCGCTCCATACGATAATCTTCACGTCCTTCTTACAACCTTTGCCGTGTAACACAAATTCTCCCTAAATATGTGCGCATTTTACGCCTCCGGCGCTTCCAGCGCGGCAAATCCGCCGTTTCCCTGCCAGCCTTCCAGGCGCTGATAGACGATATTTACCGCGTCCTTAATCGGTTGAGTCATCGGATAATAAAACCCGACGATATCCGGCTGGATACCAACAAAAATCACCTCGCCGACATCCTCTTTCAGCTGATCGATAAGGTAGTTGAGCGGCATATTGTGGGTGGTCATCATAAACATTTCGGCGATATCATCCGGATCGATGATGCGGATCTCGCCCGGATTAAGTCCCATATCGGTGGCGTCGACAATCAACAGACGCTGCGGGCGCAGTTCGCGAATCGCCACAATGTCGTTTTCCGGCGCGCTGCCGCCATCGATGACAACCCAGTTGCCCTTCGGCTGCGCCGCGCACATTCCCGCCAGTAACGGGCCTGCGCCGTCGTCGCCCATCATGCTGTTGCCGACACAGAGTAAAACGTCAGTCACGAAGCCTCCTCACCATCAGATAGATGGCGCTTTCCTGATGAATGTCATGCAGCATACTGAGCATCAGTTTGCTCCATTCTTGCTGCTGCGGGGTCTGCGCAGCGCGCGCCTCATCAAACGCGCGCGCCAGCATTTGCACATGGTTGAAATCGATAACGATCTCGCCATACTTCGGCACGCCTTCCATTTTACGCCGGGCATCGCTACCGGCTTCCAGGGTGGCGATCCACGCCAGATACTCATCCCATGGGCAGGTGAGCGCGGCCTCCAGACAATCGATGACCCCCAGGTGGTGACCAATCGCCAGGCTGTAATAGACAACCTGCTGCGCCTCGGCAGGCGTCGCATCGTTCTCATCAATAAACTTACGGCTCAGTTGACTGAACACCACCTGTTCGCTCATCGGATACGCGCCTCTTCAACAACATGATTGAGATGGGTGACAATTTCGGTTAAACGCGGATCGTTTTCCGCTTCCAGCCAACGCGCCACTTGCTGCTCGCCCTGCCCCAACTGTGTCAGGTAATCATCGGCGATCTGACGACCATAGCGATAACCCGCCAGCCGGCGCGCCGCGCGATCCACCTTCACGCGCAGCGGCTGCACCATATCCGGATGCAGGATCTCTGCGGGCTGATCGTCCAGCTCACCCGGCGCGCGGGCGTGGATTTTCTGCTCCAGCAGGCCAAGCGCCATTGCAAAGCCATACAGCGTGGCGGCAGGCGTTGGCGGGCAGCCTGGAATGTACACATCCACCGGGACGATTTTGTCGGTACCGCCCCAGACGCAGTACAGATCATGGAAGATGCCGCCGCTGTTGCCGCAGGCGCCGTAAGAGATACAAATTTTCGGGTCCGGCGCCGACTGCCAGGCGCGCAGCGCCGGAGAGCGCATGGCGCGGGTCACCGCGCCGGTAAACAGCAGAATATCGGCATGACGCGGCGACGGTACTACTTTGATGCCGAAACGCTCGGCATCAAACAGCGGCGAAAGCGTCGCAAAGATTTCGATTTCACAGCCGTTACAGCCGCCGCAGTCCACGCGGTAAACGTATGCCGAACGCTTAATATTTTTCAGTAGAGACGCCTTCATGCTGGCGATGGATTCATCCACCGTCATCGGTACCGGAATGCCGTTGGCGTCACGCGGGCCTAATAAATTGCTCATTAGCTGACCTCTTTCATATGGCGAGTCAGTTCAATACGGTCGGACGGCACCAGGCATTTCTGACGCTTACAGTCCGGGCAGGTCTCAAAGCTTTCGCGGTGGTTTTCCGCGCGGCTGTCGCCGTTGTGCGCAAGCAGCGCAATGGCGTAGTCAATCTCTTTCTGTACGGCGAAAGGACGATTGCACACGCGGCAATTGCACAGCGCAAAGCGGGACTGTTGCAGGAAGTCTTCTTTCTTCCACACTGCCAGTTCGTACTCTTGCGACAGTTTGATCGCCGCCGTCGGGCAAACTTCTTCGCAGCGGCCGCAGAAGATGCAGCGGCCAAGATTGAACTGCCACGCCAGCTCATTGGTCGCAAGATCGGTTTCCACCGTCAGCGCGTTCGACGGGCAGGCATTAACGCAGGCGGCGCAGCCGATGCACTGCTGCGGATTATGTTCCGGCTTGCCGCGGAAGTTTTTATCAACCGCAATCGGCTCCAGCGGATAAGACGAGGTCGCCGTGCCGGTTTTGATAACTTTTTTGATAAAGGTAAACATGGCGATTCCTTATTTCAGCGGCGAGTTTTTACGCTCAATGCTGTAGCGCTCAAGTTCTTTGTACGGCACGACTTTGCTCTTCTTCTTACGCACATCGACCACGGTCATCCGGTCGGTACAGGAGTAGCACGGGTCGAGGCTGCCGATAATCAGCGGCGCGTCGGAGACGGTGTTGCCGCGCAGCATATAGCGCAGCGTCGGCCAGTTGGCGTAGGTCGCCGCACGGCAGCGCCAGCGGTACAGCTTCTGGTTGTCGCCGGTCATGCTCCAGTGGATATCGTCACCACGCGGCGCTTCAGCGAAGCCGAGCGCAAAACGGTGCGGAATATAGGTAAAGCCTTCCACCATCAGCGGGCCGCCCGGCAGATTATCCAGACCGAAATCGATCATATTCAGCGAGGTGTAAACTTCGTTGATACGGACTTTCAGACGAGAAATCACATCGCAGCCCTGCTCGCTGTGCACTTCCATCGGCAGCAGACCGTAGCCGACAAACGGGTGGTCGGCGCGGGTGTCGCGGGCGTGACCGCTGGCGCGCACCATCGGGCCGACATTACTGAAGTCACGGGCAATTTCCGGGTCCAGACGGCCGATACCCACGGTACGCTGTTCCATATTCGGCGTGCTCAGCAGCATGTCCACCAGCTCCTGCACGTCACGACGCATCTGCTGCGCCAGTTGACGGGTCTGGATCATGTCCTCTTTGAGCAGATCGCGGCGAATCCCGCCGATCAGGTTCAGGCCGTAGGTTTTACGCGCGCCGGTAAGGATCTCTGCCATTTTCATGGAGGTTTCACGCACGCGGAAGAACTGCATAAAGCCGGAGTCAAAACCGGTAAAGTGGCAGGCGAGGCCTAGGTTCAGCAGATGCGAGTGCAGACGCTCCACTTCCAGCAGAATGGCGCGGATCATCTGCGCACGCTCCGGCACCTGAATGCCCATCGCGTTTTCCACGGAAGTGGTGTAGGCAGTGCTGTGGGCGAAGCCGCAGATACCACACACGCGATCCGACAGGAAGGTGACTTCGTTATAACCCATGCGGGTTTCCGCCAGTTTTTCCATACCACGGTGGACGTAGAACAGGCGGTAGTCGGCGTCGATAATGTTTTCACCATCGACGAACAGACGGAAGTGGCCCGGTTCATCGGAAGTGACATGCAGCGGGCCAATCGGCACCACGTTATTTTTCTTGTCACCCAGCTCGTTAATGAACTCGTAGGTTTCCGCATCGGTGGTCGGCGCCGGGCGCTGACGATAATCCATGCTGTCTTTACGCAGCGGATAGAGTTCATCCGGCCAGTCGTCCGGCAGCACCAGACGGCGCTCGTCCGGCAGACCGACCGGGATTAAACCATACATGTCGCGTACTTCGCGCTCACCCCACACGGCAGCCGGCACGCGCGGCGTAACGGATGGGAATTCCAGCTTATTGGCATCCACTTCAACGCGGACGGTAATCCAGCACTTCGTGCCCTGCTCCATCGACAGCACGTAATAAACGGCATAGTGGCCGCACAACTGGCGTTCGTCATTACCGAACAGCACCGACAACCACCCACCCTGCTGGTAGTAAAGAAACTCCACCACTTCCGGCAGATAGTTCACTTTTACCGTAATAGTCAGCTGATCTTTGGTCTGCCAGGCTTCGTCCAGCACGACGCCCGGAAACGCCTGGTGCAGCGCCGCAAGGTATTGTTGACCTAATTTTTCTTCAGACATGCTCAAACTCTCTTAAATCACGCCGCCAGCAAGGAGACGAAGGCTAAAAACGCAAACCCAAAACCGGCCCAGGTCACGCGTGAAGTGGCGCAAAAACGCAGTCGCGCCATGCTGTTTTCAAACAGGGCGATCACCAGTACGCCGACAATCAGCTTGACGACGGCAATCACCAGCGCCAGCAACAGTCCGCCTGCGCTGAAGGTTTCCATCTGTCCCCACGGCAGAAACACGCCGACGAACATTTGCAGCACCACCAGTTGCTTAAGGCTGATGCCCCATTTCAGCACCGCAAAGCCGCTACCGCTGTATTCGGTCAACGGCCCTTCCTGCAACTCCTGCTCCGCTTCCGCCAGGTCGAACGGCAGCTTGCCCATTTCGATAAAGGTGGCGAAGGCGCAGGCGCACAGCGCCAGAATCAGCGGAATACTGCGCGCGACAGGCCAGTGATAAATGGTATCGGCGATATTGCTGATATGAGTTGAACCCGCCACCTGCGCGGCGACCCACAGACCCAGCAGCAGAATCGGCTCCACCAGCACGCCGAGCATCGCTTCACGGCTGGCGCCGATCGCAGTGAACGGACTGCCGGTATCCAGGCCTGCAATAGAGAAGAAGAAACGGGCGATGGCGAACAGGTAAATCAGGGTGATTAAATCACCCAGTTGCGGCAACGGAGATCCAACGGTGACAACCGGCAGCGCGGTGGCGATAGTCAGCATCACGCCGACCATCACAAACGGCATCAGGCGAAAAACCCAGCCAGAATCAGCGGGCGCAATACTCTGACGACCGAGCAGTTTGATAATGTCGCGGTACTCCTGCAACACGCCCGGCCCACGGCGATTGTGTAGACGGGCGCGCGCCACGCGAGTAATACCGGACAGCAATGGCGCAACGGCAAATAGCACCAGCGCCTGAATTAACGGATAAAACACACTCATTTTCAGGCTCCTCGTGAAACCACAATCACCACCAGCACCGCCAGCTCAATCAGCGCCAGACGACGGAACAGCACCGCGGCCGCCGCGTTCTGCCAGCCCGGTACCAGCGATACCGGGTTAAGCCATTTACGCAATTTGAGTACCGGGGCAAAGGCCTCTTTCACCGGCATGGCGAAACCGTGCGCGGTAATCACCATCGACTGCTCATGGTCGTAGCCGCACACCCAGGCCGCGCCGCGAGAACGCGACGGCAGACGGTTGCCTTTGAACATCGCCATAATGATGAATGGCAGTAGCGGACAGGCGACCAACAGCAGCGTGATCATCGGCTGCGATACGGTGGTGTGCGCGGTTTCCAGCGGCAACGGTACCGCAGTGGAAATCATCGGCAGCAGCCACGGCGCGGCAACCCCGCCCAGTACGCAGCAAACCGCCAATGCCACCACGCTGACGCCTATCAGGATCGGCGCGCAGCTGGCATTTTCAGCTTCCTTCGTGCGCGGCGCGCCAAGGAACGTCACGCCATACACTTTCGCCATACACATCACCGCCAGCGCGCCGGTAATCGCCAGGCCAACCGCCAGCAGCGGTCCTAACAGACGACCAACAAACGCGCCGCTGTTGCCCAGTTTGAAGAAGGACTGGTAAATCACCCACTCGCCGGCAAAGCCGTTCAGAGGCGGCAGCGCCGCCATCGCCATCAGACCGACCAGCATGGCGATAGAAATAACCGGCATCCGTTTACCAATACCGCCCAGTTTTTCGATATCGCGATGACCGGTACGGAACCAGATGCTGCCCGCGCCCAGAAACAGCACGCTTTTGAACAGGCTATGGTTCAGCAGGTGATAGAGCCCGCCGGTCAGACCCAGCGCGATCAGTACCGGCTGATTGAGAGCAATCCCGGTAACGCCTGCGCCCAGACCGAGCAAAATGATGCCGATATTTTCCAGCGTGTGATAGGCCAGCAGGCGCTGAATGTTATGCTCCATCAGCGCGTACAGACCACCGACAAAGGCGGTGATCATCCCAAGCACCAACAGCGCCACGCCCCACCACAGCGGCGCATTGCCGCCAAGCAGAGATAGCGTGAGAATGCCCAGCAGCCCGATTTTCATCACCACGGTCGAGAACAGCGCGGCGGCGGGAGCGCTGGCGTTGGCGTGCGCCTGCGGCACCCAACCGTGTAGCGGGATAATCCCGGCCAGCAGACCAAAGCCGATAACGCCGAGCAGCCAGATATCGGAGCCCAGCGGCAGTTGCTGAGCGCGTTGATCCAGCAGCCCCAGATCCAGCGTGCCGTAGCGCTGCCACACCAGCCAGCAGGCGATTGCCAGCAGCAGCGTACCGAGACGGCCCAGCGCAAACCACAGTTTGCCCTCTTTGCTACCGCCGGTGAGGAACACGGCGCAGAGCGCCATGATTTCCGCCATCACCACCATCGTCCCCAGATTACTGGCGACCACGGCGCAGACGGCTGCCGCCATCAGCAGGTTGATCAACAGTCCGTTGGCTTTTACCTGTGGATGGCGATGCCAGTCGATATTGAACAGGCTGACGAACAGGCCGCACAGCCCCAGCGTAATCAGCCAGATAGCATTCAGCGGCGTTATTTGCAGCATGTGACCGGTAAACGGCATCACGCCGCTCACCGTAACGGCGCTGGTCAGCGCGGTGAACCCCGCGCCTGCCGTACACAGGCTGCCGACCGCGCCGCCGATACCGGCAATCCAGCCGCTCAGCGCTTTATGAAACGAAAACAGAAACGCCAGAACGGCGGCGGCGGCAAACCACGCGACGCCGCTAGTAATCAGTGAAAGTGAACTCATTATGCATCCCCACTCTGAGCCTGCTGAAACAAGGTGAGATCGCCAAAATCGGTATTAAACGTCAGCTCACGTTTACGTTTGCTGGCGCGGGCGATATCCGTGTTCTCCACCAGGTGTAGCGCTTTAGTCGGGCACATCCGCACGCAGGCCGGGCCTTGCTCGTCAAAGCTGCACAGGTCGCATTTCACCGCGATAGCGCGTACGCCCGGCACCCAGTCGAGCAACGTACTGACGCGCGCAGGCGCTGGCGGCGCGGGCGGCGCTTTCGGCGTATTGGCGTTCGCCGGAATATGCAGCGGACGGCTGCCGGAAAACTCAATAGCGCCAAACGGACAGGCAATACCGCACAGTTTGCAGCTCACGCACAGGCTTTCATTAAGCTGGACAGCGCCGTCAACGCGATTAATCGCGTTAACCGGGCATACCGTGGCGCATGGCGCATCTTCACAGTGGTGACAGAGCTGCGGCGCAGATTCTTTTTCATTCAGCATCACTTTCAGGCGCGGCATTGACTGCAGGCCATGCTGGCGATGCGTCTCTGAACAGGCGGCCTCACAGGTGTGGCAGCCGATACAGAGAGTGGAGTCAGCAATTACAAAACGATTCACCAGGCATTCCTCAGGTGATTGTCATTTTTGACGAAAACATGCCGTTGAAATGTCATTTTCGACACTTATCGACACGCCCATCCCCAAAACATTCATGACATGGCGCAACGCCACATCGCGAATCAAAGCGGGCAACGCCTCAGGCTTATACCGCCGGGCTGTTTCCCTTTACCAATTGACGCAAATTAACCGGCGAGTTGGTTTCTACAGCGGTATAGAGGCTGTCGTAAACGCTGGCGATTTTTTCCAGATAGTGCTCCAGCACCTGCTCGCGATCGCGGTTGTTAACCCGTTCATCAACCTTGCCGTCGATATCGAGCTGCGCCTGTGCAATCAATTGCTTATCTTCGCCATCTTTGGTTTCAACGTAGTACTCAATGGTGTGGCTGTTAAAACCATCCGCCAACGCGACGTAAATACGAAAGTGCTCAAACAGGACAAAGCAAAGATCCCTTTCCGGCGCGCAGCTCATTGCGTGATGCAGGCGCGCTTTCGAGAGGGTGATCCCCTGAACCAGCGAGTTGCAGTAAATATGCCACTGGTCCTGTAGGCGACGATGCCGTTGCGCGATGTAATCGGCCTTTTCGCTTATTTCCCAAATAGTCATGTCAGGTTACCCGTTTAACAGAGATGCCTGCGTTAAGCATTTTCCATGCCAATTTTTAACTTATTGTTTTTAATGGAAGACGAGCACAGTTACTGCCGTTTCGACGCGGTGACGACATGTCATTTCGTCATCGTCGACATTAACCTGCCAGGGGATAAAAATATTGGCATAAATATTGCTTTACAGGGGCAACCACTACGGGAGGCGATATGCACGAAATCACCCTCTGCCAACGGGCACTGGAATTGATTGAACAACAGGCTTCAGCATACGGTGCAAAACGTGTGACAGCCGTCTGGATCAAAATTGGCGCATTTTCTTGCGTGGAAACCAGCGCTCTTTCCTTTTGTTTTGATCTGGTATGCCGCGGCACGATAGCAGAAGGTTGTAAACTGCACCTCGAAGAACAGGAAGCCGAATGCTGGTGTGAGCATTGTCAACAATATGTCACGTTGTTAACCCACCGTGTACGTCGTTGTCCGCAATGTCATAGCGATACACTGCGAATTGTGGCCGATGACGGCTTACAAATTCGGCGCATAGAGATTGATGAAACTGAAGATTAATGCCGGATAGACGCTCGCGTCGCCATCCGGCAGAAAGCCTGTAACAAGAAAAAGATCAGGAGTAAGCGATGTGTACGACTTGCGGTTGCGCTGAAGGCAACCTTTATATAGAAGGCGATGAACATAATCCGCACTCAGCGTTTCGTAGCGCGCCCTTTGCCCCAGCGGCCCGCCCGGCGCTGAATATTACCGGCATTAAAACGCCTGACTTTGCCCCAAGTCAGACCGCAGAAGGCGATCTGCATTACGGCCACGGCGAAGCCGGAACCCACGCGCCTGGTATGAGTCAGCGGCGGATGCTTGAGGTTGAAATCGACGTGCTGGACAAAAATAATCGTCTGGCTGAGCGCAACCGCGCCCGTTTTGCCGCCCGCCAGCAACTGGTGCTCAACCTGGTGTCCAGCCCCGGGTCCGGTAAAACCACCCTGCTGACCGAAACGCTGATGAAATTGAAAGACCGTGTACCGTGCGCGGTGATTGAAGGCGACCAGCAGACAGTGAACGACGCCGCCCGCATCCGCGCTACCGGCACGCCCGCCATTCAGGTCAACACCGGTAAAGGCTGCCATCTTGACGCGCAAATGATCGCCGACGCCGCGCCGCGCCTGCCGCTGGATGACCACGGTATTCTGTTTATCGAAAACGTCGGTAATCTCGTCTGCCCGGCCAGCTTCGATCTGGGCGAAAAGCATAAAGTCGCAGTGCTTTCCGTGACCGAAGGTGAAGATAAGCCGCTGAAGTATCCCCATATGTTTGCCGCTGCGTCGCTCATGCTGCTCAATAAAGTCGATCTGCTGCCCTACCTCAATTTTGACGTTGAGAAGTGCATCGCCAGCGCGCGTGAAGTGAACCCGGAGATTGAAATTATCCTGATTTCCGCCACCAGCGGCGAAGGCATGGATCAGTGGCTGGCCTGGCTGGAGGCGCAGCGATGTGCATAGGCGTTCCGGGTCAAATCCGCGCCATTGACGGCAATCAGGCAAAAGTTGACGTCTGCGGCATTCAGCGCGACGTCGATCTCACATTAGTCGGCAGTTGTGATGAAAACGGTCAGCCGCGTCTGGGTCAGTGGGTGCTGGTCCATGTCGGATTCGCCATGAGCGTCATTAACGAAGCGGAAGCGCGCGACACGCTCGACGCGCTACAAAATATGTTTGATGTTGAGCCGGACGTCGGCGCACTGCTGTATGGTGAGGAGAGATAATGCGTTTTGTTGACGAGTACCGTGCGCCGGAACAGGTAATGCAGCTCATTGAACACCTGCGTGAACGCGCCGCCCTTCTTCCTTACACTGCCGAACGACCGCTGCGCATTATGGAAGTCTGCGGGGGTCATACCCACGCGATTTTTAAATTTGGTCTCGATCAGTTACTGCCCGAAAACGTGGAGTTTATTCACGGCCCCGGTTGTCCGGTCTGCGTGCTGCCAATGGGACGCATCGACAGTTGCGTGGAAATCGCCAGCCATCCGGAGGTGATTTTCTGCACCTTTGGCGATGCCATGCGCGTGCCGGGGAAACAGGGTTCTCTGTTGCAGGCTAAAGCGCGCGGCGCGGATGTGCGTATTGTTTATTCTCCGATGGACGCGCTGAAGCTGGCGCAGGATAACCCGACCCGCAAAGTGGTATTTTTCGGTCTGGGCTTTGAAACCACCATGCCGACCACCGCCATCACGCTGCAGCAGGCAAAACAGCGTGACGTGCGAAACTTCTACTTTTTCTGCCAGCACATTACGCTGATCCCGACGCTGCGTAGCCTACTGGAGCAGCCGGACAACGGCATTGACGCCTTTCTTGCGCCAGGCCACGTCAGCATGGTCATCGGCACCGAGGCGTACCAGTTTATCGCCGCCGATTTTAATCGCCCGTTGGTGGTGGCTGGATTCGAACCGCTTGATCTACTGCAAGGCGTGGTCATGCTGGTTGAGCAGAAAATAGCGGCCCTAAGCCAGGTTGAAAACCAATACCGTCGCGTGGTGCCGGATGCCGGAAACATGCTGGCGCAGCAGGCCATCGCCGATGTGTTCTGCGTTAATGGCGACAGCGAGTGGCGCGGTCTGGGCGTAATTGAATCCTCCGGCGTCCACCTGACGCCGGAGTATCAGCGCTTTGACGCCGAAGCGCATTTCCGCCCAGCGCCACAGCAGGTCTATGACGATCCGCGCGCCCGCTGCGGCGAAGTGCTGACCGGCAGATGCAAGCCGCATCAGTGCCCGCTATTTGGTAAAACATGTAATCCAGAGACCGCGTTCGGCGCGCTGATGGTCTCTTCCGAAGGCGCATGCGCCGCCTGGTATCAGTATCGTCAGCAGGAGTGTGAAGTTTGAACAATATACAACTCGCCCACGGCAGCGGCGGCCAGGCTATGCAACAGTTGATTAATAGCCTGTTTATGGAGGCCTTTGCCAACCCGTGGCTGGCGGAACAAGAAGATCAGGCGCGTCTGGAGCTGGCGCAGCTGACGGCGGAGGGCGACCGTCTGGCGTTTTCTACCGATAGCTATGTGATCGATCCGCTCTTTTTCCCCGGCGGCAATATCGGCAAACTGGCGATTTGCGGTACGGCGAACGACGTTGCGGTGAGCGGCGCGATCCCCCGCTATCTCTCCTGCGGCTTTATCCTTGAAGAAGGGCTGCCGATGGAGACGTTAAAAAGCGTGGTCAATAGCATGGCGGCGACCGCGCGGGAAGCGGGTATCGCCATAGTAACCGGCGACACCAAAGTTGTGCAGCGCGGCGCGGCGGACAAATTGTTTATCAACACTGCCGGCATGGGGGCGATTCCCGCCGATATTCACTGGGGCGCGCAAACGCTGAGCGTTGGCGATGTGCTGTTAGTCAGCGGTACGCTTGGCGATCACGGTGCCACTATTCTCAACCTGCGTGAGCAACTGGGACTGGATGGCGAGCTGGCGAGCGACTGCGCAGTATTAACGTCGCTTATTCAGACGCTGCGTCATATTGACGGAGTGAAGGCATTGCGTGACGCCACGCGCGGCGGCGTGAATGCGGTCGCCCATGAGTTTGCGGCGTCCTGCGGTTACGGTATTGAATTGTCCGAATCCGCACTGCCGCTCAAACCTGCCGTGCGCGGCGTCTGCGAGCTGTTGGGGCTGGATGCCCTGAACTTTGCCAACGAAGGAAAACTGGTGATTGCCGTTGAACGGCAGGCCGCAGATCGGGCGTTGGCGGCATTACGCGCGCATCCGCTGGGACGTGATGCAGCGCTGATTGGCGAAGTCGTGGAACGCAAAGGCGTTCGCTTAGCCGGACTCTATGGCGTGAAGCGAACCCTTGATTTGCCACACGCCGAACCATTACCTCGTATATGCTAGCAGCCTGTTGGCAGCATACTGTAGGCCGGATAAGACGCATTTGCGTCGACATCCGGCATTAACGCTGCATGAACGCCTGATGGCGCTTTGCTTATCAGGCCTACGGATTGTGTAACCAGCGAGTTTGCGGTCAGCCATCCGGCAATAACTTACGACTTATACCTATAATTCATTTACCGTTTTCGCACCGTTTTGCGGTATTTTCCTGGAAAAGCAACATGTCGTATACACCCATGAGCGATCTTGGACAGCAAGGCTTGTTCGATATCACTCGTACCTTATTGCAGCAGCCCGATTTGGCGTCGCTCAGTGAAGCGCTTTCGCAACTGGTAAAGCGTTCAGCGCTCGCCGACAGCGCCGGCATTGTGCTATGGCAGGCGCAGTCGCAACGCGCACAATATTATGCGACGCGAGAAAATGGCCGTCCTGTTGAATATGAAGATGAAACCGTACTGGCGCACGGCCCGGTACGTCGCATCCTTTCTCGCCCCGATGCATTGCACTGTAATTTCCATGAGTTTACCGAAACCTGGCCGCAGCTTGCCGCGAGCGGCCTCTACCCTGAATTTGGTCATTACTGTCTGCTTCCTTTAGCCGCGGAGGGCCGTATTTTCGGCGGCTGCGAATTCATCCGTCAGGAAGATCGCCCCTGGAGTGAAAAGGAATATGACCGTCTGCATACGTTTACCCAAATTGTCGGCGTGGTCGCCGAGCAAATTCAAAACCGGGTAAACAATAACGTCGATTATGATCTGTTGTGCCGCGAACGCGATAACTTCCGTATTCTGGTTGCGATTACCAACGCCGTCCTGTCGCGTCTGGATATTGATGAGCTGGTAAGCGAAGTCGCAAAAGAGATCCACCACTATTTCAATATCGACGCGATCAGCATCGTGTTGCGCAGCCATCGCAAAAATAAGCTGAATATCTACTCCACCCACTACCTTGATGAGCATCATCCGGCGCACGAACAGAGCGAAGTCGACGAAGCCGGCACGCTCACGGAGCGCGTCTTTAAAAGTAAAGAGATGCTGCTTATCAACCTCAACGAACGCGATCCGCTTGCCCCCTACGAACGAATGCTGTTCGATACCTGGGGCAATCAGATCCAGACGCTTTGCCTGCTGCCGTTGATGTCCGGCAAGACGATGCTTGGCGTGCTCAAACTGGCCCAGTGCGAAGAAAAAGTGTTTACCACCGCCAACCTCAAGCTGCTGCGTCAGATTGCCGAACGGGTAGCCATTGCCGTGGATAATGCGCTGGCCTATCAGGAAATCCACCGTCTGAAGGAACGCCTGGTCGACGAAAACCTGGCGCTCACGGAGCAGCTTAATAACGTCGACAGCGAGTTTGGCGAGATCATCGGACGCAGCGAAGCGATGTACAACGTGCTAAAGCAGGTTGAGATGGTGGCGCAGAGCGACAGTACCGTGCTGATTCTGGGCGAAACGGGAACCGGTAAAGAGTTGATTGCCCGCGCCATTCACAACCTGAGCGGACGTAGCGGGCGCAGAATGGTAAAGATGAACTGCGCCGCGATGCCGGCGGGGCTGCTGGAAAGCGATTTGTTTGGTCATGAGCGCGGCGCGTTTACCGGCGCCAGCGCGCAACGGATTGGCCGTTTCGAGCTGGCGGATAAAAGCTCGCTGTTTCTGGATGAAGTGGGCGACATGCCGCTGGAGCTACAGCCTAAGCTGCTGCGCGTCCTTCAGGAGCAAGAGTTTGAACGTCTCGGCAGCAATAAACTGATCCAGACCGACGTGCGGCTGATCGCCGCGACTAACCGCGATCTGAAAAAAATGGTCGCCGATCGCGAATTCCGTAACGATCTCTACTATCGGCTGAATGTTTTTCCGATCCAGCTTCCTCCGTTACGCGAACGTCCGGAAGATATACCACTACTGGTCAAAGCGTTCACCTTCAAAATCGCCCGCCGAATGGGGCGTAATATCGACAGCATTCCCGCCGAAACACTGCGCACGCTCAGCAGCATGGAATGGCCGGGGAACGTTCGCGAGCTGGAGAATGTCGTCGAGCGCGCCGTGCTGCTGACGCGCGGCAATGTGCTACAACTGTCGCTGCCGGATATTACCGCCGTAACACCCGATACCTCGCCTGTTGCGACTGAAAGCGCCAAAGAAGGCGAAGATGAATATCAGCTTATTATACGCGTGCTGAAAGAGACCAATGGCGTAGTGGCTGGACCAAAAGGCGCGGCGCAGCGTCTGGGGCTTAAACGAACCACCCTGCTGTCGCGTATGAAGCGATTGGGTATTGATAAAGACGCGTTAGCGTAACGGGTTGCCGGATCTGATCCGGCCTGGAGATGATGCGCGCCGTAGGCCTGGCGCTTCCCCTTCACTTCTTGCGCTGATATTTTTCCGGCAATTCCGGAACGGGGCGCTTATCGTCGATAAGGTGCCGCACGGTCAGGACAGGATGCCGCCAAAGCATTCGCGGACCTGCCCAACGCATAATCTGCTTCATCTCCTCGCGTTTAGCCGGCTGATAGCAGTGCACCGGGCACTGCTTACAGGCGGGTTTTTCCTCGCCAAATACGCATTTATCAAGACGTTTTTGCGCGTAGGCGAACAGCGCCTCGTAATGCCCCTGCACCGCTGACGCCTGTGGGCACTGGCTTTCATACAGCGCGATCATTTTTTTGATCGTCAGTTTTTCACGAGCGATACGTTTACCAGGCATCGTGCTCTCTCCGAACATTAAGGTGTATTTATTTTACACCTTATCCCTCTTTAGCACTATCACTGCATATCGTCGCCATTTCGCAAATAAGAATTATTTTCATTTATTCATGCCTTGTGCTATATAACATAGCAAAGGCTATATTCGATGATTAATTAACCACATTGTTGCGAGGGATACTATGACGAATCTACATCGTCTGAAAACACTCCTGATTGCCGGTATTGTTGCGATACTCGCGCTATCGCCAGCCTATGCAAAAGAGAAATTTAAAGTCATCACCACGTTTACCGTTATTGCCGACATGGCGAAAAACGTGGCGGGCGACGCAGCGGAAGTCAGCTCAATTACCAAGCCCGGCGCTGAAATCCATGAGTATCAGCCAACGCCCGGCGATATTAAACGAGCGCAGGGGGCACAGCTTATCCTCGCGAATGGTCTGAACCTGGAGCGATGGTTCGCCCGCTTTTATCAGCACCTTTCCGGCGTGCCGGAAGTCGTCGTCTCCACCGGTGTCAAACCGATGGGCATTACCGAAGGCCCGTATAACGGTAAACCGAACCCGCACGCCTGGATGTCGGCAGAAAACGCGCTGATTTATGTCGATAACATTCGCGACGCCCTGGTGAAGTACGATCCGGATAATGCGCAGATCTATAAGCAAAATGCCGAACGCTATAAAGCGAAAATTCGCCAGATGGCCGATCCGTTGCGTGCCGAACTGGAAAAAATTCCCGCCGATCAGCGCTGGCTGGTCACCAGTGAAGGCGCGTTCTCTTACCTGGCGCGCGATAACGACATGAAAGAGCTTTATCTCTGGCCAATTAACGCCGATCAACAGGGGACGCCAAAACAGGTGCGTAAAGTGATTGATACCATTAAAAAGCACCATATTCCCGCCATCTTTAGCGAGAGTACGGTTTCCGATAAACCGGCCCGTCAGGTCGCGCGTGAATCCGGCGCGCATTATGGCGGCGTACTGTATGTCGATTCTCTGAGCGCCGCTGACGGCCCTGTGCCAACCTATCTGGATCTGCTGCGCGTCACGACCGAAACCATCGTCAACGGCATTAACGACGGACTGAGGAGTCAACAATGAGTCAATCTGCGATTACCGTTGATCAAGTCACGGTGACGTATCGCAACGGTCATACCGCCCTACGGGACGCCACTTTTCAGGTGCCAGGCGGTTCAATCGCCGCGCTGGTAGGCGTAAATGGTTCCGGTAAGTCTACGTTATTTAAAGCGTTAATGGGCTTTGTGCATCTTGCGCGGGGCGATATCACTATCCTGCAACAGTCAGTCAACCAGGCGCTGAAAAAAAACCTCATTGCTTATGTTCCGCAATCGGAAGAAGTGGACTGGTCATTTCCGGTGTTGGTAGAAGATGTGGTGATGATGGGACGCTACGGCCATATGGGCTGGCTACGCCGTCCCACTGCGCATGATCACGCCTGTGTTGACGCCGCGCTGGCGCGGGTGGATATGCAGGAATATCGTCACAGGCAGATTGGCGAGCTGTCCGGCGGGCAGAAAAAACGTGTGTTTCTTGCCAGGGCCATCGCTCAGGATGGACAGGTAATCCTGCTGGATGAACCTTTTACCGGCGTGGATGTAAAAACCGAAGCGCGAATCATCGATCTACTGCGGGAACTGCGCGATGAAGGCCGCACGATGCTGGTCTCAACGCATAATCTCGGCTCCGTCACCGAGTTTTGCGACTATACGGTAATGATTAAAGGAACCGTACTGGCCAGCGGCCCTACCGAAACCACGTTTACCGCCGCGAATCTGGAACAGGCGTTTAGCGGCGTTCTACGTCATATCGCGCTAAGCGGAGGTGAAGAGCACATCATCACCGATGACGAGCGCCCCTTTATTTCCCGGCGCGTGGCCAGCGGAGGAAAATCGTCATGAACTGGCTTGTTGAGCCGTTTGGCTACCAGTATATGCTCAACGCGATGTGGGTCTCCGCGATGGTGGGCGGTTTGTGCGCGTTTCTCTCCTGCTATTTGATGCTCAAAGGCTGGTCGCTCATTGGCGATGCGCTATCTCACTCTATTGTGCCTGGCGTCGCTGGCGCCTGGATGTTAGGGCTGCCCTTCTCGCTCGGCGCGTTTCTTTCCGGCGGACTGGCGGCAGGCAGTATGCTCTTTCTTAACCAACGCTCACGCCTGAAAGAAGACGCGATTATCGGGCTTATCTTCTCCTCTTTTTTTGGCGTCGGCCTTTTTATGGTGTCGCTCAATCCGATGTCGGTGAATATCCAGACGATTATTCTCGGCAACGTGCTGGCGATCGCGCCAGCGGATATTGCGCAACTGGCGATTATCGGCGCAGTCTCGCTGACGATTCTGCTGTTAAAGTGGAAAGATCTGATGGTCGTCTTTTTCGATGAGACCCATGCGCGTTCTATCGGGCTTAATCCGGGTCGACTAAAGCTGTTGTTTTTCACTCTATTGTCCGTCTCTACCGTGGCGGCCCTGCAAACCGTTGGGGCGTTCCTGGTGATCTGTCTCGTCGTCACGCCGGGCGCGACGGCCTGGTTACTCACCGACCGTTTTCCACGTCTGCTCATGATTGCCGTCGTGATTGGCAGCCTGACCAGTTTTCTGGGCGCATGGCTTAGCTACTGGCTGGATGGCGCCACTGGCGGAATTATTGTCGTCATGCAAACCTTACTGTTCATCACGGCCTTTATTTTCGCCCCGAAACACGGTCTGTTAGCCAACCGTCGACGCGCCCGCCTGCAGAAGGAGCCGACATGTTCTTAACAACGTTACTGGAACCCTTTCAGTTTGATTTTATGGTGAACGCCCTTATGGTTTCGGTCATTGTGGCGATTCCCTGCGCCTTGCTGTCCGTGTTTTTAGTGTTAAAAGGCTGGGCGTTAATGGGCGACGCAATGAGTCATGCGGTATTCCCCGGGGTCGTGCTGGCATATATTGTGGGGATCCCCCTAGCGATTGGCGCTTTCATTGCCGGATTATTTTGCGCTATCGCCACCGGCTATCTGGACGATAACAGCCGCATCAAACGTGATACGGTGATGGGCATCGTCTTTTCCGGGATGTTTGGCGCAGGTCTGGTGCTCTATGTTTCTATTCAATCGGAAGTGCATCTGGATCACATCCTGTTTGGGGATATGCTGGGCGTATCGCTGGGGGATATCGTACAAACGTCAGTTATTGCACTGGGTATTGCGTTAATCATTGGGCTGAAATGGAAAGATCTCCTGCTACACGCTTTTGACCCGCACCAGGCGAAAGCCAGCGGGCTGAATACCACGCTACTGCATTATGGCCTGCTATGTATGATTGCGCTGACTATCGTCGCCACGCTGAAATCGGTGGGCATTATTCTGTCGATCTCACTGCTTATCGCCCCCGGCGCAATTGCCATTTTGCTGACGCGACGCTTTGCGCGCGCGCTGGGATTAGCGGTGAGTCTGTCAGTTATTACCGCTTTTGCGGGCGTCTATCTGTCTTTTTATCTTGATAGCGCGCCAGCGCCGACCATCGTGGTATTATTTGCCATCGTATTTATTGCGGTATTTATTTACGCAACATGGCGCGACAGGCGTAATGAAATAGTACCAGAGGCGCAAGGTTAACACTTTTTTGCCTGCTATTCAGGAAACATACGGTCATAATATAGAGTAGTCTTATGGCGCTGGAAGGATTTCCTCTGGCAGGCAACCTTATAATTTCATTACGGTTTAAGTAAAGACTTATATTCAGCTATCCTTTTTTTATGAGCGGATATAGAGAGTTTTTTATCGTTTAGCATAACGGCATTGTTATCGAATCGCTCATAAAGCGTTTCATTCTTTTTGTTTACTATACTGCTTCCCGCCGCCGGATTGGCCTCCACATATTCATTTAATCGTTGTACGCCTTGAGTATGTTTGTAAAAACTCACCGGCAGATAGCGGTCTGCTTTATCGGACGGGAGAAAAGGTTCTTCACCACACAGACGTTCACAAATATTATCTTCATGAATTTTTACTAAGTTCATAAATTCAAGCTGAAGTTTTTTGGCGAGCGCCAGGCTAAAAATACCGCATTCAGAAGAGCTTCGTTGAATGTCCAGCTCGACCATAGCAAAATAACAATCAGGCAGTTGTTCACGTTCAAGAGCTGCTTTGGTCCTCAACGCCAGTAAAGCAGGTCCAAAAGCGCTACACGCTGCTGGTTCGAACAAAATCACCGATGTCTTTCCGTCCATAACTCTAAAATCGACGACTGAAATATGGATACCTGAACTTCCCATATTTACGAGAAATCGGGCAGATTCAACGCCTTCCATTCTGGTCTCCTTTATAGAGGAAACAAGCTCATGGACTGACATAACAAATTTAAGATTTAACTCTGGATACTTCTTATTGGCCTGTGCAACAAGAAAAGGCATCATTTCGAGATCGGTTTCCTCGTAACTGATATGAATCCAGCTGCCATCTATAATTTCACTTTCCAGACGCTCAACAATACAGGTCAATGCTTCGGTGTTTAGCTCCCCGCTGACGTCAGGCTGAGGCGATAAACTCGCCCCCATATTACGAGTCGTAGGACTTAGCATACTTTTCCCTCCACATGATAGCTCCTGCACCGAAAATATCATCTTTAACTTTTCAGATTCAATATATTGCCTGCAAAAATATGCCTCAATGATTGAGCCAGGCTACCAACCACCTCCGGATGATTATATATAAGAATTACTACTCAAAAAATCTTTTTTATAATAAAAGCTCAACACATGGTCATAAATGATAAAAAATATTTTAATTCATTCCTACCGCAATCGGTAACGCGCAATTATCGTCAGGTACAGCAGGGTTATGTGCAAAAGCAGTGCGCTGTAAATGCGCGTCTAGTTTCAGTCCCCGGAACAGCGATAGCGGTGAAGAGTCCATCCCCAAACGATACATAACCTTCTTACGATAAATACTGACGGTTTTTGTTCCCAGACCAAATTTTTTCGCCAGTTCAATTGCCGGATGTCCGGAGGATAATAATATCAGCAGCGCATATTTCGCCTGCGTGACACCGGGAGGTAGATTCCACCAGGCGTATTGATTGATATTAAACAATACCTCTTCCGGCGTCTCGCCGGCATTAAAAGCATACGTAGCAGCCACGGTTTTCTTTTGTGGCCTGTGGCAGAAACGCAGCCAGGCTTCCGGAAGACGGAGCTTCTCTCGATCCGAGCGGATAGCGCAGGATAGTTCGTCTTTTAAAACATAATCCATAACGCCAAAATATTGCAGCACACAGCGATCGATATAATACAAGCGATCTGCCACTACCAAAACTTTACGGTTCTGCAACCGCGTCAGCAACGCATGAAAAAGATAAACATGCTCATGCGGGTTCAAAGCTAAAATCAGCCCGGCATCCGGCATATCGGATAGAGAATGCAAAAGTGCAGTTAATGAGTTACACGTTTTAACGCACTTTTCCGGATATTTTTGCTTAAAAATAGACTGAAGGGCATAACAATTAGTCCAGTTAATACCGTATATAATTACATTTCTCATTTACTTATCCTTTTTTGAAAACTGACCACAGCTTCGGTAATGATTTTTCTTCCTGGCGACTACTGCGCAAGTAGATAACGCCTTCTTACTACAAAGGTAATAAGACCAGATACGTTATTACATGCGCAATGTCGTTACCGAAATGAATTCCTTTTACAAATCTGATAATGATTAAATTTGCTGTTTTACTTTACTGTAATCTCTTAGAGTACAACGATTGCCCGGCGCCTGGTGGCCATGTATGTCTGACAATGAACGCTTTCGATTCCCTTTCATTAACTACATATCACTGGTGTAGCGATACTGAAATATACACTACGATTAAAAAAATATTTGGTATCTGTAACGCAAACAGATAGTAACGTTTAAAATAATTTCACAAATCAATGGTTCATTGTACGCATAAAGCTAAGCGGTGTAATCTTAAAATGCCGTTTAAAAATAGCGATAAAATAAGAAGGCGTATCATAGCCACACATCGTCGCGACTTGTGAAATATTTCCAGCCCCCATACGTAATAATTTTATAGCCTGATTCATACGAGCATCCAGGTATATTTTGCTAAAACTCACCTCTTCAGCGGCCAGTTTTCGCTTCAGACTTGATACGCTCATAAACAGCTTTCCTGCCACCTCAGCCTGTGACCATTTGCGGGTGAGATCGCTGATAATAATGTTATAAACTTTCTCTTTTGTCGTAATTTTTATTGCTCGCTCAAGGAAATCAAACCCACCGGGCTTACGTACAAATGCCGATATAAGATACATCAATGAGAAATATGAATAATCATGATCATCAATACTCACATTACTACAAACCCGTGGACATGCCACACCATGCAAAATAGAGTCAAAAGTATCACTCATCCCTGGCAACAAGTCCGCATGAAAAAAATACTTTGGTTTCGTTTTTAATGATAGCTCTCGATCATTATAGTTTCTTGTACTGTAAAAAACTTTGTAGAATTTTTGCATTAAGTCATAGGAAACTTCCAGTGAAGAAAAATCAATATGCCCTTCTATTTCGCTCATACTAAGCGTGATTGTTTGATCTTTTTCCAATAAAAATAAACACGGCGCAGATTGTTCGATGAACTCCCCAAATTCGTTTTCAATTCGCAAACTGCCTTTATTAAGTTTAAACAATAAGCAGTTTGCGACATAATAGTCTCTTACGTCAGCTAATCCATTTATTAATGGAAATTTGTTCGGCTGTTGAAGGTGATTATTGCTAATGGCCTCAACTGATTTATTCATTGAAGGCAATACCATATTTTATCCTGTGTGCTATAAGGAACTCAAAATCGTTATATTCTTATAAACAAATAATTAAAACTCACAGAGATGATTTAAATCCGATTTTTTTATTATTATAGCCAATAATTACATTCCAACGCGCGTTCATTTCGTCACAAAAAGATACCCTTACAAACTTTATGCACAATTTTGTAATGAAAGCTTACAATATTAATATAATCATTTCAGAATAAAACGGCTGGCAGACATCTTAATAATCCATATACATCAATAAGATAGACACACTGGCATGGTGCATTTTCTGCATTATTTGCTGATATATACACCATACCTTATCACAAATCGCCAGCAATGGGGGTTCACCAGTCAATTGCCTCTTTGTTTTCCCCGCCCGATAAAATAATCTCCTGCATCCAGGAGGTCATTTGTGACTGTGCGTTCATTGTACCAACTAATACCCCGTTTAAAGCCTCATATAAATGGGTGCCCGGTTCAACTTTTGCTAACATGTTTTGTAGCATAGCCGTTTGCTGCTCAAAAGAAACAAAAGCCGAATCACCACTGTTAGGATCTTTGAAGGCATTCATCTCTTGATAAATGCTATCTTTAAGCGTTTCAGAAGAGGCTGACTCAGGAAGCGCCAAAAGTCGTTGGTAGAATGCATCATAAAGATCAACGTCGCCGCCATTGCTTAAAGGCGCGCTATCCACATTATTCAGCATAGCGGCCCTGGCACTCAACGAAACCACACCCGTCGCTTCAGTATCTGCTGTCGGGACCAAATAAGAAGTCGGAATCGTACCTGGTATCACCTTATAACCTCCGCTTGCGTTTTTGTCTTCCATTCATCAATAAGTGCGTTAATGGCGTTATCAGAAATTGTCCGGCAGTCTTGTGGAAGTTCATCAAGATGATGCTTAATGACGCCTACTGCCGTTTCAACAAATTGTTCAGGTGAAAATTCTGCGATCTGATCGCCGCAACTCATGATAAAGCGCTGTTCCTGATGATATTTAAGATTAAAAGTGCCTGGCCAGTTCTCCATAAGCAACACCATCAGTTTTTGGTGATCTTTTTTCGCATTAACTGGCAGTGTTAAAAAAAGTTGCCCCTCAGGCTTATCGAAATCCCTTAGCCACTCATCCAGGACGGTTAAAAGCGTTTCGGGATGGTCGACCGCAGCTGAAAATAACTCGCGGGCATAAATCTGTATTTTTTCCATCCACTTCCAGGCCATTGTCTGATTATCAGTAAGATAAGCGGCGACCTGCTGTAACGCGTCTATCATTCCCTGCTCGTAACCTTCCTGATAGGCGTACATCCGCAAGGTCTTTGCCTCTTCTTCCGCCTCTCGCAAAATACGCTTAGCCCGTTGATGCGCCTGCTGTTCTAATCTTTCAATAGAGAAATAACGTTCCAGCGTTTTACGCTTTATCAGTATCCCCTCAACAGGCGAAAGCGGGGACGGTATTGGGATATTTTTGAGCATATTGTAAGGCCAGTAGCAAAATTGACATTTCTACAGCATCCTGCTTCAATGCCTCCTCAATAAATGGAGGAAAAAGCAAAGGAAAACGCTGTGCTAAAGATTCAGGTAAAAATTCATTTAGGGCATTTAACTGTGCATACCCGACGCTAAGTAAAAACCGGTGATTCGGCGCCTTATTGCAGACAGATAAACTTGTTCCCTGATGCATTGCCAAAAATGCTTGCGCCCAATCCGGCAGGCCAAGCAAGGCTCCCTGCCTTGCCAGATCGGCTCTCAGTTTATGGCAACCGAGTAAATACGCTACTTGCGGCAGTCGGCGCCACTGACGCAGCCACAGCTGCGTCAGTGAGTTTTGAATACACTCCTTTTCTCCGTTCTTAAGCCGCCATGCCGCCAGTATTAACTCATTTGCCGCCGCCCTGGCGGCGGGTCTGACAATCATTTCCGGCGCTATCTGCAACCGCTGAGGATGGATATACGATAACGGATCAAAAATGATTCTTTGCCAGATAATGGGTAATGGCTGCCTATTCATTTGACGATTTCGCCTTATCATCAGCCGTTATGCCTTTCTTATTGCGGGCATAATGGTTTTTGTAATACCAGACGCCAAAGCCTGCTGACATCACGGATAACAAAATAATCAACACAATCCAACTGGTTGCAAAAGAATTACGTTTTACTGGTGTGCCGGGAGCCTGTAATTGGGCATCAGAACGTTCTGACAACACAACAGAAATGTTGTCATAATCCACATCGGCAAAACTATTCTTTAAGAAACGCTTGATATCGCTGATCTGATGCGCAAGCGGCGAACCTCGTTCATATACGGCTAATGCCGACAGATGAACAGGTTTTGGCGGGCGGCCATTTTCACCAGCATCAATATCATAACTAATATGGACCCTGGCGGAGAGCACGCCCTCCATCGTCTGTAATGACTGTTCCAGTCGCTGTTCAATAGCCGAATATAACCTGGCCTTTTCAGCTCGCGGAGACGATACCAGCGAATCCGCCGGGAACATCTGCGCTATTTCCACCCGTGGCCGGGGAGGAAGCTGATAAGTTTTAATCCAGTACACCGCAGCGGTAAAATCAGGCTCAGCAACGGTAATGCTATAGCCCAATTTTCCGCTATCAATTTTATTCGCCTCTATATTGTGCATTTGCAGAACGGCAATGACCTCATTAGCCTGTTCCTGGTCCAGTCCTTTTAAAAGATCCTTATCCTTACAGCCGGCAAGGGTCATTACCAGCAGAAAAGTATATAGATATCGACGAATCATGAGCGTAATAGCGTTTCAACAGCCCCGACTCCTTTACGAGTAAGGGTACTGACCATAGAAACATACAGGTTATAATCTGAAATCATCTCTTGCGAAATAGCCAGCTCTTTAGGATCCGTCACCAGATTAGGGTCCTCAATCCTGTTGGTAATCGTCTGTTTATCCACAGCCGTGGCAATCGCCGAACCAGAAAAAGCCTGGAGTAGCCGGTCATCCAGCGAGACAATGTCCGTTTCCATAGACCTGATATTGACCGCCTGCCCTATAACGGCATTCTCAGGGACAATAGTTGCAATCGACATAATCCACCTTATAACTGATTAACGGAAGTTCTGAATAATGGCAGCATCAATATCCTTAAAGACTTTTACCGTGTTCGATTGCGCGTTACGGTACAAGTTATATTCCGAGAGCTTACTCTGATACGCCGCCAGTAGCGCCGGATCGGAGGGTTTTGCTGCTAATTTATCCAGCGCCTCTGTTACCTGCGTTTGTAGATTATCAACGCCCGTATCAAATTTTGCTGAGACGTCATCCAGATAGCCTGACCAAGGTGTTGCCATAATGACTTCCTTATTTACGTTAAATTAAAGTGGGCTTGGGAAATACCAATGGCCTGGGCTCATTTTGATATAACCTTCCGCCCCGTACTGAAATGAGCGCCCCTTGAGCCAGTCATCTTTTAATTCGATCGCAAACTGCACATAGCGTCCTCCCCATGTGCGGTAATAGCTATCGACAAATTGACGGGCTCTGAGTATTTCTACATCATCGAGCGCCCCCTGAATAACAAACGTTACGCCCCCCTTATGATTCCTGCGGGAATAAGGTAACGCCTGCTGTTTTAGCCCCGCTTCCGCCTGGCCTGCTGCGGTAACATCGTCCATCAACGTGATGTTAACCGAATCCGCGTAAGGCATTAGCGCTCTCAGCTTTTGACTTAACACCTCGAGCTCTTTCTTGCTCATCGTGTTTCGCTGGCGGCTTAGCCAGAAAACGGGTTTACGCGGCTCATCGAAATGAAGCCGATAATAAGCCAGCTGCGGATAATAGGTATCCAGCCAGGTAGAGATACGCTTATTTTCTTCGTTTTCGTTAATCACTCGTGCATTTTTATCATAATCGCCCCTCGCTAAAACCTGACGAGCCCACAGCGTATCTCTTTCATTTTGCGCAGCGACATAGAGCATTTTGTCCCATCCTGGCAACACCTGAAAGCGCTCCTTCTCCTGCCCCAATAACGAATCGAGCTCTGCGGCCTGCCGCTGCGGCGAGTTAAGTATCCATAACGTCCCCACCGTCCCAATTCCCAATATAAAAAACCCGGCCAGTGCTGCTACAATTCCGTTTTTAAAACGCGGCTCGTTCTTTTTTGCAGACGTTTCTAACTTCTCAGGCTGCTCGGGCACCCACGGCTCGCTTTCCGGGCGAATCAGGATAAGCAATTCACCGACCTGTATTGGCGTATTTAATTGCACCGAACGAGATTCAGAATTTCCTTCTTTCAGCTCATGGAGTATAATTTCGGTCGTATCCGTATCCACCTGGATTTCAAAATTTACTCCGCCATGGTCCAGCGGGATAAAAAAGCTATCGGCAGGTATATCAGGGAGTTGGCCTGAAGCAGTGAGCGCATCACTCTGACCTACCACAAAGAGTGTTCGGCCTGTCAGCAATGGAAACTCACAGCCGTTCAGTGAGCTGTTAAGTAATCGAACTATGTATGGCCCAGGGCTTGTTATCGTCTTCTCTTTTGATGTTTCCATATATACTGTTAGCGATGTCTGTCGTTCTCGATAGCAGCAGATTACCGCACAGGACACAGGGATTCCTGATGAAAATAGAATGAAAAGTGAGAAATAAAATCAATTTATTCTGTATAATGCGTCTCAACACATATTAAAAGAACCATCATCCCCATTGGGGCTTAAACTACTGTAGATAAATTACCCAAATTTGGGTTCTTTTGGTGTAACAATCAGACCATTGCCAACACACGCTAATAAAGAGCATTTACAACTCAGATTTTTTCAGTAGGATACCAGTAAGGAACATTAAAATAACATCAACAAAGGGATAATATGGAAAATGTAACCTTTGTAAGTAATAGTCATCAGCGTCCTGCCGCAGATAACTTACAGAAATTAAAATCACTTTTGACAAATACCCAGCAGCAAATTAAAAGTCAGACTCAGCAGGTTACCATCAAAAATCTTTATGTAAGCAGTTTCACTTTAGTTTGCTTTCGGAGCGGTAAACTGACGATTAGCAATAATCACGATACGATTTACTGTGACGAACCTGGGATGTTGGTGCTCAAAAAAGAGCAGGTAGTTAACGTGACGCTTGAAGAGGTCAATGGCCACATGGATTTCGATATACTCGAGATACCGACGCAACGACTTGGCGCTCTCTATGCACTTATCCCAAACGAGCAGCAAACCAAAATGGCGGTACCCACAGAGAAAGCGCAGAAAATCTTCTATACGCCTGACTTTCCTGCCAGAAGAGAGGTATTTGAACATCTGAAAACGGCGTTCTCCTGTACGAAGGATACAAGCAAAGGTTGCAGTAACTGTAACAACAAAAGTTGTATTGAAAATGAAGAGTTAATTCCTTATTTTCTGCTGTTCCTGCTTACTGCTTTTCTCCGACTCCCGGAGAGTTATGAGATCATCCTTAGCTCGGCTCAGATAACGTTAAAGGAGCGCGTTTACAACATTATATCTTCGTCACCCAGTAGACAGTGGAAGCTTACGGATGTTGCCGATCATATATTTATGAGTACGTCAACGCTCAAACGGAAACTTGCAGAAGAAGGTACCAGCTTTAGCGACATCTACTTATCGGCAAGAATGAATCAGGCAGCAAAACTTTTACGCATAGGCAACCATAATGTTAATGCTGTAGCATTAAAATGTGGTTATGATAGCACGTCCTACTTCATTCAATGTTTCAAAAAATATTTTAAAACTACGCCATCGACATTCATAAAAATGGCGAACCATTAACATTTTTTGTATCTGTCACTTAAGTAAAGATTTTTATTAAAATTGTAATAATTTAAAATTCAGACTGCGCATTAACACGCTCTATCAGGATGGGAGGCTATTCAATATCATTGTTCTGTCCGGAAGACAGCTTATACTGATATCTCTGGTAATTTAAAGTAAGGCTGATTATATGACACGATTTTTGTGAACTTGTCATCGCTATGATGACTGGTAAAACGATATTGCCTTATTCACAGCGTAAGAATTCGTCCAGATGACACTATCTCCTTCCGGCTTTAACCCTGTGGATTAAGGCCGGCATTTTATTCATATTTATACATCATCCGTTCCCTCTGAGAACTATTTGCCTGAACGGTTTATACCGAAACAGTCACGCTTGTTAGCTTTCTGCCAGGCATACCTCCTCTCTTCCTCCTGATATCGATATAATGCCTGGGGCCAGCCTGAGGATGATACTGCTCATAAACCCCCTGCCTTTTTGACGCTATAACTGAAGGGAGTAAAGAAAAGACGATATCATTATTTTGCAAAAAAATATAAAAATAAGCGCACCATTAAAAACAGTCTTTCATTTATATTTTGGAACCTAAGACAAATTACACTCTTAAACTTTCAACGAATGGTCATTTAGTGGAAATCTTCGAGAAAAATGGTTCTGATGGTGTAATTATCAGACCATTAACCATGAAGATATAATAAGCAGCATTTACACCCCAAAAAAATGCAGTAAGATAGCTACAAAACTAATCTCTATTGCAATGAGGCCAAGTTAAATATGTAAATATTTAGATGCCAGGCGCTGACTCTCTCTGCACCAGGATATACGGCAGCGTCCATTCGATAATCACGGTTAGTTATAACAATATTATTACCAACATGTCAGTTATTTAAAGCACAGGCATAAGCTAAATAATCAAATGTTAAAAACATATAAACCCGAGCCCGTAGAATATGACATTAAGCTCATAATAAAAGCTCAACCTGACCGTTAGTACTAACAGCAGAATTACTGAAACAGTAGATTCTATCCTAACGACTTGTATTAGTTATTATAACTTTTCACCCTGTAAGAGAATACACTATTATCATGCCACATTTTAATCCTGTTCCTGTATCGAATAAAAAATTCGTCTTTGATGATTTCATACTCAACATGGACGGCTCCCTGCTACGCTCAGAAAAGAAAGTCAATATTCCGCCAAAAGAATATGCCGTTCTGGTCATCCTGCTCGAAGCCGCCGGCGAGATTGTGAGTAAAAACACCTTACTGGACCAGGTATGGGGCGACGCGGAAGTTAACGAAGAATCTCTTACCCGCTGTATTTATGCCTTACGACGTATTCTGTCGGAAGATAAAGAGCATCGTTACATTGAAACACTGTACGGACAGGGCTATCGGTTTAATCGTCCGGTCGTAGTGGTGTCTCCGCCAGCGCCGCAACCTACGACTCATACATTGGCGATACTTCCTTTTCAGATGCAGGATCAGGTTCAATCCGAGAGTCTGCATTACTCTATCGTGAAGGGATTATCGCAGTATGCGCCCTTTGGCCTGAGCGTGCTGCCGGTGACCATTACGAAGAACTGCCGCAGTGTTAAGGATATTCTTGAGCTCATGGATCAATTACGCCCCGATTATTATATCTCCGGGCAGATGATACCCGATGGTAATGATAATATTGTACAGATTGAGATAGTTCGGGTTAAAGGTTATCACCTGCTGCACCAGGAAAGCATTAAGTTGATAGAACACCAACCCGCTTCTCTCTTGCAAAACAAAATTGCGAATCTTTTGCTCAGATGTATTCCCGGACTTCGCTGGGACACAAAGCAGATTAGCGAGCTAAATTCGATTGACAGTACTATGGTTTACTTACGCGGTAAGCATGAGTTAAATCAATACACCCCCTATAGCTTACAGCAAGCGCTTAAATTGCTGACTCAATGCGTTAACATGTCGCCAAACAGCATTGCGCCTTACTGTGCGCTGGCAGAATGCTACCTCAGCATGGCGCAAATGGGGATTTTTGATAAACAAAACGCTATGATCAAAGCTAAAGAACATGCGATTAAGGCGACAGAGCTGGACCACAATAATCCACAAGCTTTAGGATTACTGGGGCTAATTAATACGATTCACTCAGAATACATCGTCGGGAGTTTGCTATTCAAACAAGCTAACTTACTTTCGCCCATCTCTGCAGATATTAAATATTATTATGGCTGGAATCTCTTCATGGCTGGTCAGTTGGAGGAGGCCTTACAAACGATTAACGAGTGTTTAAAATTGGACCCAACGCGCGCAGCCGCAGGGATCACTAAGCTGTGGATTACCTATTATCATACCGGTATTGATGATGCTATACGTTTAGGCGATGAATTACGCTCACAACACCTGCAGGATAATCCAATATTATTAAGTATGCAGGTTATGTTTCTTTCGCTTAAAGGTAAACATGAACTGGCACGAAAATTAACTAAAGAAATATCCACGCAGGAAATAACAGGACTTATTGCTGTTAATCTTCTTTACGCTGAATATTGTCAGAATAGTGAGCGTGCCTTACCGACGATAAGAGAATTTCTGGAAAGTGAACAGCGTATAGATAATAATCCGGGATTATTACCGTTAGTGCTGGTTGCCCACGGCGAAGCTATTGCCGAGAAAATGTGGAATAAATTTAAAAACGAAGACAATATTTGGTTCAAAAGATGGAAACAGGATCCCCGCTTGATTAAATTACGGTAAAATCTGAGAGAGGAGATATGCATTATTTTTTTATTATCGTAATCTGGTTGCTTAGCATAAATACGGCATGGGCTGATTGCTGGCTTCAGGCTGAAAAAATGTTCAATATTGAATCCGAACTACTTTACGCTATCGCCCAGCAGGAATCGGCGATGAAACCTGGCGCCATTGGTCATAACCGAGATGGTTCAACCGATCTTGGCCTGATGCAAATTAACAGCTTCCATATGAAAAGGCTGAAAAAAATGGGGATTAGTGAAAAACAGTTGTTACAGGACCCCTGCATTTCTGTCATTGTGGGCGCCTCCATTTTATCAGATATGATGAAAATCTACGGTTATAGCTGGGAGGCCGTTGGCGCTTATAATGCCGGGACGTCGCCGAAACGATCGGATATAAGGAAACGTTATGCTAAAAAAATTTGGGAGAATTACAGAAAATTAAAAGGAATGTCAGCAGAAGAGAAAAACAAAAGACTTTCTATCGCGGCAAACAAATAATTATACAGAAATAGCTTACTTTCAGATAGTTCTAAAAGTAAGCTATGTTTTTATCAGCTTGCCGTCGTCATAAGCAACTGGGCTTGCATTGCTTTTAGTTGTACAAACTGTGAGGCGTCTTCCAGCATTCTATTGTTCCGTGAATCCCGGAAATCTGCACGTACCTGCTCCAGATTACTATGAGGATTATCCTTAAGTACAAGGGCCGCCGCCATCGTTCCGGTTCTCCCCACTCCGCCCAGACAATGAATCATCGGTAAATGCTTATCTGATGAACTACGCCCCGGCGCGCCATTTTGGTTACTATTTTTCACCCTATCCGCCAGGTATTCTAACTGATCCGTAGACGGTAACGGCTGGTGATCTGGCCAATTTTTCACATGCAATACCGGGATTGTATACCGCTTTTCCCCGCAGGACAGTTGCATATTGTATTGGTCTATCGCTTCTCCCTGACTGGCTGAGCTCACTTTTTGGCTGTTGGTATGCACCTCGCCAAAGGTGTAGCTCCCTCTGAAATAGGGTGGTAATTGTTTTGCCTGCATCTGATCTTCCGACGTTAACACCACCAGGCACGAGCATTCTTTTTCAAGAAGCATTTTCATATGCGCTTCCAGCGCATCCGGCGTATTTTTTGGGTACGAACCGGCTAATGCCACAGGCTTACCGTCAAAAGTTAACGTATTCACTGGCACAGGCATTCCATCGCTCAGTTTCACCTGGGTTTGCTGATTAATTGGAATGCTGCTGACCGCAAATCGTGCCAGGCCCAGTGTCGGTCCGCTCATCGTCTGTGGCATTGGCGCGCCGGCTTCTATTTTCTCAAGTTCAGCTGTAACATTTTTCAGTTCTTTAGCAATAACGTGAATTTTTTTTACAGCCTGGGTTAATTCATGAGTAGAGGCTTTATCAACCCACCTCTCAACCTCTCCTCCACAGGTTCCCCATTGTGAGAACCGGGCTACACCGACCTGAATATTTGTTAACGTTGTAACATAATCATTAAGTTGTTTAGCCTCTGGAATTTTATTTAAATTCTGTAAATTCGTCATTAATGAACGCAGCGGGCCGTTACCTGAAGCCATCTCCTGGAAGTTTTCTCGCAGGCTATTTCCATCCATTTGTTCCAGTTGCGGTAATGTTCTTTTAAGTCCCTTTAGCGCGATATCGAGTAAAGGTTGCTTACTTTCTGCTCCAACATCGTTATTTTTTTCTGCCACTTTTGTATCGCCGCCTTTTATGACTAAAGCGGCATTCCTGACACCAACATTATCCTTGCTCTTAATAAGGTTTATAAACCCTTCGTCAGCAGCTTTTACACACTCCGTGATCTGCACTGCTAAACGTTGGGTAAGGGGTTTGTTCATATTTATACGGGACATTAACAGTGCGTCATTAACCGCTGTTTCCCCATATTTTTCCGTTAGTGCATGGAGAAATGTCTGTAAAATCTTTTGGTCCTGTACTCTGATATTTTCCGTATGTTTTTGCACCACTTCAGTGTTTTTAAATAACGGCATTTTTCCAAGCCAGGTTAATACTTTTGACGAAAATTTTTCAGGCGCAACATATGCCTTATCAGTATTTTCCTTAGCAATATAAAGTCGGGCATCATTCGACACACTAACTTTTGAAAACGAAGACAACGTTAAATTATTCAATTTTCTCTCCTCATACTTTAGCATATTCCTGCAGTATGTTTTTGAGCGCTTCCTGCTGATTCACAAATGACTCAAGCTGCGATATAATATGGTAAGTATTTGTCAGATCGGTAATTGCATGTATAAACAACAACGTCTCTGCGGCATCAATATACGCTAACGTACCTTCATTATTCGCAGCCAGTTCACCATTAATCACCATAATCTGCCGCCAGATAGAATCGCCACAAAAAGGCGATAACGGTATAATCATACCGTTCAATAACCAGATATCATCTTTAGCTTCAATAGACGTAAAAATATCGCTATCGAGTAGTAATAAGCACTGATTGTTGTCGTCAAAAGTGAGCGGTAAACCCAATTTCTCACCAATATTAGCGATAATATCCTGGTGTGCTTGCAATTTACTTTCCTCTTTAATTATATCTTTTATAAGATTGCTTCTTCAAATTTAATCTGGTTACATGATGTTTTGATGCATTTTCGCGCCCATCGCCGGGCGCAATATTTCTCTCCTTTAATCCAGTAGAATAACCATTCACTACGCATCGGAACACATATCAGCAGTTCCTTCGGATCATTTTCAACATGACGTAACTTGCCTTTAATAACAAAACGCGGACTGTCAGCAATATCATCATATATTGCAGCCATACCTGAACCGGGTACTACATGTGTGATGATTTTCATAACAATTAATCTTGTTCAATTGTTGTCGAGCGAGAGAAAAATACTACACCCTGGACTCAAGACTTTTTTTAACAACACGGCATATATCCGCAAAGGTCGTCATATCAGGAAGATCGTTTTCATTACAACTAATGTCAAACTCCTCACTAAGACCAAATACAATATCAATTAAATCCAATGAGTCAGCGTAAAGATCCTCAACCAGATGGGTCTGACCATTGATACTATCAACATCAACGGCAATACAGGAGGTGATCACTTTTTTGACTCTTGCTTCAATATCCATATTCATCGCATCTTTCCCGGTTAATTAACGCTGCATGTGCAAGCCATCAACGGTAGTAATAACCCGATCCACACCAGGTTTATTCAGGTATGACTCGTAAGCCGGGCCAGCTCGCCAGCTACCGTCTCCGATAAGGCCGTCCAGCACATTACTTAACACATAGTCAGTTTCCCCTTTTTGCCTGGTCAACCCCGCCTCTCTGGCAAACTGCAGTGCAATCTCAGCCAGTTTTTCTTTTTGTGGATGATGAGTAATGACCTCTTTGAGAGTCTCCATTTTCGCTTTCAATTCTGGGTGCTTGTCAATATCGCTACATTGCGCTTTCAACGCTGCACTCTTTATCGTGTCATTGGGTAATATTTCCGCACGCAAGCCGTCAAACGCTCTGCGTACAGGGAACGGTGTGGAGGTATCTGGCTCCAGGGCTTTACGTATCACACCCAAAAACGTCTCACGGGCGTCGAAATGCATTGAATGCATATTCGTAACGCTCGGTACTGTTGAGAGGAAACTATTTTGCTTAAACTTCAAACCAGAAAATGGGCCAGTCTTATCTGTCTGGCTATTATCATTATCGGTCGTACCGGCTTTATTACCTGTAATTACCGTCGAGTCTGATTGTAAGGTATCGATTTTAACATTCTCGACGCCAGCCAGTTGACTGGCAAGCGGCTTCACATTCACAATCTCTGCCGTCTGGCTTTGCTGTTTATTATCATCAACGCCGTGCACCGTGGCCTGTACCGGCTTGCCGATAATGCTCTTGCTGGTTACGCCATCGACTTCATCAAAAGAGGGTGTTTCACCCGTAGTGCCTTTTTCTGACGTGACCACCTTTCCATTTTTACTTTCGGATGAAGCGTTGGTCACAGCCTCTGCCGTCGCATGAGCCGTGACGTCAATTTTACCCGCGATGCCATGGTCAATTGCCCCTGTGCTGGCGCTGTGTGCCGTCTCCGTTTGATGCGTAGTCGAATCCACACGCGAATGACTATGACTTACGTTGCTGCTGTTAGTCGAATGGTGTGACTCGCCATTGCGTTGGCTGTTATCAATAAATGTTCGGCTATTATCAATCGTCTTCCGGCTATTATCATGGTTGCTATTATCGATATGGCGCTGGCTATTATCGACATGGCTTCGGCTATTGTTAATATGCTTACTGTTATCCACGCTATGGTTACTGCTATCAATATTAATATTGATATTAATACCCGTAGGTTCTGCTTTTTTCCCACCATCAGGTACTGGTCCAGCCGCAGGCTCCGGAATTTTAGGGTCAGGCAGTTTATCTGCAGGAATTTGTGCAAAAACATTACGTAGCAGCAGGGGTATCAACGTTTGCGTTTCAAGGTGCCGGGCTTCCCGTCCTACGCTGGTACCCTGCTCTTGCGTTAATTTTTGGTGGCACATATCAAGCGCCTCAACCGCCTTCGCCGCCGCTTTGTCAACAAGCTGCGTAAGACTGCTGCGGGTTAACGGATCCAACGTACAGCCAAAGTTATGTTCAATGCAGCTGGCAATATAGGGCATCACCTCCTGCATAACAAGATTCGTCGATAATTTACTTAATTCACCACCAGTATTATTTTTGATGATATCTAACAGCTGCTTTTCCAGGTTTTCCAGCTTCGCTTCCGCTTTCTTTGTTTCTGGCATCCATGGTCCAAAAGCTGACTTTTCTTTCAGGCCATCTTTTATGATTTGCGCGGTATACTCTGCCCCCACCTTCATCAGTAGCGTCTTCGCCGCAGGAGAATCACTGGTGGCGTTGAGCGCTGAACGAAAGAGCCCGGCAAACTCCATTATCGCTTTCTTACCGGCGACATTATTTGAATTGGTAAAAACTTCTTTTAACGCCTCAGCATCTTTCCCGCATTTAAACAATGCATCCAGACTCGCCTGTTTGATCAGCGCGGGAAAATCTTCCAGTTGCGGGCCTTTAATTTCCCCTGACAGCGTCGTTGTGGCACTTTCTCTGACTGCGGAAAGATTCGCCGCAAGATTCGTGGCCTGCGTTTTGATCTCGGTCTGCATACCTGGCATTATGACGGGGGGCTGAGTCCTTACACTTGTAACCATTATTAATATCCTCTTCTGTTATCCTTGCAGGAAGCTTTTGGCGGTTTCCAGGCTGCTACTTATCGTACTGCTCAGCACTTTTACCAGGTTGTCGTACAATGAATTGGCATTGCTATATTTTTGTGTCAGCGTCTGTAATGTGGTTTTCATATTTTCTTCCTGCGCTTTAAAACCCGACTGCCAGGCTTGATATTTGGCGTTATCCATTTCGAGTTTTGAGTCTTTTCCCGGCGCGCCTAAACCATCAATATCCTGAACCATTTTTTGTAATGGCGTCAGATCAACGGTGACGACATAACCGGATCCATAAGATTTCAGGCAGCTATTCGGTAAATTCAATTCACTGAGCCACTGTCTCGCTTCCGCTTCAGTGGCTACTTTAACGCCGCTGCCTGACTGCGCTGGAAATAAAACGGTATTACTGTTTATTTGATTATATTTATTGACTAAACTGTTTAAATCATTTTTGAGTGAGGTAACATCTAGCTTAACGGTATTACCGTCCTTACCTGGTAATAACCAGCCTCCCATTTTGGAAAGAATATCACTGAAGGCCTGATAAAAATCGGTATAGACTGCGACAACGTTTTCATAAACGCCCAGATAGCTGTCACCTATCGCCGATATATTTTGGGAAACCATATCCCAAATCTCAGCATCAGAAATGGTTGTTCTCGGCTGCGCCATAGGCGAAGCGCTAAATAAGGCCGACGTCGGCGCAGAAAACGCGCTCCGCAGGTTCTCATTTTGTTCTGCGGATAATGACACGCCAGACTTCGCCAGCGCATTCAGGCTGCTGGTCAACTGCTGGCGCGCCAGCGTGCGCTCGTCATTATTCTCTTCAGAGATCGGTGGCGTTGACTGCAGCGTCTGCTGTGCCTGCTGGATTTTAGTAGCCGCCTGCGATAATGAAATGATATCTGTACCGCGATGTTCTGTGGTAGACGGTACCACGGCAGTCTCGACGTGCTCGCTCGCCGAGGGAGTCTGCGGCCGTTCGGCAACGATCCCCGGATGAGGAGAAGCGGAATAATTTTGAATATTAAGCATAATATCCCCAGTTCGCCATCAGGAGCGCGATTAAATCACACCCATGATGGCGTATAGATGACCTTTCAGATTAAGCGCGAATATTGCCTGCGATAGCAGCAAGTGCGGATGCTTTCGACTGGTTAATGCTCTCCATTGTTTTCAGCATTTCCTGAATCAGGCTGGTCGATTTACGTGAACTTTCACGGGCTTCGTCCGATGCGGTGCTGGCAACACGGTTATTCACCTGGCTAATTTGCTGCTCGGAACGTTCCTGAGTAGCGGCGTACTGCCCGGACGCCCCTGCAATACCACCGACCGTGACCGAGTTCTTCATAATCAGATCGCCCGTCATCTGCATCTTGCGCGCATCAATTCGGGTCATATCCATGGTATTCTGCTCAAGACGAATATCGGATTCGACAGACTCAAGACGTTTCGACAGAATAGCCTGATGTTCAGGGGAGATTTGTTTATTACTGTCTTTAATACCCAGACTTTCCGTGGCGCTGGTTCCGGCATTAGATTTAAGCGTCGCATCATTAAGATTTTTCGTCGCATCGGTACCGGTTTTCTTCATATTTAACGATTTCAGAGAATCGACGCCTTCAGCACCGAGTTTGACGCTATTCTGCCCGTTCAGCACGTTTTTAATACTGTGGCTTTCAGTGGTCAGTTTATCGATCTTCGCGGCATTATGTTTAAGCGCGCCTCTTTCATTCTGCAGCCCCTTATATTCCAGTTTGGCGCCCACGCCAGTGATCCCCAACTGAAGCGCGCTCTGAGAAATACTACCGGACAACGCATTCATCCCTTCGCGCATCATGGAGCTTGCCGTCGTTTTAGCTGCATCAAAGCTGACTAATGACAACTTACCAGACAGTTTGCTATCAGCCTGGTTCAACGTCAGCATTAACGTATTCGCGGCAGCTAACAGCGCAACGGCACTGGAAGACATTCCGCTAATATCAAAAAACTTTCCGACTTCTGCCTGCTGCTCGCGTAACTGGGTTTGCACAACCTCATTCGCTTTAGTCGTGACATTATTTGCCAGGGCATTCAAATCCTGATTCATGTCGGTATTTTGAATACTGGCTTTTAAAAAGGACGTGATCGTTCCGGGGGTTTGCGTTAATACCCCTGGCGCAGGCGCGCTCAGTGTAGGACTCAACCCCAGGTCACTGACTTTACTGCTGCTAATACCAATACTATTCAGAATATCTTTAGCGCTAACGGATTGCGAAGCTGTCTGTGAACTATTCTCAACAGAATGATTATTTAAATAAGCGGCGGGATTTATTCCCACATTACTAATTAACATATTTTTCTCCCTTTATTTTGGCAGTTTTTATGCGCGACTCTGGCGCAGAATAAAACGCGAAGCATCCGCATTTTGCTGTACCGCAGAAGACATGGCTTTTTGTAGTTCCGCCGTTACCTTCTGGTTTTCACCAAATATTTCTACGGATTGTTTAAGCCACTGCTGAATCTGATCCATGGCAAAACGGGCGAGCATAAAATCAGCAAGCGCCTCGCTGGCATTTTTAATAAATACGCCCTCGGCAACACCACCGGCTGACTGGGCTGCGGTATTCGTGACTTCCATGCCCAACGCCACTTTATTTAGGGTATTACCCACCAGCTCTTTACTTAAGGCATTCGTTTGCAGGCCCATCTTGCTACCCACATTACCCAGGCCGCTAGTAATACGTTGCATCCCCTGGGTAAAGAGTTTGCTGCCGTTTTGCGCCAACTGTTTCAGCACGTTAGGCACCAACTTCTTAATCGTTTCGCCCATCATTTTGCTCAGCGCGTTACCCAGTTTCGCCGCCGCGCCTTTCCCGACAACTGCGACCACCACAATGACCGCTACCATCGCAATAGCGGCAACAATCGCACCAACAATGCTGCCTGCCATCTCTGCCGTTTTCTTATCGACGCCTAATCCTTCCAGCGCTTTGGTAATCGCCTTGCCAATCAGCTCCATTAACGGCTTCAGCACATGCTCCATAATCGGGTTTAGCGCCTGCTGAATAAACGACACCCCCGTCGCCGCCTTCACAATTTCATCGGCCACCATTACCGCAAGTCCCACCGCAGCCAGCGCCAGACTCGCCCCACCGGTAAAAACAGCGGCCACAACGCTGACAATGGTTAGCAGCGCGCCGAGGACTTTCCCGATACATCCCATAATGCGGTTCGTTTCCTCGGCTTTGCGCGTCTCTTCCTGGAATTCAGCCGATTTCTTTTCCATCTCCGCCTGACGCCCTTCCTGCAAGGCGTTGAAAAGCGCAAGATCGTTTTGCAGGCTTTCTTCCGTATTTTTGCCCACAATCTCAATAAACATGGCCATGAGCATAGTGAGGCGGGCGACATTTGACAGATTATCCTGCTCACCCTGGGAAACCTGATTCTGAGAGGCGGCATTAGCCGTTCCCTGGAATTTGGTCAGAATGTTATCCGCTTTCTCGGCTTTCGCTTTGGCGTCTGTGCCTGCTTTAACCGTCGCATCCGTGGCCTTATCTAAGGCCTCTTTCGCCTCTGTCGCTTCTTTTCCGGCCTGTTCTACCGCGGCTTCAGCTTGTGCATAGCCGGGGTCAGCCGGGTCCAGCGATTGCAATTTATTTTGTGCCTGCGTCAGTTTTTTGGCCGCAGCGTCATAAACACTCTTGGCGGTATCCGTCTTTTTGATGCTGGCTTCATAGAGATCCGTCGCCTCCTGAGCCTCTCCCAGAGCCGTCTGGAATTCTTTCGATACCTGAATCCCCATCTCTTTTTGTGACTCAATCATCGCCTGCCATACCGCCAGACGAGACTCCAGTTGAGACAGCGAAACATCGCCCAGTAGGGTCATTAACTTGCCAAGCAGTAATGTCAATTGCCCTTCGCTGGAGAGTTTTTCCCGGGCGGCGTCCGTAGGCGGCTTCAGACCCACCGTATTAATAGCGCTCTCGCCGGACTTTGTTCCGGCTTTAAGGTCGCCCGCTTTCGTTGCCACCACATCTTTAAAAGCTTTATCCGCCGCTTTTAAAAAGTCCGTGTTCTTACGAACGCCTTCAAAAGCCGCCTCAGCGAGGCGCGGATTTTGGGTATATCCGCTACGGCTAATGCTACTTGCGTCATTTACCATAATTATTCCTTTTCTTGTTCACTGTGCTGCTCTGTCTCCGCCGTTTTTAGCGCCTCCAGATAGACCAACGCTTTTGCCCGCAGAGACTCATCTTCAGTACGTTCATTGACAAGTTCAAAACACTGTCTGGCTTTTGCCGCCTTACGCATTAATAATTGACACTGCCCGGTAAAAAAAACGGGGCGATAATCATTTTTAAGTAACGTAAACGCTACTGCATAAAGGTCACATGCTTTCTGAAATTGTTTTTTCAGTTGGCATACCGCCGCCAGTCCCATGGTGTAATCGGGATTGTAAAAATCATAAATGCATAAGAAACGAAAGAATGTCTCAGCTTCATCCAGTCGTCCCTGGTTATAAAACTCATAAGCATGAGCATATAAACCGTCCATCATATCTTGAGGGATCCCATGAACGTCTTTTAGCGTGGCGCCTTCACTAACGGCATCCCAAATCATTTCCGCAACACGTTCTTCGCTGACATTATTTTGATAATCCATTACTTACTCCTGTTATCTGTCACCGACTTTGTAGAACTTAACGACTGCGTTTATCTGATGCAGTTATTAAACCCCGACGGTGGTTAGTGAACATTCAAAAAACGCCCAATGAATACATCGCTACTGCTTTACGCGGCTCAATGCCGTACCTCGTTTTCTTGTGGCTGAATAACGTCTTTGCCCGCGTTTTCTACCTCTTCCAGCCAAACCAGAAGACGTAAAACTTCATCAATTTCTTCCAGACTCACCAGATCATAACGGCGATGGGTTTTGAAAAGACTGCGCGCCAGTTTGATATCGACGATCACAGGTACGCCAACCTTCTCCGCATAGGCGCGGACGGCCAGTGCGCGCTGATTCGTTTCATACACCGAGATCATCGGAATCGGCATCAATTCGGGTTTAAAATAAATCCCGATCGTAATATGCGTGGGGTTGGCAACAATCAGGCGTGAGTTTTCAATATCAGATTTCACCTGTTCAGACAGAATTTCCATATGAACTTCACGTCTTTTAGATTTAACCTCTGGGTTCCCTTCCTGCTCCTTCATTTCACGCTTCACTTCTTCCTTATCCATTTTCATATCTTTCATGGTCAGGAAATATTCCGCAATAGCATCCAATAATAAGACAATCAATGCGCAAGCAAGGCAAGTTAATACCAATGCGAGGAGAAGTTCACGCCAAATGACGGCAATACCTACAATATTGCCATTTAGCTGAGAAAAGATTTCAACCTTATATTTCTTCCAGCAAATGATGGCGGCCACCACAAAGGATGAGAGATACAGTAGGGTTTTGACCGTATCTTTAACCGTGCGCATACTAAAAAGTTTTTTTGCCCCTTCTACCGGGTTTAACGCCGATAAATTAGGCTTTAATGCTTCTGTCGCCAGCACAAAACCGGCCTGTAATAACGCCGGTAATGCGGAACACACTAAGCAGAGCAGCATAAATGGAATCAGATATTTTAACCCTATCCCAAAAACGGCCAAACTGTAGTCAGCCATGCTCTGATCAAAATTATCCGCAATAATGATCTTAATTATCCCCATAAACTCATTAAATGAGCCATACGACACCAGATAGGCAATTCCTCCCAGCGTCAGGCAGGCGATAATGAGATCTTTACTTTTAAATGACTGGCCTTTTTTAGCGGAGTCTTCCAGCCGTTTTTTAGTCGGTTTTTCTGTTTTATTCGAGGACATGCGTCGCCCCTCGCTCGTAAAACCAACTGCTTAACCCTGTGGCCTGGAAAGAGAGTCGCAGTACATTGTCCGGTAGTACCGGAGAGAAATAAAGCAGCATAATTAAAACGGCAATACCGCTTTTTACCGTCAGTGAAATCGCAAAAGCGTTCATTTGCGGAGCAAAGCGCGACAATAAACCCAGGAATACTTCTGACAGCAACAGCACTAATACCACCGGACTGGCCAGAACCAAGGCGTTTTGAGCCACCTGATTAATAAACGTTAATAGCGGCGGTAATGAAGGCGTGCACTCGTTCATCGGATCGCATAGCTGATAGCTTTTATTTAACACGTCAACCATCGTGACCAGACCGCCGTTTTGTAAATAAACGACAGCGGCAAACATATTCAGGAAATTAGCCATTTCCGAGGTATCAATACCGTTTGCCGGATCGATACTGCTACTTAGCGTTGCCCCTCGCTGGTTATCGATAATACAACCCAGCGCATGCATAACCCAAAAAGGCCATGACAGCAGACAGCCCAGCATGACGCCTACCGCCGCTTCTTGCAGAACTAACGGGATCATCGCCACCGATAAAAACGGCGGCGCCTCGTTCAATGCATGCGGCCATACTCCCAATGCCACCAGGATGATAATGGCGTTTCTCGGCGCGCCGCTTAATACCCCGCTATTCAAAAACGGCAGGAAGAAAAAAATCGGCGCCACGCGAGCAAACCCTAGCGCCGCAGACGCAACCAGGTGATGAATTTCAAAGTACAACGCGTAAAACATTTTTTACCCCTTAGCCAACGCCAGGAATATCACCTGACGCCCGTAAGAGAGTAAAACTTCGCCATACCAGCCAGACAGTAAAAACAAGCATAAACACACGCCAAGTAATTTAATGCCAAAAGGCAGCGTCTGTTCCTGTAATTGCGTTACCGTCTGGAATAACCCTACCAGGAGGCCGATAATCGTTGCGACAATCGTCGGCCACCCTGACAGGATCAAAACAAGATAGAGCGCCTTATTACCTGCAAACACTAAATCATCCATTTAACTATCCCGTCTCGTAATGATGTCATGTTGCAATGTCCATATACTGTAATATCAATCCCTTAGACAGTAAGGTCCAGCCATCAAGCGCGACAAAAAGCACCAGCTTAATAGGTGTAGATATCGTCACCGGACTCATCATCATCATCCCCAGCGCCAGTAGCACGCTGGATACCACCAGGTCGACGACAACAAAGGGCAAATAGAGATAAAAACCAATTTTAAACGCGCTTTTTATTTCGCTCAGCGCATAAGCAGGTAATAACGCAAATATTGATGGTTTTTCAATTTCATCTTTGTCACGCTTTACCGTCTCGGTCTCTTCTCCATACTGACGCTTCAGTTGCGCGTTTTCAAAAAACTGAACTAACTCGCGATCTGAATATTTGATCAGATAATCGCGATAACCATCCAGACCTTCATCAACGTGTTTACTTAATGACGAAATATCATTAAAGGTGACATCTTCGTCCTCAAAATAGACGTAGGCATCATGCATTATGGGCCACATAACAAACATAGAAAGCAGCAATGCGACGCCGTTAAGCGTCATATTTGAAGGTATCTGCTGCAATCCCAGGGCGTTACGCACCATGACAAATACAATAGAAAATTTAACGAAACAGGTTCCTGACGCAATAATAAATGGCAACAGGGTGGAAAATGCCAGTAAGGCAATTAATGAGATATCATTCCCCATTACCAGACTCGCTCAGCCATTCATGGATCTCAACGCCTAAGGTGTCATTCATCTGTACCAGTTCGCCATTACCCAGCAAAACACCATTCGCCATAATTTCAACGTTAAGTTCAGCATTGGTCGGCAGTGATAATAGCTGTTGCTGCCCCATGGCTTCGAGTTCGGCGAGGGTAACGTTCTTACGATACAAAACAAATTCCAGTTTGACGGGCAATTGATTCAAGCCAGGCAGAGTTTCTGCAGTTTCAGTTGTATTATTTTCTTCTTCGATATGTTGAATATCTAACGTTTCCACAATAATTCCCCCTTCAACACGGTTGAAATGACCTAACTTTTTCGCGTAGCAATAAACTTCCGCACGGGAAGTACGAATCAGGAGTACATCTCCGATCCCGATTCGGCCCAGCAACGAACGCTGCGTATCACTGCTACCGATTACAAAACGCAACGGCCAACGCAGCATTTTCGGCCTGCCGCCCCCGACTGCAGGCAGTTCAGGAAGATATTCAAACCACAGGCCGCCCCGATCGCTCATAATGTGCAACAATTTCCCTTCCGGCAGCGCGCTTCCCGGCACGGGGTTCTCTACGCATAAACGCCGACAGGACAAATGCGGCACGGGCAACTCAAACGGTCGCTCTGTTGCAGCAAGCCAGGGAACGACCAGGTGCTCAGCGCCAGCAGAAACCGCCGCCCCCGCCAGAGCGTGAGAGACATGCTCAAGCCAGTCCCCAGGTTTAATCCAGGCCGACCACCGTTTTTCTGCATCGCTCAACCGAACCCACATTCCCTGTCGCGTCGGATATTCCAGCGTCGCTTCCCGGCCATGGCGCTGGCATTCTGTCGCGGTTTGCGCCAATAGCCATTCGCGACGATCAATCTGTCTCACACGCAATGACATCAGGCGTCATCCTCCTCGCCAGATTGTTGTCTGTGCTGTTGCTGCTGCGGATTTTGTTGATCGTCTCGCGTCAGGTGCCAGCGCTGGGGATTACCGTTTTGCCATTGATCATGCAAACGATGTTCAACCTGCGTATTTGACGGTATTAACGAAAACTCCCCTGCTTGCCGCGCCTGAATATTGACGGAATAGTCATTTCCCCAGCGTTGAAAACGGTAAGTCAGCGAGCTATCCTCTCCTTTCACGCCATCGGCAGTGGGAAAAATAGTCATCATCGGCTTTGATTGCGCCGCTAAAGGCATTTTTTCATCGCCGCCGGTTAATTGGCTAAGATCGGCGATAGTGGTTGGTTGCAGCGGAAGCTGAGAAACATCTTTAACCTTTTTATGATCTTTATCGTCAGGCTTACCGGTATTGGCTGCGGCCATTCGGGCAGGTGCGACATCCCGCGCCAGCGGCGCGCCCTCTTTACGAACGCCTTCGCCCGCGATGGCTTTATTATCCCCAGGCAATGCCTTGATATTATCGTCAGAGATTCCCGTGGCGTTATCGGTTACTTCACTAACGGATTCCACGGCTTTTAAATCAGCAGATAATTTTTTACCGCTTACGCTTTCTAACGGCCTATTTTTAGACGATAGCAACGCTGCGGATTTATCTACTTTGGCCTCCGCAGAAATCAAACCGACAGATTTTTCAGCAGTGACTTTCAACAGTTTTTCAGCAATCCTGAGTTCGCCTTTTCCGTTATGATGCAGACCAGAAACGTTGCCATTGTGATGTTCTGATTTCGCTGGCGCGCCATGTCGCCATGCCGCCAGTAATACCGGTAAAGCCGTTTCTTTATGCATTACGAAAGCATCGCCATAGTCGCGATCTTTTTTATCACCGGAATATTCTGTCTTATGTTTTTCCACCGCTTTTTTTAATGCTTCTGATAAACCGCCAACCTCATCCTGCTGCGGCAGTAAAATGTTCCCGGATGAACTGACAGCTGACACATCGCCCATTAAATTATCTCCTCTGACTCGGCCTCTTCCTGCTGTATCTCTCGCTGGATATAGTGTCTTTTCTGACGGATTATCCAGCGTTGATAGTTCCCTTCTTTGCGCAACCAATATTTGCTTTTTTTCTGAAACTCTTCCCTTTTCTTTTCCAGCTCGCTCCGTTTTTCCTGAATTTGTATAATCTGGAGTTCTAAATCTTTTATCTGCCGGCGAACAATAGACTGCTTACGTAATAACGTATAAATTTCCTCACGACTGAGCTGTCTGTTTTCTGCACGCAGCGTATCTAATAACAATTTCAGACCCGCTATTTGTTCAAGGATCGCCTCCTCCTCGGCCTGCAGCCCGCGGTCCTCATCCTGATAGCGAAGTAATATCGACTCACACTGTGAATGAAATACCGTACAGCGCCGCTGCAATACTTTAATTCTGGTCAGCGAATGCATTCATACCGCTCAACGTGTCATCAAAGGATGAATATTGCGCTACCGGCTGGCATAACCAGGCTTTCAGGCTATCCCGCATCTGCATCGCCCGATCGTTATCGATATTTTCGCCAGGACGATATTCTCCCAAGTCAATGAAAAGCTGGAGCTCTTCCAGACGCGTCATTAATTTACGCACGGCAGATGCCTGTTCAGCATGTGTCGGCGTCGTGACTTGTCCAAAAACGCGGCTTACGCTTTTCAGTACATCGATTGCCGGGTAATGTCCCTGCCCGGCCAGCTTTCTGCTCAGATACAGGTGACCGTCAAGGATAGAGCGAATTTCATCCGCCATCGGGTCCGCCTCTTCCTCGCTCTCCAGCAGTACCGTATAAAAGGCAGTAATGCTTCCCTCGCTGGTCGCCCCGGGGCGTTCCAGCAAGCGGGGCAAATTATCGAATACGGAGGCAGGATAACCTCGACGGGCCGGACGCTCTCCCGACGCCAGTGCCACATCTCGCAAAGCACGCGCATAACGGGTCATGGAATCGATAAAAAGCACGACCCGTTTTCCCTGGTCGCGAAAATATTCCGCTACGGTTGTCGCCAGTTGCGCCGCATTGCAGCGATCGACCGAGGGGAAATCGGAAGTGGCAAAAACCAGCACGCATTTTTCTTTCTTATGCGAAGCGCGCAACATATCCACGAATTCAGTGACCTCACGGCCTCGTTCACCGATAAGACCAATAACAAAGACATCCGCCTCCGTTTGCTCGATCAGCATATGCATCAGCATGGTCTTACCGCATCCTGCGGAGGCAAAAATGCCCATTCGCTGGCCTACGCCACAGGTCAATAACCCGTCAATCGCGCGCACACCGGTAATCAGCGGTTCACGGACGCCAACGCGTGAAGCGTAAGACGGCGGTGCGACATCAATAACGCGTTCTTCGCTAATCGGCGCCACTTCAGGGGTAAAACGCTCAACGATTTTCCCTGTCGGATCCAACACCGCGCCTAATACCGAGTATCCCACCCACGCCGATAACGCACGTCCAGTGGGATAAAGCACGACATCGCGGCTCAGCCCCTGGGCATTGCCGATAAGGCTCAGCACGGTGCGTTCCCGCTGTAAGCCAACCACCTGCGCACGTGCAACAACCTGTTTTTGGTGCCAGCCACGGCGTATTTCACACAGTTCGCCAATGGCTACATCGCGCAATTCCGCCTCAATAATTGGGCCGGTTATTTTTTGTGGGTAGGCCAGATATTGCAGTAAACGAGGTGTTTTCATCTCATTAGCGACCGACTAAAAACTTCCAGATAGTTGTAAAACCCATTCAAGGCAGTAGAGAACTTTTCACCGTCAGATAAAAAATCCGGATGCACTAAGGCTTTAAGCGTTAGCTCCCCATTCTGCTCCCCCAGTAGTAATTGCCCGCCGCGGGCAAAATGGCATCCTTCCATTATGGTCATTAAGATTTCATAAGCCCGCTGTTGTAATACCACCATGCTGTCAGCACCCAATTGCGCCCAGATCCATACATCATCGTCCTTGACGCTGATACAGATACTTGGCAATGCAAATAAATCCAGAACAATTGTTGAATGGCTATCTATTCCTCCGATGAGTGAAGGATCGCAACCACTTACTTCCAGTGCGGAACGAACTAATTCAGCGATATCCAAATGTTGCATAGATCTTTTCCTTAATTAAGCCCTTATATTGTTTTTATAACATTCACTGACTTGCTATCTGCTATCTCACCGAAAGATAAAACCTCCAGATCCGGAAAACGACCTTCAATCATTTTCTTAATAAATCGACGGACATCGACAGACGTAAGGAGGACAAGATCTTTATGTGCAATCAATAAATCATCCAACTTAAGTGTAATGAGATCCATCAAATTAGCGGAGGCTTCCGGGTCAAGGCTGAGGAAGGTACTGCCAGAGGTCTGACGGATCCCTTTGCGAATAACATCCTCAACTTCAGCAGATACCATTACTGCTCGTAATTCGCCGCCATTGGCGAATTTATGACAAATATAACGCGCCATTGCTCCACGAATATGCTCCACAAGGTTAATGACATCTTTTTCTCTTGGCGCCCACAATGCGAGCGCTTCCATAATTAATTTCATATTACGCACGGAAACACGTTCGCTTAACAAACGCTGCAAAACTTCAGATATACGTTGTACCGTGGCATGTCTGAGCACTTCTTTAAGTAAATCAGGAAATTTCGCTTCCAGTTGGTCCAGCATATGTTTTGTTTCCTGAATACCGAAATATTCATTGACGTTGCGCGCCAGCGTCACCGCCAGACAGTGGTAAAGCTCATCAAGCGCGTTTCGCAACACATAGCCAAGCTCCCGGAGTTTCTCCCCCTCTTCATGCGTTACCCAGAAATACTGGCTGCTACCTTGCTGATGGATTGTTGGATTAATGCCAAAGGAAACAACTTCATCGGAATAATTTACCACTCGCATCAAATCAAAATAGACCGTAAATTGTTCAACACGGATCTCATTAATCAACAATACGATGCTGTTATCGTCCAGGCCCTCGCCATCGCGTAACAATACTTCCGGCAGGCGCACGCCATAATCAATAAAGAACTGACTACGTAGACGCTCCGCAAGTTGAGCTTTTTCCAGATCTTCACGCCGGCTCTTCGGCACAAGTAATATCAACGGTACGGTCTCTGTAGAGACTTTATCGAGATCGCCAATCAGTCCTAACGACGACCCTTCTTTTTCCTCAATACTGAGCGGCTGCTCGCCTTTGCTGGTTTTAGGTTTGGCGGCACTACGTTTTGCTTCACGGAATTTAAAATAGAAGAGTACGCTTAAAACCACCGATAAAATAACAAAAACCGGCAGCGGGAATCCCGGCAGAGTTCCCATTGAAATGGTCAAAATAGCCGTAACAACCAATACAAATGGGTTGTTCAACAGCTGCGTCATGATATTCCGCCCCATGTTATCGCTATCGCCATTTACGCGAGTCACGATAAAACCGGCACTAATCGCAATCAACAATGCGGGAATCTGGGCGACAAGACCATCACCAATGGTCAGCATGGTATAAGTAGACAGAGCGGAGGACAAATCCATACCATGGCGGGTCATCCCCACCGAAATACCGCCAATAAAGTTCACAAAGATAATAATGATGCCGGCAATAGCGTCACCTTTGATAAACTTCATCGCACCGTCAAAGGAACCGTAAAGCTGGCTTTCCCTTTCCAGTACGCTTCGCCGTTCGCGCGCGGCATCCGCATCAATAATACCGGCCTTCAAATCGGCATCAATACTCATCTGTTTACCGGGCATACCATCCAGAGAAAATCGGGCCGCGACTTCCGCGACGCGTTCTGAACCTTTGGTAATAACGATAAACTGGACCACGGTGACAATAGAGAAGACAACAAAACCCACCGCCAGGCTATCGCCAATAACGAATTGCCCGAACGTGGCGATAATTTCACCGGCATCGGCTTCAATCAAGATAAGACGGCTGGTACTGATCGATAATGCCAGACGAAAGAGCGTGGTAATTAACAGTACCGCAGGAAATGTTGAAAAACTGAGGATTCTGTCAATGTAGAACGACCCCATAAACACCAATATCGCCAGTACGATATTCAGTGCGATCAGGAAATCAACCAGATAGGTAGGTAATGGAATGACGAACATAGAAATGATCATCACCATTAGTACCAGAATCAGTAATTCAGGTCGTAAACGAGCACTGTTAAGTAGAGAAAGCAGCACTATAGGTATCCTGTTAATATTAAATTAAGACAGCTTTTCAATAGTACGACGCTGTTCTGCCATTTCATGCTTGTAGGCAATATCGGTCATACTACGTAACGCCATTAACAATTCTTCCTGCCAATATTCTTCATAAAAGAGTGAAGAGGGTATGGCTTTACATACTTGATAAAATATCTGCAAAAAGGATGCATGTTCTTTATGACTAAGCAATAACGCATTCAAACCTATAATATCGGCTAACAGCGAATCCACTTCATGTGGCTGTTGCAATAGCGAAAGCATCAGTAGTAGCCACGACGACTCCTCCGCATTAAACGCTTTGGTAAACGAATACGATAACAACGTACTCACAAACAGTAGATCAGCGGAGCGCAACATTTTAAGTTGCGTCAGGCGTCGTAAAAGCTGGCCAAACTCCAGACGCGAACAACTGGCGTCATTCGCGTCAATATCGGTTAATAGCGAACCCTCGATAAAATCCAGTACCACCAGTCGACGTTGATAGCCATAACTGGCTATCCAGTCAGAGTAAATCTCCACTTCATGTGATTCACTCTGGATAAATTGCCGATAGCTGGCGCGCAATAAGCCTGGTTTTAACGATAATGTTTTCCCAAAAAGCCGGGCCTTCAACGCACAATTAATCCCTGCCTTGAGGGTCTTCGGATCGGTTTGCTCTTCAACGTGCTTAAGTAACGACTCCAGCTTTTTCCGCACGATCTCTTCCAGATCTTTACGACGAAGCAATTCGCGTAACACAAGGACTAAATCACTGGGGTCAGGAAATAAGCTACGCGCCTGACGTAAAAAATCTTCTAACGCGCCGCCATGTACGCTAATTAGCTTTAATATTTGCTTCGCCTTCGGTAAAGCCTCATCCTCCAGCACGCGTTCAAAACTGTTAGATAAATTACTGGATTTTTTTTCATAATCGCGACGGTTACGAAATTGCGCCAGCGCCGCTGACATTTCGTCCGTCGACTGGACAAATTTTTGTACTTCCGCCCCTGGAGACGAATCCTCTGCGGCCTGTTGTATTTCTGCCTGTTGCGCATCAGTATGCTGGGTCGCATCCTGATGAGATGTCTGCCGGGACAATATTCTGGAAAATGAAATACCAGAGGTTGAGCCAGGAATCATTTAATTACCTCCTGACCTCTATCCAGATAAACACGAACCCATTTCTGTAACTTATCGTCCCCACTCCAGGCACCGCTTTGCTTCAGAATATTGTTCACCGATTCGCTGGCATCCGGCGTTAACGGGTCGACAATTTCTTTTGGTTCAATCATGAACACACGAACAACATTACTTTTATTCTTACTGGAATAACGGAACAGGCTACCAATAAGCGGTAATTTGCCTAAAAACGGAATACTTTGGACAGTATCGGTATTTGCATCCCGTGTATAACCACCGACCAGCAAACTTTTTCCGTGCGGAACTCTCGCAATAGTGCTAATTAACGTTCGCCCGACTTCGGGTAACGCATCTACGGAGGTGGTAGTATCGGATTGCGGCGTCTTATCGTTGCCATCTTCAATGTCCAGCGACATTTCTATCTGACCATCTGCGGAAAAACGGGGCAGCACTCGGATCATTGTTCCGTATGTTACATGCTCAAGCGCCACATTACGTTCCCCAATCAGCTTGGTGTAAAACGTTCTGTTGTTATCAAAAATAGCGGGAACATTTTCCTGGGTCAGTAATACCGGGCGTGAAACCACCGTCGCCTGTTTCTTCTCTTCTAACGCATTGACCGCGGCGATGAATCGACTGCCATCGAGGGTACTTATTGAAGACTGGTTTAATGACACGCCAAGTTTGTCCCCAATAGTAATGCTGCCGCTCCATGAAGTGCCCAAACGCTCCAGATCGCTTTTATTAAGATCGACAATCCACAGGGATAATTCTACGTGACGTTTGGCGACATCCAGCGCTTTAACCAGCATTTCGATAAAATGCACCTGCTCAGCCGTTCCTTTTACTAACAAACTGTTGGTATCCGGATAGGCCACGATTTTAATATTGCCCGCCGCGGCGTTTTGCTTTAAAGCTTCCTGCAGACTCATGCCACCGGCATAATTTGCTGCTTTACCTTTTTCTCCATTCGCTGAAAACGCTGGCATCGCCGGGGGTTCGCTACTGACAATATTACCTAAGGGTTGTTCCTCTCCCTGCAATAACCTTTCAATGGCCGTGGCAATACCGGGGATAACCATTTTCTGATCGCGCAGATTGTAGGTACGATCGCCCACGAAGGTATTATTCAGACGCATCACCCCTATTTTCTGGCGTCCCAGCTCAATACCATCGTTTTGCTTGTCCATCATGGTGGCGGCGTTGACCACCATATCAACATAAACGGGTGGCCCTGAAACATAGAATGTTCCTTTACGGTTATCGCCACGTAGCGGATAATTTTTGTTATATAAGCCTGAGCGTTTTAGAAAATTGTTGAACTCATTGAGTGAGACGTTGCGTAAAGAAACCACGGCATTGCGCATTTCACTGGCGTCATAAATATAGATAGCCTGCCCATCGAAATACCAAATCAGCCCCAGTTGTAGGGAAAGCTTCTCCAGTAATGCGTTAGGATCGTGAAACTCAAAGTTGCCCGTAATTTTTTTTCGTGCCGCCATTTTGCTAACAATGACAGGCTCCTTTAGCTGTAGCGCCATGGCATCGAAAAATGTCCGCAGGCTATCGTCTTTCGCAACAAACCCACTTCCCGTTACAGGTATTTTTTCACTAGAATAACCAGGTGCAACCAGAACAAGCGCGGCACATGCCAGCACTCTGGCCAAAAGAATATGTGTCTTCATTTGTCTGCCAATTGAATAATATTTGATAATTTCCGCGGCGAAACGCCGATCAGCTCTTTGATCTCACTAGAAAAATGTGAAGGCGATGAGTAACCATGATTAACGGCTAATTGGGTGATGTTCTCGTGGCCTTCTACACTATTCAGCAGCGATTGCGCCATACGCCAGTTTCGTAATTCACTCTTCGCTTTTCCGCCCAACGCTCTGCTGCACAAACGACGAAAATGGGTATAAGAAACGCCATAGTCTTCTCCCAGCATTCTCATCGTGTTGCCGCTGGTTGACTGAGCGAGTAAATAGCCAACCAACCAGTAACTCTCGCTTTTTCGTAACAGCGCCAGTACCTTATTGAAGGCCGGAGAAGGCGTAATAATTTGCTGCAAAAACCAGTACTCGCAGCGTTTACGATCTTGCCAAATAGCGCGAAACTCAGGACTCAGCAAAACCCATTTATCGGATTCAGCATATGTCGTGTCCACTAATCCTGCGCCATCGATAAATGCCAGTAATTTGCTGAGTACTTCAATTTTTAACGGTCGAAAAACCAGGTCTCCTGATACTGGTGCGACAACGGCCTGCTCGCAAAAAAGCAGCGCGCCTTCCTGAATCAGGCAATTTTCATTGTGTCGGCTTTCAGAAAATGACATATGCAGCTTTTGCGCGGAACACGTCTGTATAAACCATGCTTCCGGGCTGCGGATTTTCCGCTTCTCTCCTTCTTTAAGTACTTCCTGCGTATTTAGCATAGTTGTCAGCACCAGTTAAAAATCATTTTAATATGTAAACAATACCGGGAGCGGGTGGCAAAATCCTGATGCAATCATTATGAAACTGTTGCCACCCGCTAATTAAATTAGCCAACTTGCACAGCGCTCGCTGATTTAAAATAGAAAATCAGCTCATAGTGTATAAATTCTGGCTTATTGTTCTACAGCCGCAAAAATTCAGATATTGTCATCGGGATGGAGAATTAATTATTTATATCAGGAGTTTTTTTTGCTAGCATTCCTGAAACGCATTCACCCCCTTATAACTATTGTCAGATAACGTTCTGACGGTTGTGTAAAAACATAGCGCCTCATTCTTCTGTAGTTGGAGTTAATATGAAAAAATTTTATAGCTGTCTTCCTGCCTTTTTACTGATCGGCTGTGCCCAGGTGCCCCTCCCTTCCTCCGTGAGCAAACCTGTACAGCAACCTGGCGCTCAGAAAGAGCAACTGGCCAACGCAAATAGTATTGATGAGTGTCAGTCTCTTCCGTATGTGCCGTCAGACCTTGCGAAGAATAAATCATTATCAAACCAGAACGCTGATAATTCCGCATCAAAAAATAGCGCAATCAGCTCAAGCATTTTTTGCGAAAAATATAAACAAACCAAAGAACAGGCGCTCACCTTCTTCCAGGAACATCCACAATACATGCGTTCGAAAGAAGATGAAGAGCAACTCATGACCGAATTTAAAAAAGTTTTGCTTGAACCCGGAAGTAAAAATTTAAGCATATATCAGACGTTACTTGCTGCCCATGAAAGACTGCAAGCCTTATAAGGCCATATCACCGTTGGCTGAACTCATCATGATATAATTAAGACCATATTTTGCATTGCCACTTAATATCAATATAATTATTATAGCTATGGTCACTTTTACGGTTGGCCATTTGTCTCTTACGTTGCATTTATCAATCTGCTTTTTGATACAGCAGCACCTCGCTGCTGCTTTTTTTATTTGTGATAAAGAACTGCCTCCCAAACTCGGGAAAATAGCCGAAACTTATACTGACAATCTATCGTCTCGTATACCGCGGTAAACTGACATCCTCCTCTTGCCCCACATGTTGGCATTCTTACGATACCCCATCCACTTTTCGCGGATAACGTTCTTTTTACCTGTGACAGCGTATTGACGACCAGGCTAGTATAGCGGCAGAAACGTCCCGATGCCTGGAATGAATAGCAAACAGTCTATAAGGTGATTGAATGGATACGACAGAAGAACTAAACGGAACCTACTTCTACCACGGACAATCGAACCTGCCAGCAGGTGAACTATTTGATGTAATTTTCCTTGAGCAATTTTGTGATGAACCAGGGATTGGCATTGAGTCAGGTGCTGCTATCCTCGCCGGGCAACCGTGGTTAAAAACCAGAACGAAACCGGGAGAGGCAATCAAAGGGACAAGTGTTATCTCCAGGTATGGGAGAATGCTTTTACGAAATGCACGAACTCCTTTTGGTATTAGAGTTCCTACACCCGTTGGTATAAGAATGCGAAAAACAAATAATCTTGCCGCAGTCATAGCACGATATGTTCCATGGTTAGGTTGGGTTGGTCTTGTGAATTCAATTTACCAGGTATCAAGGAGAACTCAGGCAAAATACAACCTAATAGCACGCCCTAAAGATCGTATACAATGGACATCCTTTTGATGGACACAATTCAGCAAGAGGTGTTAGCACTCTTCCGTGAAGAGATTCCCGGATATTTAGACAGCAATTGGAAAGAAATCCCATTAGAACTTGATTCTGATTTATTTGAAGCTCCAGGCGATGACCTGCATGAAGCTTTGGATAAATTTGAAAAAAAATTTAATGTAGATTTATCACAAGTTAAATGGTCGTGTTATTTCCCTTGGGAGAATACTCCACTGCTTACACGATGGTTTAAATTAAAACGGGAAGATGTAGAACGAACTCGTAAGCCTTTAACAATCAGAATGTTTTCTGAATCAGCGAAAGCTGGGAAATGGCTTTATGATTAATGAAAAATATGTCGAATTAATCAGGAGCTAATTACTATGAATTTTATTAATCGATTAAAATTAAAAGTAGTAAATTTCATATACTTTTCAAATTAAAATAATGTGTTGTATCTACCTTTCGACCACCAGTAACTCTGACGCCATCCGTTTTAAATTGACCATTTTGTTCTGGTGGTATATCGCGAGTAGATATTTCTGAAGTGCTTGACTATTCACTCTTTTTTAGCCTGCATGTATGGTGGCGACGATGCTGTTACATAGGTACCGGTATATTACCAAATTGATTCTGCCAGATATCCCGCCTCACGTAGAGCATTCATAATTTTATTCGCTAATTCATACTGATATTCATACGAGGTATTCTCCATGGAAAATACCGTTAATTCATATTTATAATACAGCCAACCATCATTCTCATTTATCAACTTAGGATTACAGTCATAATTTCTTTCTATTGTAATCATTGTATTTTCGTATCTTAAATATAATAAGTTCACTTTTATTATGTCTGGAATCCCTTGGGATAAAAAATCAATTAACTCATATTTATCCAGATCAGACTCAACAACGATTGTGAATTCAGAGTTAACTTCTTCCATTATGGAACCTCAATATATGGGCCTCTATTAAACGGTGATGATTCTTTCATTACCGATACCTGTATTTTTGTTACATCATCCGGATGAAAGTGTAGGATATACATCCTCCCATATGCCACCTTCATCACCAGGGCCTAATGCACGCCGTTGTGAGTTGCCACGGATAATCTAGACACTTTCGAGTCGTCGGTAATATCGGTTTTCATATTCTGTCGGTGGCATCTTATCGCTCGAACCATGCCGACGCTTACTGTTATAAAACATTTCGATGTAATCAAAAATATCGCTGCGGGCTTCTTCCCGCGTTCCGTAGATCTTTTTCTTTATCCGTTCACGTTTTAGTAGCTGAAAAAAGCTTTCTGCGACCGCATTATCGTGGCAGTTACCACGACGACTCATACTGCCTTCCAGGCCGTGTGATTTCAAAAACGACTGCCATTCATAGCTTGTATATTGACTGCCCTGGTCAGAGTGAACCAGCACCGCCTTTTGCGGATTACGCCGCCACAAGGCCATCAAAAGCGCATTCAGGACGATCTCTTTGGTCATCCGGGGCTGCATTGACCAGCCGATAACTTTCCGGGAGAACAGATCAACAACCACGGCCAGATACAGCCAGCCTTCGTGGGTTCGGATGTAGGTTATGTCCGTTACCCAACGTTCATCGGGAGCATCCGGATTAAACTGCCGCTGGAGTCGGTCAGGTGCCACGATACTGTCTTCACCTTTGCGTGCCCGCGGGCTCCGGTATCCGACCTGAGCCTTTATGCCGGCCCGCTTCATCAGCCGCCAGACACGGTTCACCCCACACTGCTGCCCGGTGTCACGCAGATCGAGGTGGATCTTGCGATAACCATAGACGCAGCCTGACTCAAGCCAGAACTGTTTGATCTGCCCGGTCAGCATCTGGTTCGCCTGCTCTCGCTGTGAATGCGGCTGCTGAAGCCAGGCGTAAAAGCCACTGGGATGAACATCCAGCACCCGACAGAGCAGGCGAACAGGCCAGCAACGGGTGTTGTCACGGATAAAGGCGTACCTCAGTCGGACAGCTTTGCGAAGTACGCCGCGGCTTTTTTTAATATGTTGACCCGTTCGTCGGTAACCCGCTTCAGCTCCTTCTGGAGACGGAGGATCTCAGCCTGAGCATCTGACTGTTCTTTATTAGTGGAAGAATCCGGACCGTACTTTTTTATCCAGGCGTAAAGGCTGTGGGTGGTGATATCAAGACGTGTTGCAACGCTGGAAACAGAATAACCACGATCAACAACCTGTTTGACCGCTTCAATTTTAAACTCTTCGGGATAACGCTTACCGCTCATGGGCACCTCTCTTTAAGTCATCTTAAATGACTCTGAGGTGTCTGTTAAACCTGTGGCGATTCACACCGTACGCTTTTAATAGCATGTTGATTATCTATGCCGGAAATGCGGGTCTGGTTTTTCTTCAGCAGACGATCGAACGGGCTGAGATCTTCAGGTATTTTGAGATTTTGGCCAGTGCATTAGCCAGAGCCTGCAACTGTTTTTCGTCCATAAAGCAACCAGCTTTTGATGTTGAATCGAACATATCAAAATCAGGCAATTACACAATTTTAATTACAGTCTCATTTTGAGTTCGGAAGCATCCGTTTCCCTCTTAATTTTGTTGGGATTTCTCTTTGTTGCGAGCATGGTCTGAACTAATTGCCTGGCAGCTTGCCTTGTTTCGTCAATATTTGGAAAATCGAACACATTTCCAACTTTTACTTTCAAGACAGAACTTGGCTTCCTACCCTCACTGACATTACGATCTGACGAGGCTACTCTTCGCTGGATTACGTAGGTTTTTTTCGTCAAACTGGCTTTTACCCCGAAACCAGCAGGAGCTTCTCTGTGGTCATCGAAAACAATGTAGAGTTTTTGAGCTGGGTTAGCTTCGAAAACGATTTTTCCAGAGCGACTGAGTGCAGGCTTAACATTGATACTTAACTTGTTGATAATGAAAGGCTGGCTGAGAGTTGTTTTCAAAGTATCACCCCTGTTGTAGTCCAGGAATGATGAGAATGTAACCTGTCACATTTTAGGCTACAGGTGAGCTACAAATTTATGGGTTTATGTGAGTTTATAAGGGTTTTACCCGGGGCCACATGAGCACTTGAAAGAATAAAAAAACGAGTAAAATCAATATGAATGAGTCATTTGATAAGGACTTCTCCAACCACACCCCCATGATGCAGCAGTATCTCAAGCTGAAAGCCCAGCATCCGGAGATCCTGCTCTTTTATCGTATGGGAGACTTTTACGAGCTGTTTTATGACGACGCAAAGCGTGCGTCGCAGTTGCTCGATATTTCGCTGACCAAACGCGGCGCATCGGCTGGCGAACCTATCCCTATGGCGGGTATCCCGCACCACGCCGTAGAAAACTACCTCGCGAAACTGGTCAATCAGGGCGAATCCGTCGCTATTTGCGAACAGATTGGCGATCCGGCCACCAGCAAAGGTCCCGTTGAACGTAAGGTCGTGCGTATCGTTACGCCTGGCACCATCAGCGATGAAGCCCTGTTACAGGAGCGTCAGGATAACCTGCTGGCGGCTATCTGGCAGGATGGTAAAGGCTACGGTTACGCCACGCTGGATATCAGCTCCGGGCGCTTTCGTCTGAGCGAACCCGCCGACCGTGAAACGATGGCCGCAGAGCTGCAGCGCACCAATCCCGCCGAACTGTTGTATGCCGAAGATTTTGCTGAAATGGCGTTAATAGAGGGACGCCGGGGTCTGCGCCGTCGCCCGTTGTGGGAGTTTGAGATTGATACCGCCCGCCAGCAGTTAAATCTGCAATTCGGTACGCGGGATCTGGTCGGTTTCGGCGTCGAAAATGCCTCGCGTGGATTATGTGCGGCAGGCTGCCTGTTACAGTACGTAAAAGATACCCAGCGCACCTCCCTGCCGCATATTCGTTCCATTACGATGGAACGCCAGCAGGACAGCATCATTATGGATGCCGCGACCCGCCGCAATCTGGAAATTACCCAGAACCTGGCCGGCGGTGTCGAAAATACCCTCGCCGCGGTGCTTGACTGTACCGTGACGCCAATGGGTAGCCGAATGCTTAAACGCTGGCTGCATATGCCGGTACGAAATACCGACATATTACGTGAACGCCAGCAGACCATCGGCGCCTTGCAGGACACCGTCAGCGAACTGCAACCGGTGCTGCGTCAGGTCGGCGATTTGGAGCGTATCCTTGCGCGTCTGGCGCTGCGCACCGCGCGTCCGCGCGATCTCGCCCGAATGCGTCACGCCTTCCAGCAACTGCCGGAATTGCACGCTCAGCTTGAAACCGTTGACAGCGCGCCGGTACAGGCGTTGCGTAAAAAAATGGGCGATTTCGCCGAGCTGCGCGACCTCCTGGAACGCGCCATTATTGACGCGCCGCCGGTACTGGTCCGCGACGGCGGCGTTATTGCGCCCGGCTACCATGAAGAGCTGGACGAATGGCGCGCGCTGGCGGACGGCGCCACCGATTATCTCGATCGTCTGGAAATTCGCGAGCGCGAGCGTACCGGGCTGGATACGCTGAAAGTCGGCTATAACGCGGTACATGGTTATTACATTCAGATTAGCCGTGGTCAAAGCCATCTGGCGCCCATCAATTATGTGCGTCGCCAGACGCTGAAAAATGCCGAACGCTACATTATTCCTGAGCTTAAAGAGTACGAAGATAAAGTTCTGACCTCGAAAGGCAAAGCGCTGGCGCTGGAAAAACAGCTATATGACGAATTGTTTGATCTGCTGTTGCCGCATCTGGCCGATTTACAGCAGAGCGCCAACGCGCTGGCGGAGCTGGATGTGCTGGTTAACCTGGCCGAACGCGCCTGGACGCTGAATTACACCTGCCCGACATTTACCGATAAACCCGGTATCCGTATTACCGAAGGTCGCCACCCGGTGGTTGAACAGGTACTGAATGAGCCGTTTATCGCTAACCCGCTCAACCTGTCGCCGCAGCGCCGGATGTTGATCATTACCGGCCCCAATATGGGCGGTAAAAGTACCTATATGCGGCAAACGGCATTGATCGCCCTGCTGGCCTATATCGGCAGTTACGTTCCGGCGCAAAACGTGGAAATCGGCCCCATCGACCGTATTTTTACCCGCGTCGGCGCAGCGGATGACCTGGCCTCCGGGCGTTCGACCTTTATGGTGGAGATGACCGAAACCGCGAACATTCTGCATAATGCCACGGAAAACAGTCTGGTATTGATGGATGAAATCGGGCGCGGTACCTCCACGTATGACGGGCTGTCGTTGGCCTGGGCCTGCGCGGAGAATCTCGCGAATAAGATTAAAGCGTTAACGCTGTTCGCTACCCACTACTTCGAGCTGACCCAATTACCGGAGAAAATGGAAGGCGTGGCGAACGTCCACCTGGATGCGCTGGAACACGGCGATACTATCGCGTTTATGCACAGCGTGCAGGACGGCGCGGCAAGTAAGAGCTATGGCCTGGCGGTCGCGGCGCTTGCGGGCGTCCCTAAAGAAGTCATCAAACGCGCGCGCCAGAAACTCCGCGAGCTGGAAAGCATCTCGCCCAATGCGGCGGCAACGCAGGTGGACGGCACGCAAATGTCGTTGCTTGCGGCCCCGGAGGAGACATCGCCTGCCGTTGAAGCGCTGGAAAATCTCGATCCGGACTCTCTGACGCCACGCCAGGCGCTGGAGTGGATCTATCGGCTGAAAAGTCTGGTGTAAACGTGTCAGACCCGATAGCACCGCGCTATCGGGTCCACGTCCCGGAACAGGCTTTTCAGGCTGTGACTGTCGTTTCATGTAAATGACGCCAGACTATCCGTTCTCTTTCCCTTTTTAAAATGACCGTCGACCAGCGTACCGTCTCGGCCTGGCCCGGCAGTTGCTGTCGCTCGCGATAACGCAGCGCGGCGCCTTCCGGCCACTCCGCCACAAGGTCAATGTGCTCAACCACGATAACCAGCCCCGGGCGACACCCGCGCTGCGCCTGGAAAAAAGCGCCAAGCGCCGGATAATCCAGACAAACACCGCCTGGCGTTATCATCGTAAAATCAGCAGAGAAACGCGCTATCAACGCCTCCAGGCTACCCACCCCCTTGCTAAGCCAGTTCTCAATCGCCGCATGGGCGTGAGTAATTTCTTCTTTATATGGATTCATGATCTTTCCTTTTTCAGGCACAGAAGTGCGTTTCTATTGTTTAGACAGACAGCGTAAATAAGGGGCAGCAGGGTGATACCGGCGGCGGCAATAAAGGTCCAGCGATAAGCAACCTCAAGCGACATAACGCGCTGGAGCGCATTTAACAGCAGCGTCAACAGCGTCGCGCCAAGGAAAAAGCTGATCTGACGATTAAGATTCCATAGCGCGCTGGCGTCAGGCATGTCCCGGCGAGCAATAGTCAGGAAAGCGCCACTCTGCGCGGTACTGCTGCACAAACTGCCGCCAGCGCCCATTAAGGCGAATATCATCATCAGTACACGGTGCGATGTCGCAGGCGTAACGTTAGTTAAAAGCAGTATCCCTGCGGCCTGAAGAAGACAGCCGACGATAATCAGCGGACGCGGCCCAAGCCGATTGAAGTAACGTCCGGTAAGCATAATGGCGACAAATGAAGCGATCGACCAGGGGATCATCAGCGACCCCGCCGCCGCAGGCGATAGCTGCGCGACGTTCTGTAGATAAAACATCCCGACCACGCTGATACCAATGAACATACCCGGTACGCACAGATAGACGATCATGGCAAAACGCAGCAGCTTGTCCATCAACAAAGGCAGATGGAGCAATCTTGCTGACGCCATTGTCGTCGACGCAACGTTCAGCCAACAATAAGCGAGCAATAAAGTGAGAACGGCCACTGGCAGCGTGGCAAAGAATATCCAGCGCCAGCCGCACGTTTCCACTAGCAGCCCGCCAATCGCAGGCGAACATGCCGGCGCCAGTAGCGCCACCATCATGACAACCGATGACACGCCAGCGCGTTCATGCGGTTTAAACTGTTGCCAGGTTAACGCCTGACCAACCGGGATCAATAAGCCACCGCCCGCCCCCTGCACAATACGCCAGAAAACAAGGCTGTGTAAGGAATCGGCAAAACCTGCGGCAGCGGCGGCAACGCTAAACAGAATGAGCGAAAATATGATAAGCCGTCGTGCGCCGAGATAACGTGAAAGAAACGCGCTAAACGGAACGATCAGCGTTAATCCTGCGATATAACCGTTACTCACCCATGCCAGCGCCGATATGGACGTATGCAGATCCACGGACATCGCAGGAAAAGCCACGCTGGCAATAAACAGATTAATCAGATCAAGAAAGAAGCCGAGCAGGTAAACCACTGCCACTTTACTGCGATACGTCATTATGCATCCTCCGTCAGAGGCGCTAATGTAGCCGTCCGGAGAAAGCCAGATAAGTCCGCGCTTCAACGATATACTGTCAAAATAATTTTGACAGTAAAGGAGCTCGCCATGCTCAATTTGCAGCGTATGTCGCTGTTTATCGCCGTGGTAGATAGCGGCAGCTTCACGGCGGCGGCGGCCGCATCGGGCCAAACAAAAGCGGTAGTGAGTTTTAATATTCGGCAGCTTGAAAAAGAGCTTGGCGTAACGTTACTGCTACGTTCCACCCGACGACTGACGCTCACAGACGCCGGCGTCCTCTTTTACCAAAAAGGCGTGAATTTACTCAACGCCGCGAAAAATTTGCAGGATGAAGTGCGTGCCAGCCATAGTGGGCTGGGCGGCGAGTTACGTATTACCACTACGCCCGAGTTTGGCGAACAGGTGGTCATTCCTGTACTGGCGCAGTTTAGTCAGCGCCATCCCGATCTCCGTATTCGGCATATGTCCTCATCACATCATGCCGATTTAATTGCCGAGCGCTTTGATGTGGCGATTCGGCTTGGCTCGCTGGCGGACTCCCGCTATCGCGCCGCGCTGATATCCCGCTTTACCATTCTGCCGGTCGCCGCGCCGCAGTGGCTCGCCCGCAACCCTGTTTCATCACTGGAGTCGTTGGCCCAGGCGGAATGGATTATTCATGAGCGATTACCTACGCCGCTACGGTGGACAGTAACGAATAATCATGGCCAACACTCACGCCTGGAGATAAGCAAAGCCGGAAAAATTTCTGTCGACAGCGCGCGCTCGCTGATGGCCTTCGCTCTCGCGGGAAGCGGCGTCGCATTACTGCCGCAATGGTTAGTCAACACCGCACTGGAGGAGGGAACGTTAATTCACCTGTTACCCGACTATCATTTTCCCCGTCAGGGCATTTATGCCGTTTATCCGGACGCCCGCCATGTATCGACAAAAGTACGCGCATTTATTGATTTTTTACGTTCGCAATGGGATTGCGGGGAGCACGCCCCATCATCGTAGCCAGTCCGGGAGCATTGCGCTCCCGGACGGATAATACCGTCTTAATCCTTAACTACCAGCTTGTCTTTGATCCCCTGCGCCTGCCAACGCACCCACAGCATAATTGCCGCCAGAACGACGATCGGCAGTAACGGATCGAGCCAACTGCCGCCGGAACCGAACAGCAGGTTAATCAGCGCCACGCCGGTGCCGCCAATCGCCCAGGCAATGGTCGTCGGTACAGACCAAACCACCATCTGCTGTTTGACATCAGAGACGCCCATCATGCGGTTAACCACCCAGAACAGGCTGTCGTTGAAGTAGCCGAAGAACAGCGACCCCATCGTTGCGGCCTGAGCGGCAAGCAACATATTGATGCCGGGGATCTGCGCCAGGATCGGCGCGGAAATCGAGGCGGCAGTGATCATCGCCACCGTCCCCGATCCCTGAATCAGGCGTACCAGCGTCGCCACGATAAACGGGATCAGGATCGGCGAGATCGGCAGGTTGGCAACCTGCTCCGCCAGCTGTTGCCCCGCGCCGCTGTCGCGCAGGATCGCGCCCAACGCGCCGCCAGCGCCCGTGACCAGTAAGATAATCCCGGCGCTTTGCAAGCCCTCTTCCAGACGCTCTGCAGTGGTATGTTTATCCATGCGCGGCACCAGCGTATACACCGCCAGCAGAACGCTGATGGCCAACGCGATCACCGGACTTCCCACAAAGTTGATTGCCTGTACCACCGGATGCGTCGCCAGGCCGGACCATCCTTCTACAGTGGCGAGGGTGGAACAGATAGCCTTCAGGAAGATCAGCACGATCGGCACCACAATAGGCAGCAGAGAGAGCGTCAGGCTCGGCAGATCCTTTTGCTCTTTCTCTTTATTGTACTGCTCCAGCGCGGCATTGACTTCATCGGCGTTCAGCGTGCGCGGCACGAAATCAGGGTAGCGTTTATCCAGCCACTGCGCATAGAACACAATGCCGATCACACAGGGCACCGCCAGCGCCATCCCGGTCAATAACATTGCGCCGATGTCGACGTTAAAAATCCCGGCTACCCCCAGCGGACCGGGCGTGGGAGGTACCGTATGGTGAGTGACCACCAGCCCGCCCGCCAGCGCGACGCCCAGCGTCAGTAGCGAACGTTTACCGCTTTTCGCCAGCGCTTTCGCCACCGGATAAAGAATGACAAAAGCGGAATCGACGAAAATAGGGATGCTGACAATATAACCCGTGATCGCCAGCGCCCACTCTTCACGGCGTTTCCCCAGCCATTTGATAAAGCTCCAGGCGATACGCTCCGCCGCGCCGGAAACCTCCAGCAAGCGCCCCATCATTACGCCAAGACCAATCACCAGGCCAATACTGCCCAGCGTCGTACCGAATCCGCTGGTGATGACAGAGAGCGTTTTATCAATGCCCATTCCCCCCAACAGACCGGCGATGCAGGCCGCCGCCAGCATCGCGATCAGCGCATGAACACGGGTGCGTAACACCAGCCATACCAGCACGAAAACGGCAACGATCAGACCGATAATTGGGGTCGGTAAACTTGTCATGACCTCCCCTCCATATCATCTTGTCGAAAGCGTTCGATAATGTCATCGAAGCGTTTATCGGCGACAAAACCTAACGCCAGCGCACGCTGGTTATCGATACGTCCCGGCCAGGAGGCGACAATTTTCTCGACGCCTTCGTCGCGCTGATGCGTAACCCGATCGCGCGCCGCCTGGCCGCCCGCCTGACGCAACGTTTCCAGCATCTCGCCCACGGTTACGCTGATCCCGGGTAAGTTGATGCTGCTCGCCTCGCCAGGCGCGGGTAACGTTGCGGCCAGCGACAGGTTATGGATCACCGTCGCCGGGCTGGAAATCCACAGCCGCAAACTTTCCGACACCGGGCAGACGGTCGTCTCGCCCTGCAACGGTTCACGAATAATCGCGCTGACAAAAGAAGAGGCGGCGCGGTTTGGTTTACCCGGGCGAACACAGATCGTCGGCAAACGCAGCGCCAGCCCATCCACATAGCCTTTGCGGGTATAATCGTTGACCAACAGTTCACAGGCGGCTTTCTGCGCGCCATAAGACGAGCGCGGCGTGAGCGCGGTGGTATCGGTGACGCATTCCGGCAGCGTACCGCCATAAACGGCAAGCGAGCTGGAGAAGACAAAACGAATTTTCTGCGGTTGTCGACGACACGCCTCAAGTAACTGGCGTGTAAGATCCAGGTTAACTTTCCATCCCAGATCGAAATCGTCTTCCGCATGACTGCTGACAATCGCAGCGAGATGATAAACAACAGAGGTATTAGCGGTAATCACATTCTCCAGCACGCCCGGCTGGGTTAAGTCAGCTTCCAGGCAGCGTAAACGAGGGGAATCTGATAACCGTGCAGGCATTTTTAAATCAACAAGAAGCAGTTCGTTAAACGCCAGCGATGAGTTTAATAAGGCGCTTGCGAGTTTCTGGCCTAAAAAGCCGCCCCCGCCGGTAATGATAATCTGCATCCGGATGTCCTCTTTATTGTTGTGTAGGGTAGTTCAGGGTTAGCGCCAGGCGTTAAACCAGCCAAGCCCGTCCTGAGTGGTATTCCGTGGTTGGTATTCGCAGCCTATCCAGCCGCGATAACCTACGTCATCGAACAGCCGGAACAGCCACGGGTAGTTGATCTCGCCATCATCCGGTTCATGTCTGTCCGGTAGCGAGGCGATTTGTACATGGGCATAGCGGCCCGCGTACTCGCGAATCAGGTGACTCAAATTGCCATCCACTTTTTGCGCGTGGAAAGTGTCGAGCTGGATGAACACATTCGGGCGGTCAACCTCTTCTGCGATGCCCAGCGCCTGATATTGGCTGGAAAAGAGGTAGCCGGGTTTAACGCCGGGACTCAGCGCTTCGATCAAAATACGTTTATCGTGGGCGGCAAACCGGTCGGCGGCATAACGCAAATTATCGATAAACGTGGCGCGATAACGTGCGCCATCAGCGCCATCCTGCACTACGCCCGCCATGATGTGAACCTGCTCGCATTCCAGCGCCAGAGCGTATTCCAGAGCCAGTTCAATATCGGCGCGCGCGTCGCGTTCGCGCCCCGGTAGCGCGGCACGTCCCCACTCGCCCGCCGCGGTATCGCCCGCCGAAGTATTAAACAGCGCCAGCGTCAGATCATGACGCGATAGCTGGGCTTTAATCTCGCTGGCGGCAAAGCCGTAGGGGAACAGAAACTCAACGGCCTGAAAACCGGCTTCGGCAGCGGCGGCAAAACGCTCGATAAACGGCACTTCGGTAAACATCATCGACAAATTGGCGGCAAAACGCGGCATCGGGTTATCTCCTTAACTGCGCAATTTCTTCGGTGGTTAAATAACGAATCGGGCGTTCGCCAAGGATAAAAATCAGCTTTGCCGTCTCTTCCAGCTCCTCGGTATTATTAGCGGCTTCCTGCAAATTCTCCCCGCACACGACCGGCCCATGATTAGCCAGTAAAAAGGCCTGATGCCGGGCCGCCAGCGCAGCCAAATCGCGGGCAATTCGGTCATCCCCCGGGCGATAGTAGGGAACCAGCGGAATGTCGCCCATCCGCATCACCACATAGGGGGTAAACGGGCGAATCACATTTTGCGGGTCCAGCCCTTCGAGACAGGAAAGCGCCGTTGACCAGGTGCTGTGCAGATGTACCACGGCCTTGCAGCAAGGGTTATTGCGATACAACGCCAGATGAAAACGCACCTCTTTAGACGGTTTATCGCCGCTGAGCCATTCGCCCTGCGGGTCCACTTTGGATAGCCGCTGCGGGTCGAGATTACCCAGACACGAACCGGTGGGCGTCGCCAGAATATTGCCGTCCGGCAGTAACAGCGAGAGGTTGCCTGCCGAGCCGGTGGCATAGCCGCGCTGGAAAAACGAGGCGGCTATCCTGACCATCTCTTCTCGCAAAGCGTGCTCTTCTTTTGCCAGTATCGTCATACCTGAAACTCCCTTTGAGCGCGGATGAAAAAGGATTCATCGCCAAAATTGCCTGACTTTAGCGCCAGCGAGACCGGCGCATGGAGCGCGTTGACCCACGGCACGCCGGGTGAAATGCACGGTCCAATGTGAAAACCGGTAATACCGAGGCTTTGCGTCACCACGCCCGAGGTTTCGCCGCCCGCCACGATAAACCGGGTGATACCGCCTTCCGCTAAGCGAGCGGCCAGCAGGGAAAAGAGCGCCTCTACCGCATGGCTGGCTTCGGTAGCGCCATATTGCTGCTGGATGGCGGCCAGCGCCTGCGTGGAGGCGGTGGCGCTAATCATTGGCGCCAGTTCGCTGTCCTGACTGAGCACCCACTGCGCCAGCGCTTCAGCGTAGGCCTCGCGCGTCTCGGATGACAGGCAGCGCGCCACATCAACGTCGCGTGTGGGAGCATGTTGTCGATAGAAAGCCACCTGCTGATTCGTCATTTGCGAACAGGAACCGGAAAGCACCACCGCGCGACCGCTCAGCGGATAGCCTGCGGAACGGGCCTGAGAAACGCCGTGCTTCGCCCACTGACGCGCCAGCCCCATTGTCAGCCCGGAACCGCCGGTCACCAGCGGGACATCACGCAAAACCTCGCCCTGAATTTCCAGGTGTCGCTCATTGAGCGCGTCAAGTACCGCGTAGCGATATCCTTCCTGCTGTAAACGCGACAGCGCCGCACGGGTCGCGGCAACGCCTTCATCAAGCGTCTGAGCCGGAATAACGCCGCAGCGCCCTTGCGCCTGCGCTTCCATCAGACGCGGCAGGTAGCTGTCGGTCATCGGATTGATAGGGTGGTGGCGCATACCGGACTCCGCCAGCAAGTGGTTCATGACAAACAGATAGCCCTGATAAACCGTGCGTCCGTTAACCGGCAGCGCGGGAGAAATCACGGTAAATGAGGTATCCAGCGCCACCATCAGCGCGTCGGTGACCGGGCCGATATTGCCTTCGGCGGTACTATCGAAAGTCGAGCAATATTTGAAATAGACTTGCTGGCAGCCCTGTTTTTTTAGCCATACCAGCGCCGCCAGCGATTGTTTTATCGCCTCTTGCGCCGGGCATGAGCGGGTTTTCAGGCTGATAACCACCGCGTCGCATCCTTCCGGTTGCGTCCCGGTTGGAACATCATTGATCTGCACTGTCGGCATCCCGTTTTCGACCAGAAAACTGGCGATGTCAGTCGCGCCGGTAAAATCATCGGCAATGACGCCAATTTTTAACATGACGGCTCCTCAGGCGTGACGCCAGGCAGAGTAATCCCTGAGAAAATTTTGATCACAGCGCTGTCATCCTCTTTGCCATAACCGGCGTTACTGGCGCTGGTGAACATATTTAACGCCGTAGAGGCCAGCGGTAAGGGGAAGCGCAGCGCTTTCGCCGTGTCGGCAACCAGCCCCAAATCTTTGACAAAAATGTCGACGGCCGAACGCGGGGTATAGTCGCCGTCAACGACATGCTGCATACGGTTTTCAAACATCCAGGAGTTGCCGGCGGCATGGGTCACAACGTCATACATCACGTCCAGAGGAATACCGGCCCGCGCGGCCAGCGCCATCGCTTCGGCCGCCGCCGCAATATGCACGCCAGCCAGCAGTTGATGAATGATTTTGACGGTTGAGCCTGCGCCCGGCGTATCGCTGATGCGATAAACGTTGCTGGCAACGGCGTCCAGCACAGGCTTCAGGCGGGTAAACGCCGCCTCGCTCCCGGAGGCCATCACCGTCATTTCGCCCTGCGCCGCTTTTACCGCGCCGCCGGAAACCGGCGCATCCAGCATGTTAAGATTCAATGCCGTCAACGCCGCGGCGATCTCTTGCGCGTCGGCGCTTGAGATCGTGGACGAAACCATCACCGCGCTTCCGGGTTTCATCAGATGGGCGACGCCATCCTCACCGAATAACACCTGTCTGACCTGGGCGGCATTGACGACCAGAATGACTAACGCATCCACGACGCCGGCGAACTCCCTGGCGCTGGCGGCAGCCCCACAAGCCCCTTCAGCGAGAAGATTCGCGCACGATTGCGGGTTAAGATCGGCCCCCCATGTGGAAAGCCCGGCGCGCAGGCATGAACGCGCAGCGCCCATTCCCATTGAGCCAAGCCCCACAATGCCGACATGAAAATCGGTTCCTGTTGTCATTATCACTCCATGTTAATTTACGTGATATTATGTTTTGTTATGTGAATATAGGCGTTTTTGTAAACAATTGCGGTGAGTTGTTTCACAAAAAATAACAAAATGTGTTATTTTTTGTGAAGGCAATCCTCATAGAACTTCACACGCTGTGACGAGAAATCGCGTAAAATCGCGACAGGACTAAAGAAAGGAGCAGACGTTGATACCTACTGAGCGTCGACAAATCATTCTTGATATGGTGGCGGAGAAAGGCATCGTCAGTATCGCTGAACTGACCGAGCGCATGCATGTATCCCACATGACTATCCGCCGTGATTTACAAAAACTGGAGCAGCAAGGCGCGGTAATCCAGGTCTCTGGCGGCGTGCAATCATCGACTCGCGTGGCGCACGAACCCTCGCATCAGATCAAAACCGAACTGGCGACGCCGCAGAAAGCGGCGATTGGCAAACTGGCCGCCAGCCTGGTACAGCCAGAAAGCTGTATCTACCTTGATGCAGGTACGACCACGCTGGCGATTGCCAGGCAGCTGGTTACGATGAATAAACTTACGGTGGTAACGAATGATTTCGTTATCGCCGATTACCTGATGGACAATAGCGGTTGCACAATTATTCACACTGGCGGGGCGGTATGCCGGGAAAACCGGTCGTGCGTCGGTGAAGCCGCGGCGACGCTTTTGCGCGGGCTGATGATTGACCAGGCCTTTATTTCCGCCTCGTCCTGGAGCGTGCGCGGTATTTCAACGCCGGCAGAAGATAAAGTCACGGTGAAACGGGCCGTCGCCAGCGCCAGCCGCCAAAAAATTCTGGTGTGCGACGCGACCAAATACGGCCAGGTCGCGACGTGGCTGGCGTTACCGCTGGCGGAATTCAACCAAATCGTCACCGATGACGGCCTGCCGGAAAGCGCAATTCGGGCGCTGGCTAAAGTGGATATCTCACTGCTGATGGCCAAAAAATAGCAAAGCGGCGCAAGCCGCTTACGTCATCATCTTGCGTACCAGTTGCGTAAACTGTTCGCGTTCTTCAGCGCTCAGTCGCCCCAAAAACTCATCGTCAACGCGATCCCCCAGTGGTATCGCGGCGGCGAGCAACGTTTGGCCCTGAACGGTGAGATAGACAAAACGCCGACGTTTATCCAGCGGATCGTTTTCTCGCTTTACCAGCCCACGATTTTCCATCCGGCTTAACATCTCCGCCAGCGTCGCTTTAGTGCTGACCGCCGCTTCGGTCAGATCGACCTGTTCAATACCCGGATGTTCAGCAATAACGCGCATCACCGCATATTGAGGTTTGGTGAGCTCCGGTAGTTCATGCTGCCAGCGTGCGGTATGTTGCTGAAAAAGTTGGCGTAACAGATGAAACGCGGTGTTTCGTAACTCCATGAGCGCTCCGGATAAATTAACTTTTTCTATCATAACGACTTATGCACGGTTTTTTAATGACGAATGCTTTAGCTAAACGTGCGCAGGCGTCGGGAGCGATCTTGTCGCAAAGGCCGTGTGGGCGTATTTTGATCAAAATGTTCGTATACGAACGATATTTGAGGTAAGAAATGAGATTGATTGTGGGGATGACCGGTGCGACCGGCGCGCCGCTTGGCGTCGAGTTACTCCAGGCATTGCGGGCGATACCTGATGTTGAAACGCATCTGGTAATGTCAAAGTGGGCGAAAACCACTATTGAACTGGAGACGCCCTACACGCCCGCTGAGGTAGCCGCCCTGGCAGATTATTGTCATAGCCCGGCCGATCAGGCGGCGACCATTTCCTCCGGCTCATTTCGTACCGACGGCATGATTATTATCCCCTGCAGTATGAAAACACTGGCGGGGGTTCGCGCCGGCTATGCCGAGGGGCTGGTAGGACGCGCTGCCGATGTCGTGTTGAAAGAGGGTCGCAAGCTGGTGCTTGTGCCGCGGGAAATGCCGCTCAGCACGATTCATCTGGAAAACATGCTTGCGCTTTCTCGTATGGGGGTGGCGATAGTGCCGCCCATGCCCGCGTTCTACAACCTGCCGCAAACCGTTGACGATATTATCCAGCACATCGTGGCGCGCGTTCTCGACCAGTTTGGTCTGGAACATACGCGCGCGCGCCGCTGGCAAGGACTGCGACAGGCAGCAAATTTTTCACAGGAGAATGGATAATGGCATTTGATGATTTGCGCAGTTTTTTACATGCGCTGGATCAGCAGGGACAACTGCTGAAAATCAGCGAGGAAGTGAATGCGGAGCCGGATCTCGCCGCCGCTGCCAACGCAACGGGACGCATCGGCGATGGCGCGCCCGCGCTGTGGTTTGACAATATTCGTGGTTTTACCGACGCCCGCGTGGCGATGAATACCATCGGTTCCTGGCAGAACCATGCCATCTCACTGGGTTTGCCGCCTAACACGCCGGTTAAAAAACAGATCGATGAATTTATTCGCCGCTGGGACAATTTTCCGGTAGCGCCGGAACGACGGGCGAATCCGGGCTGGGCGGAAAATACCGTCGACGGCGACGCAATCAACCTGTTTGATATCCTGCCGCTGTTTCGTCTGAACGACGGCGACGGCGGATTCTATCTGGATAAAGCCTGTGTGGTATCACGCGATCCGCTCGATCCCGATAACTTCGGCAAGCAGAATGTCGGCATCTACCGCATGGAAGTTAAAGGCAAGCGTAAGCTGGGTCTGCAACCAGTGCCGATGCATGATATCGCATTGCACCTGCACAAAGCTGAAGAGCGCGGGGAAGATCTGCCGATTGCGATCACGTTGGGTAACGATCCGATCATTACCCTGATGGGCGCAACGCCGCTGAAATACGATCAGTCAGAGTATGAAATGGCAGGCGCGCTGCGTGAAAGCCCCTATCCTATCGCCACCGCGCCGTTGACCGGTTTTGATGTGCCGTGGGGATCTGAAGTCATTCTTGAAGGGGTCATCGAAAGCCGTAAACGTGAAATTGAAGGACCGTTCGGCGAATTTACCGGCCACTATTCCGGCGGTCGCAACATGACCGTGGTGCGTATCGATAAGGTCTCTTATCGCAGCAAACCCATTTTTGAATCGCTCTATTTGGGGATGCCGTGGACGGAAATCGACTACCTGATGGGGCCGGCGACCTGCGTGCCACTGTATCAACAGCTGAAAGCCGAATTTCCGGAAGTGCAGGCGGTAAACGCCATGTACACCCACGGCTTGCTGGCCATCATCTCGACCAAAAAACGCTACGGCGGCTTTGCCCGTGCGGTGGGCCTGCGCGCGATGACGACGCCGCACGGTCTGGGATATGTGAAGATGGTGATCATGGTCGATGAAGATGTCGATCCATTCAATCTGCCACAGGTGATGTGGGCGTTGTCGTCGAAAGTGAATCCGGCAGGCGATCTGGTACAGCTACCGAATATGTCCGTCCTGGAACTGGACCCGGGCTCAAGCCCGGCGGGGATTACCGACAAGCTGATCATTGACGCCACCACGCCGGTTGCGCCAGATAACCGTGGTCACTATAGCCAGCCGGTTGTTGATTTACCGGAAACTAAAGCCTGGGCTGAAAAGCTGACCGCCATGCTGGCCAACCGTAAATAAGGAGTAACCGATGATTTGTCCACGCTGTGCCGATGCACATATTGAACTCATGGCGACTTCGCCGGTAAAAGGAGTCTGGACGGTATATCAGTGTCAGCATTGTCTGTATACCTGGCGCGATACCGAACCGTTACGCCGTACCAGCCGCGAACATTATCCACAAGCGTTTCGCATGACGCAAAAAGATATTGATGACGCGCCAATGGTGCCGAGTATCCCGCCGCTGCTGGCAGAAGACAAACTGACTAGTCCTGATATAGGTTGACAGTTTTTTGTCTGTAAAACGCCTGATGAACATCATCGGGCGTTTTGTATTTCAGGGCCAGGTGTGGCCGTTCATGGTTATAAATTGC
>NZ_SNMT01000019.1:0-89864 GCF_013350575.1 Salmonella sp. SG203
CGCGGTGGTCCCACCTGACCCCATGCCGAACTCAGAAGTGAAACGCCGTAGCGCCGATGGTAGTGTGGGGTCTCCCCATGCGAGAGTAGGGAACTGCCAGGCATCAAATTAAGCAGTAAACTGATGTAAAAATCAGTGGTTGTAAAAGAATTCGGTGGAGCGGTAGTTCAGTTGGTTAGAATACCTGCCTGTCACGCAGGGGGTCGCGGGTTCGAGTCCCGTCCGTTCCGCCACCCTAATTAGGGGCGTAGTTCAATTGGTAGAGCACCGGTCTCCAAAACCGGGTGTTGGGAGTTCGAGTCTCTCCGCCCCTGCCAGAAATAATCCTTAGCATCTGCTAAGGATTTTTTTTTGCCTGAAATTACCTGATTATCTGGTCAGGTAATCGTAAGTTCCCTTCTTTTTCTTTTCATCATTTTCATTGTTCATCCAGCACATCCGTTTTTAACAGATCGCAGATCAGCGAGTATTTATCGCTGTTTTGCAGCCAAATGGCGTATAGCGGCCGTGAAAGCGTTGCGCTGTCGGCAACGGTATGTAATCCGCCCTTTTCATTTGCCCAGTTTACAGGAAGCCAGCTACAGCCATTTAATGCGCTAAGCTGCTGTCGGGCGAGTTCGGCTGAGCTGGTTGTTAATACCGGCACTTCATCTGCTGCGATCAGCCCGGTTTCATGCTGTTGGAAGTCTGGTCCCCACTCCAGCCGCAGATAATTGAGTTCTGATTTCTTACGGGTAGGGCTGCTGCAATATAACGCCAAAGTGAAGTGCCCTAACAGCTGACTGCTGAACTCATCCATTTTGGGCGCTTCGGTAGTAATGAGGAGATCAAGCTGGCGTTCATGAAGTTGCTTCACAAGCGATTGCCGTTGAGCGATTCTGGCTTCGAATTGCAGGCCGCTTTGCGGCTCCTGTAGTTGGTACAGTCGCCCCAGCCAGGCGTTAAGCATACACTCCCATAAAGACGCGCTGGCGCCGATGGAAAACTCGTTATGGCGTGAGGTATGCGCCACCTCTTTACGTGCCGCCTGCCACGTATTCATCAGCGTTTCCGCATACGGTAAAAGTTTTTCGCCAGCCGTGGTTAAACGGATATTGTTTCTGTGTCGCGTAAAAAGGTTTACGCCCAGTTGATTCTCCAGTTGCCTGATACGAAAGCTCACCGCGGATTGCGTCAGGTAAAGTGCTTCTGCGGCCCGCCCGAAATGGCGTGTCCGGCTAACTTCCAGGAAAGTTTTTAACAATTCCGTATCCACTGTGCTCTCCACAAAATTATTTGTCGTTATGATTTAAATGTTTTGTTTTACACTCTGTCAAGCGTAACTAATACTCCGCGCCATAAATAGCTCAGACAAAGAATTAGGAGCGTGCAGGATGGCGGAAAGCTTTACGACGACTAATCGATATTTTGACAATAAACATTATCCACGTGGATTCTCTCGTCACGGTGATTTCACGATTAAAGAGGCACAACTGCTTGAGCGTCATGGTCATGCCTTTAATGATCTGGATCTTGGCAAGCGTGAGCCTGTGACTGAAGAAGAGAAGCTGTTTGTAGCGGTATGTCGCGGTGAACGCGAGCCGGTAACGGATGCAGAACGCGTCTGGTCCAAGTATATGACGCGTATCAAGCGTCCAAAACGCTTCCACACCTTGTCTGGCGGCAAGCCGCAAGTTGAAGGCGCAGAAGACTACACCGAAGCTGATGATTAATAAAAAGGGCGTAATGCCCTTTTTTTACGCCAACAGCTTTTGCAAATGAATTAACAACCTGTCTATCGCCCGATAGCTTACCGCCTCCTGCAAATGCTGACGCGAGATCTGGTCAGCCAGTTCTATGTCGGCAATGGTTCTGGCCACTTTTAGTAAACGCTGCCAGGCGCGAATGGATAACCCAAGATGCACCAGCGTGTCTTCAAGCCAGCGAGCGTCATCGTGATGCAAAACACAATATTTTTGGATTTCGCGACCCTCCAGACGCGCGTTTAACTTCTTCTGGCGTCGGTACTGCCGTTCATGGGCGGCGATGACCCGCTTTTTTACCGTAGCGCTGCTCTCACCCTTTGAGGCGTGTTGGCTAAGAATCCCGGGCGGTGGAAGCGGTACCTCAAGCGAAAGGTCAAAACGATCAAGAAACGGGCCTGACAACCGATTAAGGTAACGTAGTGTCTGTTCTGGCGTGCAGCGATTATGGTTTCCCTGATAATGTCCGGTCGGGCTGGGATTCATTGCGGCGATTAACTGGAACCTGGCAGGGTACGTTATTTTCGCTCTGGTACGGGATAAATGAATTTGACCGGATTCTATAGGTTCACGTAGCGCATCCAGTGTGCGTCGCTCAAATTCAGGCAATTCATCAAGGAACAAAATTCCGTTGTGCGCCAGCGATATCTCTCCCGGGGCGGGTATTGCGCCGCCGCCGACCATAGCAGTAAGCGAGGCGCTATGATGAGGTGAGCGAAAGGGACGTTGCTGCCATCGTTTTTGTACCGTATCGGCATTAACCAGACTGAGGATCGCGGCGCTTTCCAACGCCTCTTCATTGCTTAATGGTGGAAGAATCCCGCTCAGTCGACTGGCCAGCATGGTTTTACCCGTACCCGGCGGGCCGATCAATAGCAGATTATGTCCCCCTGCCGCTGTAATCTCCAGGCCGCGTTTACCCTGCTCCTGACCGATCACATCGCGAAGATCGGCAGTTGCGGTAGGCGATGCCATATCCTGAGCTAAAGGTCTTTCCAGGGCGTGTTTCCCTTCCAGAAAGGCGCAGACGGTTTGTAGATGATCGGCGATAAAACATCCTTCTTTGCTGATAAGCCCAACCTCCGCCGCGTTCTCTGTTGCGACGATAATATTTCTGCCGGCCCTGATGGCTTCCGTTGCACTTGATATTGCGCCAGGAACGCCGCGTAATGCGCCTGTAAGCGCTAACTCACCCACCAGCTCATATGCCTCAAGATTCGACGCTGTAAGCTGCTCAGACGCGGCCAGAAGCGCAACAGCAATAGGCAGGTCATACCTTCCGCCTTCTTTCGGTAGATCGGCTGGAGCAAGGTTAATGGTTATTTTTTTAGCCGGAAATTCATATCCGCTATTAATAATCGCACTACGTACCCGGTCACGCGCCTCTTTTACCGTGGTTTCCGGTAGGCCAACCATGGTTAATCCCGGTAATCCATTACTGATATGCACCTCTATAGTGATAGGCGGCGCATTGACGCCAAGTGCGGCGCGAGTATGAACAATCGCCAGTGACATAATCCCTCCTGTTACGTGGATTATGCGGAATAGAAGAGAAAATCGAATTACTGACTTTTTGTTTTTTAGCGGCTGATTCCTGAATTTTGGCGTCATTTTCAGGTAAGAAACATCAAACTGGAAGAACGCTCACAGAAGCGAAAAGAAGGAAAACAGGGTGTAAAGCGCACCAAAAGGGGGAGGAAAACGTGAAAATTTTTCAGTTGCTAATTTTTCTTATAAAAAACAAAGCCCTTTTAGGCATTCACCTGCATTATCTGAAACGTGGTTAAAAAAATATCTTGTGCTATTGGCAAAACCTATGGTAACTCTTTAGGTATTCCTTCGAACAAGATGCAAGAATAGACAAAAATGACAGCCCTTCTACGAGTGATTAGCCTGGTCGTGATTAGCGTGGTGGTGATTATTATCCCACCGTGCGGGGCTGCACTTGGACGAGGAAAGGCTTAGAAATCAAGCCTTAACGAACTAAGACCCCCGCACCGAAAGGTCCGGGGGTTTTTTTTGGCCTGAAAAACTTAAGCGAGGAGCAGAGCGTGAATAACAGCATAAAATTCTGTTTCTCAAGATTTACGACGGGGATGTAACTATGAACGGGGCACAGTGGGTGGTACATGCTTTGCGAGCGCAGGGGGTGAAAACCGTATTTGGTTATCCTGGCGGCGCAATTATGCCGGTTTACGACGCGTTGTATGACGGTGGTGTGGAGCATTTGTTGTGCCGACACGAGCAGGGTGCCGCAATGGCGGCAATCGGTTATGCCCGTTCTACCGGCAAAACCGGTGTTTGTATCGCCACCTCGGGCCCTGGCGCCACTAACCTGATCACTGGCCTGGCGGATGCGTTGTTAGATTCGGTCCCCGTCGTCGCGATCACGGGGCAGGTTTCCGCCCCGTTCATCGGCACCGATGCGTTTCAGGAGGTAGATGTGTTAGGCCTGTCGCTGGCTTGTACCAAACACAGCTTCCTGGTGCAGTCGCTGGCAGAGCTGCCTCGTATCATGGCTGAGGCTTTTGAAGTCGCCAACGCTGGCCGTCCTGGCCCGGTTCTGGTGGATATCCCGAAAGATATCCAGTTGGCCAGCGGTGAGCTGGAACCCTGGTTTACTACCGTTGCTAACGAAGCGACCTTCCCGCAGGCTGATGTTGAACAGGCGCGCCAGATGCTGGAACAGGCGAAAAAACCCATGCTGTACGTCGGCGGTGGTGTTGGTATGGCGCAGGCAGTTCCGGCGCTGCGTAAATTTATCGCGGTAACGCAAATGCCAGTAACCTGCACGCTGAAAGGGCTGGGGGCTGTTGAAGCTGATTATCCGTACTATCTGGGCATGCTGGGAATGCACGGTACTAAAGCGGCTAATTTCGCGGTGCAAGAGTGTGATTTACTGATCGCAGTGGGTGCACGTTTTGATGACCGGGTGACCGGTAAGCTGAATACGTTTGCGCCGAACGCCAGCGTGATCCATATGGATATAGACCCGGCGGAAATGAACAAACTGCGTCAGGCACACGTCGCGTTGCAGGGCGATTTAAATTCGCTGTTGTCGGCATTACAGCAACCGCTGAAGATCGACGCATGGCGTCAGTCCTGTGCAGAGCTGCGCGCAGAACACGCCTGGCGCTATGACCATCCTGGCGAGACTATCTATGCGCCGTTGTTGTTGAAGCAATTGTCGGAACGCAAACCCGCAGACAGCGTGGTGACGACGGATGTGGGGCAGCATCAGATGTGGTCAGCCCAGCATATGACTTACACCCGCCCGGAGAACTTCATCACCTCCAGCGGTCTGGGGACGATGGGATTCGGCTTACCGGCGGCCGTTGGCGCGCAGGTAGCGCGACCGAATGATACCGTTATCTGTATCTCCGGTGACGGCTCCTTCATGATGAATGTTCAGGAGTTGGGCACCGTAAAACGCAAGCAGTTACCGTTGAAGATAGTCTTACTCGACAACCAGCGGTTAGGGATGGTTCGACAATGGCAGCAACTGTTTTTCCAGGAGCGATATAGCGAAACCACCCTGACCGATAACCCCGATTTCCTCATGCTGGCCAGCGCCTTCGGCATTCCAGGCCAGCACATTACTCGTAAAGACCAGGTTGAAGCGGCACTCGACACGATGTTGGCAAGCGAAGGGCCGTACCTGCTTCACGTCTCAATCGACGAACTTGAAAATGTCTGGCCGTTGGTGCCGCCTGGCGCCAGTAACTCTGAAATGCTGGAGAAATTATCATGATGCAACATCAGGTCAATGTATCGGCACGCTTTAATCCAGAAACCTTAGAACGTGTTTTACGCGTGGTGCGCCATCGTGGTTTTCAGGTGTGCTCCATGAATATGGAAGCCGCGACCGATGCGCAGAATATAAATATTGAATTGACCGTTGCCAGTCCCCGGTCGGTCGACTTACTGTTTAGTCAGTTAAGTAAACTGGTAGATGTTGCGCATGTCGCGATCTGCCAGAGCGCTGCCACATCACAACAAATCCGCGCCTGAGCGCAAAAGGAAGAAAAATGACGACGAAAAAAGCTGATTACATTTGGTTCAATGGCGAGATGGTGCGCTGGGAAGACGCGAAGGTTCACGTAATGTCTCACGCGCTGCACTACGGTACGTCGGTATTTGAAGGGATTCGGTGCTACGACTCTCACAAAGGCCCGGTAGTGTTTCGTCATCGTGAACATATGCAGCGCCTGCGCGACTCAGCAAAAATTTATCGTTTTCCGGTTTCCCAGAGTATTGATGAGCTGATGGAAGCCTGCCGCGAAGTGATCCGCAAAAACAACCTGACCAGCGCCTATATCCGTCCGTTGGTATTTGTCGGCGATGTCGGTATGGGCGTTAACCCGCCCCCGGGATACACCACTGACGTCATCATCGCCGCGTTCCCGTGGGGGGCATACCTGGGCGCCGAAGCGCTGGATCAGGGGATCGATGCGATGGTTTCTTCCTGGAATCGCGCTGCGCCGAACACCATTCCAACCGCTGCGAAAGCGGGCGGTAACTACCTCTCTTCACTGCTGGTGGGTAGCGAAGCGCGCCGCCACGGCTATCAGGAAGGCATCGCCCTGGATGTAAACGGCTATATCTCCGAAGGCGCAGGTGAAAACCTGTTTGAGGTAAAAGATGGCGTGCTGTTTACTCCGCCGTTTACCTCTTCCGCGCTGCCAGGCATTACTCGCGACGCGATCATCAAACTGGCGAAAGAGCTGGGTATTGAAGTGCGCGAGCAGGTGCTGTCCCGTGAATCGCTGTATCTGGCCGACGAAGTGTTTATGTCCGGAACCGCGGCAGAAATTACTCCGGTACGCAGCGTTGATGGTATCCAGGTAGGCGAAGGCCGTTGCGGCCCTGTTACCAAGCGTATTCAACAAGCCTTCTTTGGTCTCTTCACTGGAGAAACCGAGGATAAATGGGGCTGGTTGGATCCGGTAAATTCATAATAAATAAAATTAATATTTTCCCAAAATAATTTGCGTCACAGGAAGGCGGTAACGCAGCGAATCCCCAGGGCTTACTGTAGTAAGTGACTGGGGTGAGTGAGGCAGCCAACGCACCTGTGGCGTGAAGTATGAAGGGAAAAGATGGGGAGTAAATAAAGCATGCCTAAGTACCGTTCCGCCACCACCACCCATGGTCGTAATATGGCGGGTGCCCGCGCGCTGTGGCGCGCCACCGGAATGACCGACAGTGATTTTGGCAAACCGATTATCGCCGTGGTGAACTCATTCACTCAGTTTGTGCCGGGTCACGTTCATCTGCGCGATCTCGGTAAGCTGGTCGCCGAACAGATTGAAGCTTCCGGCGGGGTGGCGAAAGAGTTCAACACTATTGCCGTGGATGACGGGATTGCCATGGGGCACGGGGGTATGCTCTATTCACTGCCGTCGCGCGAGCTGATCGCCGACTCCGTTGAGTACATGGTGAACGCTCACTGCGCTGACGCGATGGTGTGTATCTCCAACTGCGACAAAATCACCCCAGGGATGCTCATGGCCTCGCTGCGCCTGAATATTCCGGTGATCTTTGTCTCCGGCGGCCCGATGGAAGCCGGGAAAACCAAGCTTTCAGACAAAATTATCAAGCTGGATCTGGTTGATGCCATGATTCAGGGAGCGGACCCGAAAGTCTCTGACGATCAAAGTAACCAGGTTGAACGCTCCGCCTGTCCAACCTGCGGCTCCTGCTCCGGCATGTTTACCGCTAACTCCATGAATTGCCTGACCGAAGCGCTGGGCCTGTCGCAGCCGGGCAACGGCTCGCTGCTGGCAACTCACGCTGACCGTAAGCAGTTGTTCCTCAATGCCGGTAAGCGGATTGTTGAACTGACTAAACGCTATTACGAGCAAAACGACGAAAGTGCACTGCCGCGTAACATCGCCAGCAAAGCCGCGTTTGAAAACGCGATGACGCTGGATATCGCGATGGGCGGTTCGACCAACACCGTTCTTCACCTGCTGGCGGCGGCGCAGGAAGCGGAAATCGACTTCACCATGAGTGATATCGACAAGCTGTCCCGCAAGGTGCCGCAGCTGTGTAAAGTGGCGCCAAGTACCCAGAAATACCATATGGAAGATGTTCACCGTGCCGGCGGTGTGCTGGGTATTTTAGGCGAGCTGGATCGCGCCGGGCTGCTGAACCGCAACGTGAAAAACGTATTAGGCCTGACGCTGCCGCAAACGCTGGAACAGTACGACATCACGGTTACGCAGGACGAAGCGGTTAAAAAAATGTTCCGTGCTGGCCCTGCCGGTATCCGTACTACTCAGGCGTTCTCGCAGGATTGTCGCTGGGATTCGCTGGATGACGACCGCGCAGCGGGTTGCATCCGCTCGCTGGAATATGCCTATAGCAAAGACGGCGGTCTGGCGGTGCTGTATGGCAACTTCGCCGAAAACGGCTGCATCGTTAAAACCGCGGGCGTCGATGACAGCATCCTTAAATTCACCGGCCCGGCGAAAGTGTATGAAAGTCAGGATGAGGCGGTAGAGGCGATTCTCGGCGGCAAAGTAGTGGAAGGCGATGTAGTCGTGATCCGCTACGAAGGGCCGAAAGGCGGGCCGGGAATGCAGGAAATGCTCTATCCGACCAGTTTCCTGAAGTCGATGGGGCTGGGCAAAGCCTGCGCGCTCATCACCGATGGGCGTTTTTCCGGCGGGACTTCCGGTCTCTCTATTGGCCACGTTTCGCCGGAAGCGGCCAGCGGCGGCACTATTGCGTTGATTGACGATGGCGACACTATTGCGATTGATATCCCGAACCGCAGCATTCAGTTGCAGTTGAGTGAGGCTGAAATCGCCGCACGCCGCGAGGCGCAGGAAGCTCGTGGCGACAAAGCCTGGACGCCGAAAAATCGTCAGCGTCAGGTTTCGTTTGCCCTGCGTGCCTACGCCAGCCTGGCGACCAGCGCCGATAAAGGCGCGGTGCGCGATAAATCGAAACTGGGAGGTTGATGATGGCGGAATCTCAACCACTGTCAGTCGCGCCGGAAGGGGCGGAGTATCTGCGCGCGGTGCTACGCGCGCCAGTATACGAAGCGGCGCAGGTGACGCCGCTGCAAAAAATGGAAAAGCTCTCGTCACGTCTGGACAACGTTATTCTCGTCAAACGCGAAGACCGGCAGCCGGTACATAGCTTTAAGCTGCGCGGCGCTTACGCGATGATGGCCGGATTGACCGAAGAACAAAAAGCCCACGGCGTGATTACCGCGTCGGCGGGCAATCATGCGCAGGGCGTGGCGTTCTCCTCCGCGCGGCTTGGCGTGAAGTCGCTGATCGTCATGCCAAAAGCAACGGCGGATATTAAAGTCGATGCGGTACGCGGTTTTGGCGGCGAAGTGCTGTTGCACGGCGCTAATTTTGATGAAGCGAAAGCGAAAGCTATTGAACTGGCGCAGCAGCAGGGTTTTACCTGGGTGCCGCCGTTTGATCACCCAATGGTGATCGCCGGGCAGGGCACGCTGGCGCTGGAACTGCTTCAGCAGGATTCGCATCTCGATCGTGTCTTTGTGCCGGTTGGCGGCGGCGGCCTGGCGGCGGGCGTAGCAGTACTGATCAAACAATTGATGCCGCAAATCAAAGTTATCGCCGTCGAAGCGGAGGATTCCGCCTGCCTGAAAGCGGCGTTGGAAGCCGGTCATCCAGTGGATCTCCCGCGCGTTGGGTTGTTTGCTGAAGGCGTAGCGGTAAAACGCATCGGCGACGAAACGTTCCGGCTGTGTCAGGAATACCTTGATGATATTGTCACCGTGGATAGCGACGCTATCTGCGCGGCGATGAAAGATCTGTTTGAAGATGTGCGTGCGGTGGCGGAGCCGTCCGGCGCGCTGGCGCTGGCGGGGATGAAGAAATATATCGCCCAGCACAATATTCGCGGCGAACGCCTGGCGCACGTCCTTTCCGGCGCCAACGTCAACTTCCACGGCTTGCGCTATGTGTCTGAACGCTGCGAGCTGGGGGAACAGCGCGAAGCGTTACTGGCGGTGACCATTCCGGAAGAAAAGGGGAGCTTTCTCAAATTCTGCCAGTTGCTTGGCGGGCGTATGGTCACCGAATTTAACTACCGTTTTGCCGACGCGAAAAATGCCTGTATTTTTGTTGGCGTACGCGTCAGTCAGGGGCTGGAGGAGCGAAAAGAGATTATCACCCAACTGTGCGACGGCGGTTATAGCGTAGTGGATCTCTCCGACGATGAAATGGCGAAGCTGCATGTGCGCTATATGGTCGGCGGACGCCCCTCCAAGCCATTACAGGAGCGTTTGTATAGTTTCGAATTTCCGGAGTCGCCCGGCGCGTTGCTCAAATTCCTGCATACGCTTGGCACGCACTGGAATATTTCGCTATTCCATTACCGTAGCCACGGTACCGATTATGGCCGCGTGCTGGCGGCGTTCGAGTTAGGCGATCATGAGCCGGATTTCGAAACCCGGCTGCATGAGCTGGGCTATGAATGCCATGATGAGAGCAATAACCCGGCGTTCCGGTTCTTTCTGGCGGGTTAATTCAGCGTTTAGTTTTTCGGGCCCACAAAGTAAAGTGGGCCTGATATCCAGATATTATCTTCCCTCAGTTATTGGGCTTTTCTGCCAGCCCGGAGCATCCACTCATTTCATTTTGCGAGACGTTTTCCAGAAGGCGCCCAATCTGCTTGTGGTGAAACTCGGCTCACCATATCGTTAGCACCGCCATCACTTGCACCTGCTAAAAACAATGTATAAAATTTTATACGCAAGGATGTTATGTTACTCACCCGAGCTCTCTCCAATGAAAAAGAAATTCGATGAGTGGGATCTTCTCTGGAGGATCTCCTGGCTTTTCCCATAACGGTACGTAAAGCAGTCGGTTATCAGCTTCACAAAATTCAGTATGGAATTGAACCCGATGACTGGAAACCGTTTTCAGAAATTGGGGCTGGGGTAAATGAAATTCGTATTCGTGACAACAATGGTATCTATCGCGTTATGTATGTCGCTAAGTTTGAAGAAGCACTCTACGTTTTGCATAGTTTCCAAAAACAGACGCAACAAACCAGTCAGCATGATAAAAACATCGCCAGAACGCGTTATAACCGGGTGGTGCAACAACGGAGAAACAGCTTGTGATTGCCAAAACTGATAGTGATATTCGCCATGTGACGCCATCTGGCGGTAATGTTTTTGCTGATTTGGGGTTTCATAAGCAGGACGCAGAAAAGTTTTACGCTGATTCCCTGAATGAAATCGAAAACACGTTAGCCATTAAACAACAGCTAATGGAAGAAATTACCCTCTGGATTACGCAAAACCAGATGAAGCAAGCCGAGGTTGCTACAGTTTTGCATATATCCCGACCGCGCGTTTCGGATGTCGTCAACAAGAAATGCAGCAAATTCACCATTGATGCTCTGGTGAATATGCTTAGCCGTATTGGGAAGCCTGTTCGGGTAATGGTAGGGCCGTAAAACTAATTCGGTAAAATCTTCCAGAACGCATCAATTAGCGGCTCATGCAGCCGCTTTTTTTGCGCGCAGACGCCAAGTTCAAACGGCGTTTTTTCATCGCTGCGTTCTAAAATCATCACCCGGTTGCGCACTGGCTCCGGGCTGTTTTCCAGCACCACTTCCGGCAGCAGCGCCACGCCGCAGCCCAGCGCCACCATTGAGACCATCGCTTCGTGACCGCCGACGGTGGCGTAAATCTGCGGATTGCTGATTTTATGGCGGCGAAACCACAGCTCAATACGGCGGCGTACCGGCCCCTGATCGGCCATGATAAATGGCACCGTCGACCAGTCGGGCTTATCAACCGAAACCTGATTGCGCACCGGGCAGGGCAGCGCCGGGGCGATCAGCACCACCGCCAGATTTTCCAGCATCGAAAACGCCACTGCGCCCGGTAGCGTTTCTGGTTTGCCGGCGATTGCCAGGTCCGCTTCTCCCGTTACCACCTTTTCCATCGCATCGGCGGCGTCTCCGGTCGTCAATTTGATTTCAACAGAAGGGTGTTCGGCGCGAAAACGGTCTAGGATCGGCGGCAGATGACTGTATGCCGCGGTCACTGAACAGAAGATATGGAGTTCGCCGGAAAGGGACGGCCCCTGCTGATCGAGGGTATGGCGCAACTGCTGATATTGCAAAAGTGTCTGTTGGGCAAACACTCGCAGCTCTTCACCCGCTTCGGTCAGCGTGACGGTGCGGTTATCACGCACAAACAGCGGCTGGCCGAGATCTTCTTCCAGCCGCTGGATCTGCCGGGAGAGCGTGGAGGGGCTGACGTGCATCGCCCGCGCGCTGCGGCCAAAGTGGCGGCTTTCCGCCAGATGCAGGAAGGTTTTTAGATCGCGTAAATCCACAGACAGACCTCCGGTTTTTGACGTTGCATAAACCGCAACATAACGTTGTGAATATATCAATTTCCGCAATAAATTTCCTGTTGTAATGTGGGTTCATTCGCACAGATAGCAATCTGTAAACCGAACAATAAGCGCGACAACACAACATCACGGAGTACACCATCATGGCTAACTACTTTAATACACTGAATCTGCGCCAGCAGCTGGCGCAGCTGGGTAAATGTCGCTTTATGGGCCGCGACGAATTCGCCGACGGCGCGAGCTACCTGCAGGGTAAAAAAGTGGTCATCGTCGGCTGTGGCGCTCAGGGGCTGAACCAGGGCCTGAACATGCGTGACTCCGGTCTGGATATTTCCTACGCCCTGCGTAAAGAAGCTATTGCTGAGAAGCGCGCCTCCTGGCGTAAAGCGACCGAAAACGGCTTCAAAGTAGGCACCTACGAAGAGCTGATCCCGCAGGCTGACCTGGTGGTTAACCTGACGCCGGACAAACAGCACTCCGACGTTGTACGTTCTGTACAGCCGCTGATGAAAGACGGCGCAGCGCTGGGCTACTCCCACGGCTTCAACATCGTGGAAGTGGGCGAGCAGATCCGTAAAGACATCACCGTGGTGATGGTGGCACCGAAGTGTCCGGGTACCGAAGTGCGTGAAGAATACAAACGTGGTTTCGGCGTGCCGACGCTGATCGCCGTTCACCCGGAAAACGACCCGAAAGGCGAAGGTATGGCGATTGCTAAAGCCTGGGCGGCGGCCACCGGCGGTCACCGTGCGGGCGTACTGGAATCTTCTTTCGTTGCAGAAGTGAAATCTGACCTGATGGGCGAGCAGACCATCCTGTGCGGTATGTTGCAGGCCGGTTCTCTGCTGTGCTTCGACAAGCTGGTGGCAGAAGGCACCGACCCGGCATACGCGGAAAAACTGATTCAGTTCGGCTGGGAAACCATCACCGAAGCGCTGAAGCAGGGCGGCATCACCCTGATGATGGACCGTCTGTCTAACCCGGCGAAACTGCGTGCTTACGCGCTGTCCGAACAGCTGAAAGAGATCATGGCGCCGCTGTTCCAGAAACACATGGATGACATCATCTCCGGCGAATTCTCTTCCGGCATGATGGATGACTGGGCTAACGACGATAAGAAACTGCTGACCTGGCGTGAAGAGACCGGCAAAACCGCGTTCGAAACCGCGCCGCAGTATGAAGGCAAAATCGGCGAGCAGGAGTACTTTGATAAAGGCGTGCTGATGATCGCGATGGTGAAAGCGGGCGTTGAGTTGGCGTTCGAAACTATGGTGGATTCCGGCATCATCGAAGAATCCGCTTACTACGAATCACTGCACGAGCTGCCGCTGATCGCCAACACCATCGCCCGTAAGCGTCTGTACGAAATGAACGTGGTTATCTCTGATACCGCAGAATACGGTAACTACCTGTTCTCTTACGCTTGCGTACCGCTGCTGAAACCGTTTATGGCGGAATTGCAACCGGGCGATCTGGGTAGTGCTATCCCGGAAGGCGCGGTAGACAACGCACAGCTTCGCGACGTGAACGACGCGATTCGTAGTCATGCGATTGAGCAGGTAGGTAAGAAACTGCGCGGCTATATGACGGATATGAAGCGTATTGCGGTAGCGGGTTGATATACCTTGTCGGGGGGCGCTAGCGCTTACCTGACCTACAAAATCAAGCAGACGATGTAGGCCGGGTAAGGCGTAGCCGCCACCCGGCTTTTTATTTACGATACAATACCTTAATGATGTGGTAACCGAACTGGGTATGCAGCGGGCCGGTTGGCTCCAGTACCGGGCAGGAAAAGACTACTTTATCGAATGCCGGAACCATCTGGCCCTGACGAAATTCGCCTAAATGACCGCCTTTTTTACCGGATGGGCAGATAGAATGCTTCTTCGCCAGCTTCTCAAAATCGCCGCCGTTTTTAATTTGCTCCAGAAGATCTAAAGCCAGTTTCTCTTCTTTTACAAGAATATGCAGTGCTGCTGCCATTTTTGCCATTATTGTGTTCTCACGTCGCAAAGATTGGCCGTCACTTTATCACTCCTTAGGCCGTCAGACATATACTCTTCGCCATTACAGGACAGATGTCCCGCCTGATTTAATGAACCGGGAGATAAGCAGCATTTTTAGCGGGCGTATTTCGGATGTGCGGGACGGCGGTCCTGTCCTTTCTGACAAGGGGCGAGATACCATGAACATAATGAAAAACGCAGAATTTCCAGACGACTGGCTTTTAGGGCTACGCCAGGTCGTACGCGACCCAGTGCTCTATGAATTACTCAAATACTGCCCGTTGGAAATCATGCAGTACAGGGCGTTTATGCGATGTCGCTTGAGTATGTTCTGCTGACGGCGATCGCGCTAATGGGTTCTTTCAGTTGGATCAAGAGCGCACAGCGTAATGGCTATACGCCGCTTGCCGCCAGAGCCTGCTGATTGACCTTTTCCAGGCTGCCTGAAAAAGCAGCCTGGTCTTCTCTGGGCCTCGCTTTCTGCTACAATCCCTCCCCCGTTCGAAGATTGAGCACTATTCCCATGCGTTTAAATCCCGGCCAACAACACGCTGTCGAATTCGTCACCGGACCCTGCCTGGTGCTGGCAGGAGCGGGTTCTGGTAAAACTCGCGTAATTACCAATAAAATCGCCCACCTGATCCGCGGATGCGGCTATCAGGCCCGGCATATTGCGGCGGTGACGTTTACCAACAAGGCAGCGCGTGAGATGAAAGAACGCGTCGGGCAGACGCTCGGCCGTAAGGAAGCGCGTGGTTTGATGATCTCCACCTTTCATACGCTAGGGCTGGATATTATTAAGCGCGAGTACGCTGCGCTGGGGATGAAATCGAACTTTTCATTGTTTGACGATACCGACCAGGTCGCCTTGCTCAAAGAGCTGACCGAAGGCCTGATCGAAGACGACAAGGTTCTGTTGCAACAGCTGATCTCCACGATCTCCAACTGGAAAAACGATCTCAAAACGCCTGCGCAGGCAGCGGCGGGGGCGAAAGGTGAACGCGATCGTATTTTTGCCCACTGCTACGGGCTTTACGACGCCCATATGAAGGCATGTAACGTTCTCGATTTTGATGATTTGATTTTGCTGCCGACGCTGCTGCTGCAACGCAATGACGAGGTGCGCGAGCGCTGGCAGAATAAAATTCGTTATCTGCTGGTGGATGAATATCAGGATACTAACACCAGCCAGTATGAGTTGGTTAAGCTGCTGGTCGGGCAACGCGCGCGCTTTACGGTCGTAGGCGATGACGATCAGTCTATCTACTCCTGGCGCGGGGCGCGTCCGCAAAACCTGGTGTTACTGAGCCAGGACTTTCCGGCGCTGCAGGTGATTAAACTGGAGCAAAACTATCGTTCTTCGGGCCGCATCCTGAAAGCGGCAAATATTCTCATCGCCAATAATCCGCACGTCTTTGAAAAGCGCCTCTTTTCCGAACTCGGTTACGGCGCGGAACTCAAAGTGTTAAGCGCAAACAATGAAGAGCATGAAGCTGAGCGCGTTACCGGCGAACTGATTGCCCATCACTTTGTGAACAAGACCCAGTACAAGGATTACGCCATTCTGTATCGCGGGAATCATCAGTCGCGGGTATTTGAAAAATTCCTCATGCAGAACCGCATTCCGTACAAAATTTCCGGCGGCACCTCATTCTTCTCCCGTCCGGAGATTAAAGACTTGCTGGCCTATCTGCGGGTGTTGACCAACCCGGATGATGACAGCGCTTTCCTGCGCATCGTGAATACGCCAAAACGCGAAATCGGTCCGGCTACTCTGCAAAAGCTGGGTGAATGGGCAATGACGCGTAATAAAAGCCTGTTTACCGCCAGCTTTGATATGGGGCTTAGCCAAAAGCTGACCGGGCGTGGTTACGATTCATTGACGCGTTTTACCCACTGGCTGGGGGAAATCCAGCGTCTGGCCGAACGCGAGCCTGTCGCCGCCGTGCGCGATCTCATCCACGGTATTGACTATGAATCCTGGTTGTACGAAACCTCGCCGAGCCCCAAAGCGGCGGAAATGCGTATGAAAAACGTTAACCAGCTCTTTAGCTGGATGACTGAGATGCTGGAAGGCAACGAACTCGATGAGCCGATGACGCTCACCCAGGTGGTTACACGCTTTACGCTGCGCGATATGATGGAGCGTGGCGAGAGCGAAGAAGAGCTGGATCAGGTACAGTTGATGACGCTTCATGCGTCGAAAGGACTGGAATTCCCGTATGTCTATATGGTGGGAATGGAAGAAGGATTTTTGCCGCATCAAAGCAGTATTGACGAGGATAATATTGAGGAAGAGCGTCGGCTGGCCTATGTCGGGATCACTCGCGCGCAGAAAGAGCTCACCTTTACATTATGTAAAGAGCGCCGTCAGTATGGGGAACTGGTGCGCCCGGAACCCAGCCGCTTCCTGTTAGAACTGCCGCAGGATGATTTAATCTGGGAGCAGGAGCGCAAAGTGGTGAGCGCTGAGGAGCGAATGCAAAAAGGGCAAAGTCACCTGGCTAATCTGAAAGCCATGATGGCGGCAAAGCGAGCGAAATCGTAGGCCGGATAAGCGAAGCGTCATCCGGCAATCAGACGATGGTTAGCGAACGTCCAGCGGCCAGTGTACATAGCTTTGCCACTGGCTTTCCTGATCAATCAACTCTTTACCCAGCGGGTGATGCGCCAGCCAGTCGCCAGGCAAGGTTAACGTCAGATTTTCATTTAGCGCCTGTAGCGTAATTTCTGGTACCAGATCGTCACGACGGCGACCGGCAAAAAGAATCGCCAGTCGCAGCAAACGGCATAGCTGTTCCGCAACACGGGGCGGTACCGCGTTTTGCTGATGAAGCGAAGAGAGATCGACCGGATTGGTCTGATTCAGTAAGAGGGTGGCGAGCAATTTTTTCTGCGCGGGCGTATAGCCAGGCAGATCCAAATGGCGTACTAAATAGGCGGCATGATAGGGCGCCTGTTTAAAATCAACGCTCAGACCGATCTCATGCAACTGGCAAGCGCTAAGCAACAGTTCACGACTGATAGGCTCAATATGCCAGGCATTTTCTACCTGTTTGAGGAAGTTATCTGCCAGCTTCGCTACGCGGTTCGCCTGCTCGGTATCGACGATAAACCGACGCTGAATGTTTCGCAGCGTGCGGCTGCGGATATCCTGATCTACCGCCAGATGCAACATCCCATACACCAGCCCTTCGCGTAACGCGCCGCCTGCCAGCGTCATGCTCTGGATGTTCAGCTCGGTAAATATCGCGATCAGAATAGCCAGCCCGCTTGGGAAAACCAGCGCGCGCTCCAGCGTCAGGCCTTCGATTTCCAGCTCTTCCAGACGCCCGCACTGTATCGCGCGTTGTTTTAGCTGCTGCAGTTTGGCGAGCGTAATGCGCTCGTCCATCCCCTGCGCCATCATGATTTCCTGCAATGCCTGTACGGTGCCGGAGGCACCCACGCAGACCTTCCAGCCATGAAAACGCAGTTCATCGGCGACCGGACGCAGTACATCGCGCGCGGCCTTCTCCGCATCATCAAAGTTTTCTTGCGCCAGATTACGATCGCTAAAATAGCGTTCAAGCCACGTTACGCAGCCCATGGACAGGCTAAATAGCGACGTGGTTTGCGCGCCAGTGCCGGTAACCAGTTCAGTGCTGGCGCCGCCGATATCCACCACCAGTCGCTGATCTGCGCCGCCGGTAGTATGAGCGACTCCCTGATAAATCAGCCGCGCCTCTTCTTCGCCGCTGATAACCTGCACCGGACAACCAAGGATAGTCTGCGCTTTCGCGATAAATTCCCCCGCATTAACGGCGAGACGCAATGTTGCGGTGGCAACCACGCGGATTTGCGGCTGCGGGATATCCTGCAAACGTTCAGCAAACAGACGCAGGCATTGCCAGCCGCGTTCCATCGCTTCGGCCGAAAGGTGGTTGTCGTTGTTCAGACCCGCGGCCAGACGCACCTTGCGTTTTATTCGGGTCAGCGTCTGGATGCTTCCCGCCGCCTCGCGCACGACCAGCATATGAAAACTATTGGAACCGAGATCAATGGCGGCATACAACGAGGTGGAATTCATACACTTCATCCTTCAACCTGTATCCGTGTTGGCTGCGTACTCTTCCTAAGCTCATCGGGATTTGTTTTCTTGCCGCCTTGATACAGGCTAAATGATTTTGTGTATGGCATAACTTTTCTTAACCTGAACGACGACGATTACGCGGAGCGCCAGCGCGGCGCGGACCATTGCCAGGACGCGAACGCGTCAGACGCAACGGCTTGGGCAGATCGTTCATGAGCGCTTCCGGATTGTATTTGCTGACCGGAATCGAGTGGCCGATATAGCTCTCAATGGCGGGCAGATTCAGCGCATACTCTTCGCAAGCCAGGCTGATGGAATGTCCGCTGGCGCCAGCGCGACCGGTACGACCGATACGGTGAACATAGTCTTCACAATCGTCTGGCAGATCGTAGTTAAAGACGTGCGTTACGGCGGGGATATGCAACCCGCGCGCCGCGACATCGGTCGCCACAAGAATATCCAGATCGCCGCGGGTGAACTCATCCAGAATCCGCAGGCGCTTTTTCTGCGCGACGTCGCCGGTCAGCAGACCAACACGATGGCCATCTGCCGCCAGATGTCCCCAGATATCTTCGCAACGATGCTTGGTGTTGGCGAAAATAATGGCGCGATCCGGCCACTCTTCTTCGATCAGCGTTTGCAGTAAACGCATTTTCTCTTCATTAGAGGGGTAGAAAAGCTCTTCTTTAATGCGGTGGCCGGTCTTTTGCTCCGGTTCCACTTCAACATATTCGGCGTTGTTCATCTGTTCAAACGCCAGCTCGCGAACCCGATAAGACAGGGTGGCGGAGAACAACATGTTCAGACGTTGCGCAGCCGGCGGCATACGACGGAACAGCCAGCGGATATCTTTAATAAAGCCCAAATCGTACATGCGATCGGCTTCATCGAGTACGACGACCTGAATGGCGCCGAGGTTAATGTGATTTTGTTTGGCGTAGTCGATCAGTCGGCCCGTCGTACCAATAAGAATATCAACGCCGCTTTCCAGCACTTTAAGCTGCTTGTCGTAACCATCGCCGCCGTAAGCCAGGCCTAATTTTAAGCCTGTCGCTTGCGCCAACGGCTCCGCGTCTGCGTGAATTTGTACGGCTAATTCACGCGTCGGCGCCATGATCAGCGCGCGCGGCTGGTTCACCTTGCGATCGTCGATCGCGGGATGAGAAAGTAAATAATGAAACGTTGACGTCAGAAACGCCATCGTTTTCCCGGTACCGGTTTGCGCCTGCCCTGCAACGTCACGACCCGCCAGCGTTAGCGGAAGGGCCAGTGCCTGAATGGGCGTACAATTATAAAACCCTTTTTTTTCAAGGGCTTCAACCACCTGTGGGTGCAGGGCGAAGTCGGAAAACTTCTGTTCTGTTAAATGTGTTTTGCTCATAGTGTGGTAGAATATCAGCTTACTATTGCTTTACGAAAGCGTATCCGGTGAAATAAAGTCAACCTTTGTTGGCGAAGTTAACATCAGCACCTCGTTGGTTAATGCTACACCAACACGCCAGGCTTATTCCTGTGGAGTTATATATGAGCGATAAAATTATTCACCTGACTGACGACAGTTTTGACACGGATGTACTCAAAGCGGACGGGGCTATCCTCGTTGATTTCTGGGCAGAGTGGTGCGGGCCGTGTAAAATGATCGCTCCGATTCTGGATGAAATCGCTGACGAATATCAGGGCAAATTGACCGTTGCCAAACTGAACATTGACCAGAACCCAGGTACTGCGCCTAAATATGGCATCCGCGGTATTCCGACTCTGCTGCTGTTTAAAAACGGCGAAGTGGCGGCAACCAAAGTAGGCGCACTGTCTAAAGGTCAGTTGAAAGAGTTTCTCGACGCCAATCTGGCGTAATACCTTTTATACGTCGAATGACAAAGGCGCTGTATGGTCAGGCGTCTGTCATTCGACGAATGATTAAGGTATCAGGCAGTTTCGTGGCGTCTGTTGTCCTTACGTTATTCTTAAATTGTCAGGATCTCTGGACGCCCGGTCTGAGTCGTGCTAAGTTAGTATTGACTTCGAATTAAACATACCTTATTAAGTTTGAATCTGGTTTTATCCGTCACTTCCCGTTTTTTCTCGCACGAGAAGTGGAAAGATTCCTGGCTCTTCGCTCATTCCGTCTTGTCGTTTCAGTTCTGCGTACTTTCCTGTGACCAGACAGCGAACAGACATGAGTTGATAGCCGTAAACAGGCATGGATGACCCTGCCATACCATTCACAACATTAAGTTCGAGATTTACCCCAAGTTTAAGAACTCACACCATTATGAATCTTACCGAATTAAAGAATACGCCGGTTTCTGAGCTGATCACTCTCGGCGAAAGTATGGGGCTGGAAAACCTGGCCCGTATGCGCAAGCAGGACATTATTTTTGCCATCCTGAAGCAGCACGCAAAGAGTGGCGAAGATATCTTTGGCGACGGTGTGCTGGAGATATTGCAGGATGGATTTGGTTTCCTCCGTTCTGCAGACAGCTCCTACCTCGCCGGTCCTGATGATATCTACGTTTCCCCCAGCCAAATCCGCCGTTTCAACCTCCGCACTGGTGATACCATTTCTGGTAAGATTCGCCCGCCGAAAGAAGGTGAACGCTATTTTGCGCTGTTGAAAGTTAACGAAGTTAACTACGACAAACCGGAAAACGCCCGTAACAAAATCCTCTTTGAGAACTTAACCCCGCTGCACGCAAACTCTCGTCTGCGTATGGAGCGTGGTAACGGTTCTACCGAAGACTTAACGGCGCGCGTTCTGGATCTGGCTTCGCCGATCGGTCGCGGCCAGCGCGGTCTGATTGTCGCGCCGCCGAAAGCGGGTAAAACCATGCTGCTGCAGAACATCGCGCAGAGCATCGCGTATAACCACCCAGACTGCGTGCTGATGGTGCTGTTGATTGACGAACGTCCGGAAGAAGTAACCGAGATGCAGCGTCTGGTGAAAGGCGAAGTGGTTGCCTCTACCTTTGACGAACCGGCATCCCGCCACGTTCAGGTTGCCGAAATGGTTATCGAGAAGGCGAAACGTCTGGTTGAACACAAGAAAGACGTTATCATCCTGCTCGACTCCATCACCCGTCTGGCGCGTGCCTACAACACCGTGGTGCCGGCGTCCGGTAAAGTACTGACCGGTGGTGTGGACGCTAACGCCCTGCATCGTCCGAAGCGTTTCTTCGGTGCGGCGCGTAACGTGGAAGAGGGCGGTAGCCTGACTATCATCGCGACGGCGCTGATCGATACCGGTTCCAAGATGGATGAAGTTATCTACGAAGAGTTTAAAGGCACCGGTAACATGGAGCTGCATCTCTCGCGTAAGATTGCTGAAAAACGTGTCTTCCCGGCTATCGACTACAACCGTTCCGGTACCCGTAAAGAAGAGCTGCTCACCACTCAGGAAGAGCTGCAGAAAATGTGGATCCTGCGTAAAATCATCCATCCGATGGGTGAAATTGACGCGATGGAATTCCTCATTAACAAACTGGCGATGACCAAAACTAATGACGACTTTTTCGAGATGATGAAGCGCTCATAACCTAGTCTTTACCTGAAAACGCCACGTTTTTACGTGGCGTTTTTGTTTTATATCTGTAATCTTAACGACACATTTACAAAATGATGATAAACCGGGTCGGGGCTTCGCCATCCATTCGTTATCGGTATCGTGTGGTTGATATTTAAACAATTCTGCCTGATTCAGAGCAGGGTTTCCCTTCTGAATAAAGGTCTTCATGGTTATACTTCTGGTACTAATTTTATCTGAGAGCACGCATTGTGAATTTACTGACCGTGAGTACTGATCTCATCAGTATTTTTTTATTCACGACACTGTTCCTGTTTTTTGCGCGTAAAGTCGCAAAAAAAATCGGTTTAGTGGATAAACCCAACTTTCGTAAACGCCACCAGGGGCTGATACCGTTGGTTGGAGGGATTTCGGTTTACGCAGGGATTTGCTTCACATTCGGAATCGTTGACCACTATATTCCTCATGCGTCGCTTTATCTTTCTTGTGCGGGCGTACTGGTTCTTATCGGTGCGCTGGACGACCGTTTTGATATCAGCGTGAAGATCCGTGCGACCATACAGGCCGCGATCGGTATCATTATGATGGTATTCGGTAAGCTCTATCTTAGCAGCCTCGGCTATATCTTTGGCTCCTGGGAGATGGTGCTCGGTCCCTTCGGCTATTTCCTTACTCTGTTTGCCGTATGGGCGGCGATCAACGCTTTCAATATGGTGGACGGTATTGACGGCCTGTTGGGCGGGCTATCCAGCGTCTCATTCGCGGCGATGGGGCTGATTTTATGGTTTGACGGTCAAACCAGCCTGGCAATATGGTGCTTCGCCATGATTGCCGCGATTCTGCCTTACATTATGCTTAATCTCGGTATTTTGGGGCGGCGTTATAAAGTCTTTATGGGCGATGCCGGTAGTACTCTGATCGGTTTTACCGTTATCTGGATCTTACTGGAAACGACGCAGGGGAAAACTCACCCTATCAGTCCGGTTACCGCGCTATGGATTATCGCTATCCCGCTGATGGATATGGTGGCGATTATGTATCGCCGTCTGCGTAAAGGAATGAGTCCCTTTTCCCCTGATCGTCAGCACATTCACCATCTTATCATGCGCGCCGGATTTACCTCTCGTCAGGCGTTTGTACTGATTACGCTTGCCGCCGCCATTCTGGCGGGAGTAGGCGTAGCGGCAGAATATTCTCATTTTGTTCCTGAATGGGTTATGTTGGTGCTCTTTTTGCTAGCATTCTTCCTCTATGGCTACTGCATTAAGCGGGCCTGGAAGGTGGCGAGATTTATTAAGCGTGTGAAGCGTCGCCTGCGCAGGCACCGTAAGAACCGGCCAAACTTAACCAAGTAAATGAGGATACGATGACACAACCATTACCGGGGGCACGCGCGGTGAGCGCTGAAAATGAACTGGATATTCGCGGGTTGTTTCGTACTTTATGGGTTGGCAAATACTGGATTATCGGCATTGGCCTGCTATTTGCCCTTATCGCGTTAGCCTATACCTTTTTTGCTCGTCAGGAGTGGAGTGCGACGGCGATCACCGATCGCCCAACCGTAAATATGTTGGGCGGTTATTACTCCCAGCAGCAGTTTCTGCGCAACCTGGATATTAAGACCGATCCTGCTTCTTCCGATAAGCCCTCGGTGATGGATGAAGCGTATAAAGAGTTCATCATGCAACTTGCCTCCTGGGATACGCGTCGCGATTTCTGGTTACAGACGGACTATTACAAGCAGCGAATGGTCGGGAATAGCAAAGCTGATGCGGCAATGCTTGATGAACTTATCAATAACATACAGTTTACGCCCGGCGATTTTACACGCGCCATCAACGACAATGTGAAGCTGATTGCTGAAACTGCGCCGGACGCCAATAATCTGCTGCGTCAGTATGTCGCATTCGCCAGTCAGCGGGCAGCGAGCCATCTGAATGATGAATTAAAAGGTGCCTGGGCTGCGCGTACCGTGCAGATGAAAGCCCAGGTCAAACGGCAGGAAGAGGTTGCGAAAGCGATCTATTCACGTCGTGTAAACAGTATTGAGCAGGCGCTCAAAATTGCGGAACAACATAATATTTCTCGTAGCGCGACGGATGTTCCGGCTGATGAATTACCGGACTCAGAGCTTTTTTTACTCGGTCGCCCTATGTTGCAGGCGCGTCTTGAAAATCTGCAAGCGGTTGGCCCTGCGTTCGATTTGGACTACTTTCAAAATCGGGCAATGTTGAATACGCTTAATGTGGGGCCGACCCTGGACCCTCGTTTTCAGACCTATCGTTATTTGCGTACGCCGGAAGAACCGGTAAAACGTGATAGCCCACGCCGAGCCTTCCTGATGATTATGTGGGGTATCGTTGGGGCGCTAATCGGTGCGGGCGTTGCCTTAACCCGTCGCCGCACGATTTAGCAACACCTCTGCAGTAGGGGGCTGGGCCCCTACTGTCTATTCGAAGAGAATCGATGTGAAAGTACTGACTGTATTTGGTACACGACCGGAGGCCATTAAGATGGCGCCTCTGGTCCATGCGCTGGAAAAAGATCCTCATTTCGAGGCCAAAGTATGCGTTACTGCGCAGCATCGGGAGATGCTTGATCAGGTATTAACTCTTTTTTCTATTGTGCCTGATTACGATCTCAACATTATGCAGCCGGGACAGGGGTTGACGGAAATTACCTGCCGAATTCTGGAGGGATTAAAGCCGATCCTGGCAGATTTTAAACCTGATGTGGTGCTGGTTCATGGCGATACCACCACTACGATTGCTACCAGCCTGGCGGCTTTCTATCAACGAATTCCGGTAGGGCACGTAGAAGCCGGGTTGCGAACCGGCGATCTCTATTCCCCCTGGCCGGAAGAGGCAAACCGCACGCTGACCGGACATCTGGCGATGTACCACTTTGCGCCGACGGAAAACTCGCGGCAGAATCTGTTGCGGGAGAACATTCCGGATGAGCGCATTTTTGTCACTGGCAATACCGTTATCGACGCGCTGATCTGGGTACGCGATCGCGTTCTGACGAGCGATACATTACAGGCTGAACTGGCCGAGCAGTATCCTTTCCTCAACGCGAATAAGAAGATGATTTTGGTGACCGGTCATCGGCGTGAAAGCTTTGGTCAGGGCTTTGAGCATATCTGCCAGGCGCTGGCGGAAATCGCCGCCGCGAACCAGAATGTGCAAATTGTCTATCCGGTGCATCTCAATCCCAACGTCAGCGAACCTGTCAACCGTATCCTCGGCCATGTTGAAAACGTGGTACTGATTGAGCCGCAGGACTACTTACCTTTTGTCTGGCTGATGAATCACGCCTGGCTCATTCTGACCGATTCCGGCGGTATTCAGGAAGAAGCGCCGTCATTAGGTAAGCCGGTATTGGTCATGCGTGAAACCACAGAGCGTCCGGAAGCTATTACCGCTGGTACGGTAAGACTGATCGGCACGGACTCCCGGCGCATTGTGGCGGAAGTTATGCGTCTGCTGCACGACGAAAATGAATATCAAACCATGAGCCGCGCCCATAATCCTTATGGTGACGGGCAATCATGCACGCGCATTTTACAGGCGTTAAAAAGTTATCGGGTATCGTTATGAGTTTTACGACCATTTCTGTTATTGGGCTGGGGTATATCGGATTACCGACTGCGGCCGCTTTTGCTTCCCGCCAGAAGCAGGTTATCGGCGTGGATATCAACCAACATGCGGTAGACACCATAAATCGCGGTGAAATTCACATCGTGGAGCCGGCGTTGGGCAATGTGGTGAAGATGGCGGTGGAAGGCGGCTTTCTGCGTGCGACGACGACACCTGTCGAGGCCGATGCGTACCTGATTGCCGTGCCGACGCCATTCAAAGGCGATCACGACCCTGACATGGCCTATGTGGAAGCCGCGGCGAAATCCATTGCGCCGGTATTAAAAAAAGGGGCACTGGTGATTCTGGAATCAACATCGCCGGTCGGCGCAACGGAGCAAATGGCTGGCTGGCTGGCCGGGATGCGCCCGGATCTGACCTTTCCCCAGCAGGCGGGCGAGCAGGCCGACGTGAATATCGCCTATTGTCCGGAGCGTGTGCTGCCGGGTCAGGTGATGGTGGAACTCATTAAAAATGACCGCGTGATTGGCGGTATGACGCCAGTATGTTCGGCTCGCGCCAGCGCGCTGTACAAAATTTTCCTTGAGGGCGAATGCGTTGTCACCAACTCGCGCACCGCGGAGATGTGCAAACTGACGGAAAATAGCTTCCGTGATGTGAATATCGCCTTTGCGAATGAATTGTCGCTGATTTGCGCCGAACAGGGGATTAACGTCTGGGAATTGATCCGCCTGGCGAACCGCCATCCGCGCGTCAATATTTTGCAGCCGGGCCCAGGCGTTGGTGGGCACTGCATTGCGGTCGATCCGTGGTTTATTGTGGCGCAAAATCCGCAGCAGGCGAGACTGATTCGCACCGCGCGTGAAGTGAATGACGGCAAACCGCACTGGGTGGTCGATCAGGTAAAAGCCGCGGTCGCAGATTGCCTGGCGGCCACCGATAAACGCGCCAGCGAAGTGAAAATCGCCTGTTTTGGGCTGGCCTTTAAGCCGAATATCGACGATCTGCGCGAAAGCCCGGCGATGGGGATCGCGCAAAGTATCGCCCGCTGGCACAGCGGCGAAACCCTGGTCGTCGAACCGAATATCCGTCAGTTGCCGAAAAAATTGGACGGACTTTGCACGCTGGCGAAACTGGACGCGGCGCTGGCCGCCGCCGATGTGCTGGTGATGCTGGTCGATCACGACGAATTTAAAGCGATTCCCGGCGATGCGGTTCATCAACGTTATGTGGTTGATACCAAAGGAGTCTGGCGCTGATGAAACGCATTCTGGTGACCGGAGGCGCAGGCTTTATCGGATCTGCGGTGGTGCGGCATATCATCCATGAAACGGCAGACGCGGTGGTGGTGGTGGATAAACTCACCTATGCGGGCAACCTGATGTCTCTGGCGTCGGTGGCGCAAAGCGACCGTTTCGCCTTTGAGAAGGTGGATATCTGCGATCGGGCATCACTGGAGCGAGTTTTCCAGCAGTATCAGCCCGATAGCGTGATGCACCTGGCGGCGGAAAGCCATGTAGACCGTTCCATCGACGGCCCGGCGGCGTTTATTGAAACGAATATCGTTGGTACTTACACCTTGCTGGAAGCCGCTCGCGCTTACTGGTCCGCGCTTGACGCGGACGCTAAAGCGGCGTTCCGCTTCCACCATATCTCCACCGATGAAGTGTATGGCGATCTGCATACTGCAGACGATTTCTTCACCGAAACCACGCCATATGCGCCAAGCAGCCCTTATTCCGCCTCCAAAGCCAGCAGCGACCATCTGGTACGCGCCTGGTTACGTACCTACGGTCTGCCTACGCTTGTCACCAACTGCTCTAATAACTACGGGCCCTACCATTTCCCGGAAAAACTGATCCCGCTGATGATTCTGAACGCGCTGGCGGGTAAACCATTGCCGGTCTATGGCAACGGTCAGCAAATTCGCGACTGGCTGTATGTAGAGGATCATGCCCGTGCGTTGTATCACGTGGTGACGAACGGCGCGGTGGGTGAAACGTATAATATCGGCGGTCATAACGAACGTAAAAATCTGGATGTGGTCAGGACGATCTGCGCTCTGCTGGAAGAACTGGCCCCACAAAAACCGCAGGGTGTGGCGAATTATCACGATCTGATTACCTTCGTCGACGATCGACCCGGCCATGACTTACGTTATGCCATCGACGCGTCGAAAATCGCCCGCGAGCTGGGCTGGACGCCGCAGGAAACCTTCGAAAGCGGGATGCGAAAAACCGTTCAGTGGTATCTCGCCAATGAGGCCTGGTGGAAACCCGTGCAGGATGGCAGTTATCAGGGCGAACGCTTAGGTCTGAAACGCTAAACGGCAGGTTCTTACTCCTGGAGGAGAAACGAATGAAAGGCATCATTCTGGCCGGAGGTTCCGGTACCCGGTTGCATCCCATTACGCGCGGCGTATCAAAGCAGCTTCTGCCCGTCTACGACAAACCGATGATTTACTATCCGTTATCGGTGCTAATGCTGGCGGGCATTCGTGAGATCTTGATCATCACCACGCCGGAGGATAAACGCGACTTTCAGCGTTTGTTGGGCGACGGCGCAGCATTCGGTATCGATTTACATTATGCCGAGCAGCCCAGCCCGGATGGGCTGGCGCAGGCCTTTATCATTGGCGAAACGTTCCTCAACGGTGAACCCTCATGCCTGGTATTGGGCGACAATATCTTTTTTGGTCAGGGCTTTAGCCCCAAACTCCGTCAGGTCGCGGCGCGTACCGAAGGTGCCACAGTATTTGGCTATCAGGTCATGGACCCGGAACGCTTTGGCGTCGTGGAGTTTGACGATGATTTTCGCGCGCTCTCGCTGGAAGAAAAGCCGAAACAGCCTAAATCTAACTGGGCGGTCACCGGCCTCTATTTCTATGACAGCAAGGTCGTCGAGTATGCGAAGCGCGTGAAACCGTCCGGGCGTGGTGAGCTGGAGATCACTTCTATCAACCAGATGTATCTGGAGGAAGGTAAGCTGACCGTTGAACTGCTGGGCCGCGGCTTCGCCTGGCTGGATACGGGCACCCACGACAGTCTGATTGAGGCGAGCACTTTTGTGCAGACGGTGGAAAAGCGCCAGGGCTTCAAAATTGCCTGTCTGGAGGAGATTGCCTGGCGCAACGGCTGGCTGGATGATGATGGTTTGAAACGCGCCGCCAGTCAGCTTGAAAAAACCGGCTATGGCCAATATTTACTGGAGTTGCTCCGTGCCCGTCCGCGCCAGTATTGAACCGTTACTCTGGGAAAATACGTTTTTTGGCGTGAATAGCGGCATTGTGCGTATCGATGCCTCAGCGCCCGAATTAACGCCAGAAGCGCTGCAGGCGTGGCAACGCGTGCAGGTAAAAGTGCCGGCTGAAAACATCGCCTGGCTGTCGGCGTTGCAATCGCTGGGATTCTCTTTGGTTGAAGGCGAGGTGGATTTTGCGTTGCCGGTAAAAGGGCATCGCGACCAGCATGGCGCGGAAATTGCACACCTTACGGACATTCCTGCTTTGCGTCAGTTGGCCGGAGAGGCGTTTACGCAGAGTCGTTTTCGCGCGCCGTGGTATGCGCCCGACGCCAGCGCCCGTTTTTACGCCCAGTGGATTGAGAATGCGGTACGCGGCACGTTTGATCACCAATGCCTGGTGCTTCGCACGGAAACAGGCGCTATCCGCGGTTACGTCTCGCTGCGGGAATTGAATGATACCGACGCGCGCATCGGTCTGTTGGCCGGACGCGGCGCGGGAGCGGAACTTATGCAGGCGGCGATCTGTTGGGCGCAGAGTCGCGGCAAAGCAACATTGCGGGTGGCGACCCAGTTGGGCAACACCGCCGCGCTTAAACGTTACATACAAAGCGGTGCCAACATCGAAAGCACTGCGTACTGGTTATACAGGTGACAACATGATTCCTTTTAATGCGCCGCCGGTGGTGGGAACCGAACTCGAATACATGCAGTCTGCAATGAGCAGCGGCAAACTGTGCGGCGACGGCGGCTTTACGCGTCGTTGCCAGCAGTGGCTGGAGCAACATTTCGGCAGCGCGAAGGTGTTGCTGACGCCTTCCTGTACCGCGTCGCTGGAGATGGCGGCTCTGTTGTTGGATATTCAGCCCGGCGATGAAGTGATCATGCCGAGCTTTACGTTTGTCTCCACCGCTAACGCTTTTGTCCTGCGCGGCGCGAAAATTGTATTTGTCGATATTCGTCCGGATACGATGAATATTGACGAAACGCTGATTGAGGCGGCGATTACTGATAAAACCCGCGCTATCGTGCCGGTACACTACGCTGGCGTCGCTTGTGAAATGGATGTCATCATGGCGCTGGCGGATAAGTATAATCTGTTCGTTGTCGAGGATGCCGCCCAGGGTGTGATGTCCACGTACAAAGGGCGCGCATTAGGGACGATCGGTCACATCGGCTGTTTTAGCTTCCATGAAACCAAAAATTACACCGCTGGCGGCGAAGGCGGCGCGACGCTGATCAACGATCGTACGCTAATTGAACGCGCGGAGATCATCCGCGAAAAAGGCACCAACCGTAGCCAGTTCTTCCGTGGTCAGGTGGACAAATACACCTGGCGGGATATCGGCTCCAGTTATTTGATGTCCGATCTGCAGGCTGCCTACCTGTGGGCGCAACTGGAGGCCGCCGATCGTATCAATCAACAGCGTCTGTCGCTGTGGCAGACTTACTACGATGCGTTAACGCCGCTGGCGCGCGCCGGGCGTATCGAGCTGCCTTCTATTCCGGAAAACTGCGGGCATAATGCCCATATGTTTTACATCAAACTGCGGGATATCGCCGATCGCAGCGCGCTGATTAATTTCCTGAAAGAGGCGGAAATCATGGCGGTATTCCATTACATTCCGCTGCATGATTGTCCGGCGGGCGATAAATTCGGCGAGTTTATCGGGGACGATGTCTACACCACAAAAGAGAGCGAACGTTTGTTGCGTCTGCCGCTGTTTTATAACCTTGCGCCCGTCGATCAACGAACGGTGATTACTACCTTGCTAAATTATTTCTCCTGATATGTCGCTTGCTAAAGCCTCCCTGTGGACGGCGGTCAGTACGCTGGTAAAAATTGGCGCCGGACTGCTGGTGGTGAAACTACTGGCCGTCTCTTTTGGTCCAGCGGGCGTCGGACAAGCGGGTAACTTCCGCCAGATGATCACCGTGCTGGGCGTATTGGCTGGCGCCGGGATATTTAACGGCGTTACCAAACTCGTCGCACAACATCATGATGACCCGGCGCAGTTACGTACCGTGGTGGGAACCTCCTCCGCGATGGTATTGGGGTTCTCTACGCTGCTGGCGCTGGTCTTCCTGCTGGCGGCGGCGCCGATTAGCCAGGGATTGTTCGGTCATACGGACTATCAAGGGTTGGTGCGTCTGGTTGCGCTGGTACAAATGGGGATCGCCTGGGCGAACCTGCTGCTGGCGCTAATGAAGGGCTTTCGTGACGCGTCGGGTAATGCCTTATCGTTAATTGTCGGCAGCTTTTTAGGCGTCGCCGCCTGGTATCTCTGCTACCGTGTCGGCGGCTATGAAGGCGCTCTGCTTGGCCTGGCGCTGGTGCCGGCGCTGGTGGTAGTGCCAGCCGGTATAATACTGATTAAGCGCGGCACCGTCCCGCTACGCTATCTCAAGCCCTCCTGGGACAACGGTCTGGCAGGGCAACTCAGTAAATTTACCCTGATGGCGCTGATTACCTCCGTTACGATGCCGGTCGCCTATGTGATGATGCGAAACCAACTGGCCGCGCACTATAGCTGGAGCGATGTCGGGATCTGGCAGGGCGTAAGCAGTATTTCTGACGCCTATCTGCAATTTATCACCGCCTCCTTCAGCGTTTACCTGTTACCCACGCTCTCACGCCTGACTGAAAAACAGGACATTACGCGTGAAGTGGTAAAAGCGCTGAAATTTGTTTTACCGGCGGTTGCGGCGGCGAGTTTTACCGTCTGGCTACTGCGCGATTTTGCTATCTGGCTGCTTTTTTCCGCTAAATTCACCGCGATGCGCGATCTGTTCGCCTGGCAGTTAGTGGGCGACGTGCTGAAAGTCGGCGCCTATGTTTTCGGTTATCTGGTGATTGCCAAAGCGTCGTTGCGATTTTACATTCTGGCTGAAATTAGCCAGTTCATTCTGTTAACGGCGTTCGCTCACTGGCTGATTCCCGCTCATGGCGCGCTGGGTGCGGCACAGGCTTATATGGCCACCTATATTGTCTATTTTTCACTTTGTTGCGGCGTATTTTTACTCTGGCGTAGGCGAGCATGACTGTACTGATTCACGTCCTGGGATCGGATATCCCTCACCATAACCACACCGTGCTGCGGTTTTTCAATGATACGCTGGCCGCCACAAGCGAGCACGCGCGTGAATTTATGGTTGCCGGCGAAGATAACGGCTTCACGGAAAGCTGTCCGGCGCTCTCGCTTCGTTTTTATGGCAGTAAGAAAGCGCTGGCGCAGGCGGTCATCGCCAAAGCGAAAGCAAATCGTCTACAGAGATTCTTCTTTCACGGTCAGTTCAACACCAGCCTGTGGCTGGCGCTGTTAAGCGGCGGTATTAAGCCAGCTCAGTTTTACTGGCATATCTGGGGCGCGGATCTCTACGAAGTGTCCCACGGGCTGAAATTCCGCCTTTTCTACCCGCTTCGTCGTATCGCGCAGGGGCGAGTAGGGGGTGTATTCGCGACGCGCGGCGATCTCAGCTATTTTGCGCGCCAGCATCCGGACGTACGCGGCGAGTTGCTCTATTTCCCGACGCGCATGGATCCTTCCCTGAATGCTATGGCAAAAGAGTGCCAACGTGCGGGAAAATTGACCATTTTAGTAGGGAACTCCGGCGATCGCAGTAACCAACATATTGCGGCGTTACGGGCGGTGTATCAGCAGTTTGGCGACACGGTAAACGTGGTGGTGCCGATGGGCTATCCGGCCAATAACCAGGCCTATATTGATGAGGTTCGTCAGGTCGGCCTGGCGCTGTTTAGCGCCGAAAATCTACAAATTCTTAGCGAAAAAATGGAATTTGATGCCTATCTTGCGCTGTTGCGCCAGTGCGACCTCGGTTATTTTATTTTTGCCCGCCAACAGGGGATCGGGACGTTGTGTCTGCTAATTCAGGCCGATATCCCGTGCGTACTGAACCGCGACAATCCTTTCTGGCAGGATATGGCGGAACAGCATCTGCCCGTCCTGTTTACCACGGACGATCTTAATGAGCAGGTCGTGCGCGAGGCGCAGCGTCAGCTCGCATCGGTAGATAAAAGCGGCATTACCTTCTTTAGCCCCAACTACCTGCAACCGTGGCATAATGCGTTGAGAATCGCCGCAGGAGAAGCCGAATGAGTTTAATGCAATTCAGCGGGCTGCTGGTGGTCTGGCTGCTCTCTACGCTGTTTATCGCCACGCTGACCTGGTTTGAATTCCGCCGCGTGCGTTTTAACTTCAACGTTTTCTTTTCGTTGCTGTTTTTGTTGACCTTCTTTTTTGGTTTTCCGCTAACCAGCGTGCTGGTATTTCGTTTCGACGTTGGCGTCGCGCCGCCGGAAATCTTATTGCAGGCTCTATTATCCGCCGCCTGTTTCTACGGCGTGTATTACGTGACCTATAAAACGCGTTTACGCAAACGCGTTGTGGATGTACCACGCAAGCCGCTATTTACCATGAACCGGGTGGAAACCCACCTTACCTGGGTGATCCTGATGGGCATCGCGCTGGTGAGCGTGGCGATTTTCTTTATGCATAACGGCTTTTTGCTGTTCCGGCTGCACTCCTACAGCCAGATATTTTCCAGCGAAGTCTCCGGCGTGGCGTTAAAACGGTTCTTCTACTTCTTCATTCCGGCGATGCTGGTGGTCTATTTCCTGCGCCAGGACAGCAAAGCGTGGCTGTTTTTTCTGGTGAGCACCGTCGCGTTTGGCCTGTTGACCTACATGATTGTCGGCGGCACGCGCGCCAACATCATTATTGCGTTTGCTATCTTCCTGTTTATCGGCATTATTCGGGGCTGGATCAGCCTGTGGATGCTGGCAGCGGCGGGCGTGCTGGGGATTGTCGGTATGTTCTGGCTGGCGCTCAAACGCTACGGATTAAATGTGAGCGGCGATGAGGCGTTCTATACGTTTCTTTATCTGACGCGCGATACCTTTTCGCCGTGGGAGAATCTGGCGCTGCTGTTGCAAAATTACCACAATATCGAGTTTCAGGGGCTGGCCCCTATCGTGCGTGATTTCTACGTCTTTATTCCCACCTGGTTATGGCCGGGACGACCCAGTATCGTGCTGAATTCTGCGAATTACTTCACCTGGGAAGTCCTGAACAACCATTCTGGCCTGGCGATATCGCCAACGCTTATCGGATCGCTGGTGGTCATGGGCGGGGCGCTGTTTATTCCGCTCGGCGCGATCGTCGTCGGGCTGATTATCAAATGGTTCGACTGGCTGTATGAACTGGGTAACCGGGAGCCCAATCGCTATAAGGCGGCGATTCTGCACAGTTTCTGCTTTGGCGCCATCTTTAATATGATTGTGCTGGCGCGAGAAGGGCTGGATTCGTTTGTTTCGCGCGTGGTTTTCTTCCTGGTGGTTTTTGGCGCCAGCCTGCTGGTCGCTAAGCTTCTGTTCTGGTTATTTGATAGCGCCGGACTGATTCATAAACGTACAACTTCGCTCCCTCAGGCACAGGTGGAAGGAAAACTATGACCAATAATGCCGCTGCGCCCCTTTACTCGCTGCGTGGATTACCTCTGATTGGCTGGCGCGACATGTCACATGCGCTGAATTATCTGTTTGCCGATGGTCAACTGAAGCAAGGCACGTTGGTGGCGATCAACGCCGAAAAGCTGCTGACGGCGGAAGATAATCCGGAAGTCCGCGCGTTGATAGCAGCGGCGGAATTTAAATATGCCGATGGCATCAGCGTGGTGCGTTCAATACGTAAAAAATTTCCGCAGGCGCAGGTTTCTCGTGTGGCTGGCGCTGACCTTTGGGAAGCGTTAATGGCGCGCGCGGGGAAAGAAGGCACACCGGTATTTCTTGTCGGCGGCAAGCCTGAGGTGCTGGCGCAGACAGAAGCAAAACTGCGGACGCAGTGGAACGTCAATATTGTGGGTAGCCAGGATGGTTACTTTACGCCGGAGCAGCGTCAGGCGCTATTTGCGCGTATCCATGTCAGCGGCGCGAAAATTGTCACCGTCGCGATGGGATCGCCAAAACAGGAATTACTCATGCGCGATTGTCGGGAAGTGCATCCCCATGCGTTATATATGGGGGTGGGCGGGACCTATGATGTGTTTACCGGTCACGTCAAACGCGCCCCAAAAATATGGCAGAACCTGGGGCTGGAGTGGTTGTATCGTCTGCTTTCGCAACCGAAGCGTATTACCCGCCAGATGCGTCTGCTGCGCTACCTTCGCTGGCACTATACTGGCGATCTCTAATTCTCCCTTCTGATGACTTGAGCAGCGGATTGTGCTTATGGCGCTGCTCATTTACAACATAATCGATGATTTCTTACACAATAAATGCATTTTTTTAATGCTCCATTTGCCATTTGTCCAAATTTAAGAAAATATTCGCAACAATCGATGTACCCATAACAATAACCGGTACTACCGGAACCGTTGCAAACACGACATGAGGATTTATGGCAGAGAAAAAACCGGAGCTACAGCGTGGGCTGGAAGCTCGTCATATTGAATTGATTGCCCTCGGGGGCACCATCGGCGTCGGACTCTTTATGGGCGCCGCCAGTACGCTGAAATGGGCGGGCCCGTCAGTGCTGCTGGCGTATATCATCGCCGGATTGTTCGTCTTTTTCATCATGCGCTCGATGGGGGAGATGCTCTTTCTGGAACCTGTTACCGGCTCCTTTGCCGTGTACGCCCACCGGTATATGAGTCCTTTTTTTGGCTATCTTACCGCCTGGTCATACTGGTTTATGTGGATGGCGGTCGGGATCTCGGAAATTACCGCCATTGGGGTCTACGTCCAGTTCTGGTTTCCGGAGATGGCGCAGTGGATACCGGCGCTGATTGCCGTCGGACTGGTCGCGTTGGCGAATCTGGCTGCGGTGCGCCTGTATGGTGAAATCGAGTTCTGGTTTGCGATGATCAAAGTCACCACGATTATTGTGATGATCATCATCGGTTTGGGGGTGATTTTCTTCGGCTTTGGTAACGGAGGCCAGGCGATTGGCTTTGGTAATCTGACCGAGCATGGCGGCTTTTTTGCCGGCGGCTGGAAAGGCTTTCTGACCGCATTATGTATCGTAGTGGCCTCTTATCAAGGGGTTGAGTTGATCGGTATTACCGCCGGTGAAGCGAAGAATCCGCAGGTGACGTTGCGTAGCGCGGTGGGTAAAGTGCTGTGGCGTATCCTGATTTTTTATGTTGGCGCGATTTTCGTGATCGTCACCATTTTCCCGTGGAATGAGATTGGCAGCAACGGCAGTCCCTTTGTGCTCACCTTCGCGAAAATCGGCATCACCGCCGCGGCAGGCATTATCAACTTTGTCGTGCTGACGGCGGCGCTCTCCGGCTGTAACAGCGGAATGTATAGCTGTGGGCGTATGCTTTACGCGCTGGCGAAAAACCGTCAACTGCCGGCGGCAGTCGCGAAAGTCTCTCGCCACGGCGTGCCGGTCGCGGGCGTGGCGCTCTCTATTTTGATTTTGTTGGTAGGTTCTTGCCTGAACTACATCATCCCCAATCCGCAGCGCGTCTTTGTTTACGTTTATAGCGCCAGCGTACTGCCGGGGATGGTGCCGTGGTTTGTCATTCTGATTAGCCAACTGCGCTTTCGTCGGGCGCATAAAGAAGCGATTGCGGATCATCCTTTTCGTTCCATTATGTTTCCGTGGGCGAATTATTTGACGATGGCGTTTCTGGTTTGCGTTTTAATCGGCATGTACTTTAATGAAGATACGCGCATGTCGCTGTTTGTCGGCGTCATCTTCCTGCTGGCCGTCACGCTGGTCTACAAAGTTTTCGGCCTGAATCGTCACGGAACCGCCCACAAGGTGGGGGAATAAGCGCCAAAATGCGCAAAGCATAACCAAACGCGCATTTTATTTAAAAAGGCACTGGACAGCGGGGTGTGAAGTCCGTATTATCCACCCCCGCAACGGCGCTAAGCGCCCGTAGCTCAGCTGGATAGAGCGCTGCCCTCCGGAGGCAGAGGTCTCAGGTTCGAATCCTGTCGGGCGTACCATTTATTTAGGTGCTTGAGCTGCGGTGGTTTAATACCGCGTAAAAAGTTTCAGTGGTGGCTATAGCTCAGTTGGTAGAGCCCTGGATTGTGATTCCAGTTGTCGTGGGTTCGAATCCCATTAGCCACCCCATTAATATAGAGTTGTGAAACGCGAAGGTGGCGGAATTGGTAGACGCGCTAGCTTCAGGTGTTAGTGTCCTTACGGACGTGGGGGTTCAAGTCCCCCCCCTCGCACCACGACTCAATGAATTGAACTAAAAATTCAAAAAAGCAGTATATCGGCGAGTAGCGCAGCTTGGTAGCGCAACTGGTTTGGGACCAGTGGGTCGGAGGTTCGAATCCTCTCTCGCCGACCAATTTTGAACCCCGCTTCGGCGGGGTTTTTTGTTTTCTGTTCCTTTTCAACCCCTTATCCCGCACGTGTTGCCATTATGATTTGTTGGCGATATCCCAGGCTTCATTTGTCGCTATTCGGTGACGAGTAATCTATTGATTTATAATCACTTTGTAAAAAACATCCTGTTCTGTCTCCACCGGGCGACACGCTAAAACCTCGCCAGCGGCGGGGGGATGACAATCGCGTGAATTCTCTACGTTTTTTTAATGCCTGCGCCTGTTTTTTAGCGGTGCAAAGATGGCACGTTATGTGCAATAATGTACGGGTAGATGCTCATTCCATCTCTTATGTTCGCCTTCTGGCCTCATAAACTCAGGAATGATGCAGAGCCGTTTACGGTGCTTATCGTCCACTGACAGATGTCGCTTACGCCTCATCAAACACCCTGGACACAACGTTGAGTGAAGCACCCCTTTATGTTGTCATACAGACCTGTTTTGACGCCTGCCCCTTAACCGGGCAGGCGTTTTTTTATGCATCCCGAATGATTTTGTGTAGGCGGTAAGCCCGGTAAGCGAAGCGCCACCGGGCAAGAGGAAATTACTGCGGGGGATTGTTCTGTAATGTCAGCATCAGGCCGTCGCGCCGCATGGCGGCGGCCTCTTCCGGTTGATGCAGTCGATCAAGCGCATCGGCAAGCCAGGCATAATCATACGCGTCCGGGCGTTGTTTTAGCGCGGCGCGGAAAGCCAGGGTTGCCTCCTGCCATTCACCGTGTTTCATTAGCGACTGGCCGAGCGTGCTCCATAACAGCGGGCGATCGCCTACCGTCTTGATTTGCTGACGCAGCACTTTCTCCAGTTGTTCCGGATTATTGGTTCTGAGGCGAGGAATGGGCAGCACCAGTCGATCGTCATACTGGCGTTTCAGACCGTCGATGATAATCTGCTGCGCCATATCATGATCGTCACATTCGATCAGATGCTCAGCCATCGCGACCTGCAGCGCCACCTGATGGCGGGTTTTACGGCTTTGGTTTTTCCACCAGGTGCGTAATCCTTCGCTGCCCTGCTCGGCGCGCGCCTGATCCATGAGTCCTATCCACGCCTGTTGTTCGAGCATGGCGCGATGCGCTTCATCGCCGACGTGCGCTTTCGCCATGGATGGGATGATATCCAGTAACGAACTCCATGCGCTGGTGCGAATATAGGCCTGCTCCGCCAGACGCAGAACTTCCGGGTGACGCGGCGTGACCTCCAGCAGTTTGTCCACGCCGTGACGCGCTGCGTGATTTTCATTGCGCGCCAGCTGTAAGCGCACGCGCGTGATCTCGACCGGGATGGTGTCGTTCCCCGCCAGCTCTGCCGCACGTTCAAGGTGCTGATTAGCGCGCGCTTCATCGCCGCGCTGCTGCGCCGCTTCTGCCGCCAGCAGATAATTTACCACCGGTTGTTCAGCATGGTCGGCATTTTTTGACATCAGCTTTTCAACCTGCTGATAGTCGCCCTCCGCCAGCTTCAGCAGTGCTTGTTCGGTCTGCTTGCGGGCGCGACGGCGTTTACGACCGGCAAACCAACCGCGGGTGTGCGCGCCGGTACGAAACAGACGGCGTAGTAACCACTCAATGGCGAATAGCACCACCATAGCGACGATGAGAATGATCGCCAGGCCGGTGACGCTGGTTTCAATGTTGTAGGTATCGGTCTGGATTAACACATAGCCCTGGTGACCGGCTATCATCGGGCCGACCACGATACCCGCGAGCAACAACACAAAGAGCAATAATACTTTTAGCATCATTATTCTCCTTGCGGCGCGGCTGCCGGAGCGTCTGTCTGCGTGGCAGGCGCTGCCGTAGAGACTGTCGGTTGCGCCAGCAGATTACGCACGCGGGTTTGCATCAGTTTTTCAAGAATCGCCTGGCTTCCCAGAGTTTCCGGCAGATCCATCGTGATATTTTGCTGGCTTAATTTATCGACCTCCTCCAGGAAGGCTTTGGTCGCGGCGTCGTCAGTATCGTAATAAGCGCGAACCCAGGTCGAAACGTTATCCAGCGCCTGACGGTATGTTTCTTCCTGATGGCGTGGCACGGCCTGCGCGGCGACTAACAGGCGGGAGCGAATATTTTCGCGTAAATAGACGTCCTGGTTGGGCGCCAACAGCGGTACGGCGGTATCATCGCGGCGGCGAATGGTAATAAAGCTGTCCATAAAGTTCTGCCAGCTTTTTTGCAGGTTAACGCGCCATTCGCTTAGCGAGCTGGACAGCTCGCTGCTGTCAGAATCCATCGGCGAACCATCGGTATCGTTATCCGCCAGACGCAAGTTATCGATTTGGTTAGAGAGCTGATTGAGCTTGAGAATAATGCCGTCGTAGTCGATCTGCGCAACGGATGACAGGCTGGCGATATCGTCAGTAATCGCGCGTCGAGCGGTAATCAGGCTGGGGTCATTCATGTCCGCCAGACTGGCGTCAGCGCTTTTGAGCAGCGCAGCGGCGGTAGTGACGTCCTGATCGCTCCACAGCTTGCGTCCGGCGAGTTTCACCAGGAAATCAGCCTGCGCCAGCAACCAGGTTTTAGCATCGCTGCCGGAAATAGTGGCGACTTTTTGTTGTACTTCATCAAGCTGTTTCGCCAGCGCCGCCTGTTGGCGATTCGCGTCATCTAACTGCGCCGCTTGTTTTTTGATAATCCCTTCCAGCTCCGCTTTTTGGCTCTCCTGCGCCTTTTGCAAGGCGGTCAGTTGCGTCGCCAGCGCATCGCTGGTTTCCGTTTGCGCGGTTGCCTGCTGTTTCCCCCAGCTATAAAGCCCAATACCTGCCGCCAGGGCAATCGCGATCGCCACCGCGCTTAATACCAGCGCGGCGCCGTTCTTACTTTTTTTCTCGGTATTAACTGGCTGTGGCGTGGTTTCCACGCTCTCCCTGGTCTCATCAACCACGGCGGAGGATTTTTCTTGTTCCGTCATTATGGCATCCCATTATGAGAGTTATTGTAATGCGCGCAACAGCGCATCGTTGTCGGCGTTATCAGCGACCTTAATATCTTGCCAGCCCAGTTCCCGGGCGAGGTGCGCCAGACGCTCACTGACGACCAATAGCCGACAGCGTAGTAACCAGTGCTCACGATACCACTGGGGAGTCAGCGACCAGAGCCGTTGCAACATCTCGCCGCTAGTAACAACAAGCGTTGTTACGCCGCGAGTATGCCAGCGCATCGCTTCTTCCGCGCCATCGTAATGTTTCGCACATCGTTGATAACATTCACAAAAACTGACTTCGGCTCCGCGAGCTGTCAGGGTTTCGCCCAGCAGTTCGCGGCCGCCATTGCCACGCAAAATCAGCGCGCGTTTGCCCGCAATATTTTGTAATTCAGGTAATTGTAGCAAGGCTTCGCTGATTTCCCGATCCAATGGATAACGAATATCGAACCCGCTAACGGTATGAAGGGCGAGCGCCGTGGTGCGGCCAATCGCGAAATAGCGCGGCGACGCAGGCCAGTTTCGACCATCCCGCTGGAGCTGGGCGTGAGCAAAGGCGACAGCGTGCTGTGAAAGGGCAAAAACCAGATCGTTTTCCGTCAGCGTCGCCAGGCGGTCGGCCAGAGTGGGTAGCTCCCGACCAGCGACAAATTCAATCAGTGGAAAACTCCAGGCCACCTGCCCCAGTGCGCGCAGACGGCTCACTAACGCTTCCCCTGCGGGAGAGGGGCGGGTGATCAGAATACTCATGCGGGCGTCTCGCCGTTATAAACTTCCGTCAGAATCGCGCGCGCGCCGTTTTCCAGCAGTTCCTCTGCAAGCGAGATGCCCATTTGCTCCGCCTGCTCGGGAGAACCACGACGTTCGCCGCGCACCATCACCGAACCGTCCGGCGCGCCAACCAGCGCGCGTAGCCAAATTTCACCGTTGATGATTTCTGCATAGCTGCCAATCGGCACCTGACACCCGCCTTCCAGGCGGGTGTTCATAGCGCGTTCCGCCGTTACGCGCAGCGCGGTTTGCGAGTGATTCAACGGTGCGAGCAGCGCCTGCGTTCGCGCGTCGTCAAGACGACACTCAATCCCGACGGCGCCCTGGCCTACGGCAGGAAGCGAAACGTCGGGCGGCAAGGCTGTGCGAATGCGCGACTCCAGACCTAAGCGTTTCAGACCGGCCACGGCCAGGATAATGGCGTCATAGTCGCCGTTGTCCAGCTTGCCGAGACGTGTGCCGACGTTGCCGCGCAACGAACGGATAATGAGGTCCGGACGGCGTTCCGCCAGTTGACACTGGCGACGCAAACTGGACGTCCCGACGATACTACCCGCGGGCAGATCGTCCAGACTGTGATATTTATTCGAGACAAACGCGTCGCGCGGATCTTCGCGCTCGCAAATAGTCACCAGACCGAGGCCGTCCGGGAAGGCCACCGGAACGTCTTTCATAGAGTGCACGGCGATATCAGCGCGTTTTTCCAGCAGCGCGATTTCAAGCTCTTTAACAAACAGTCCCTTACCGCCCACTTTCGCCAGGGGAGTATCGAGAATCACGTCGCCGCGTGTGACCATCGGCACCAGTTCTACCGTCAGTCCCGGATGGGTTGCCATCAATGCGTCTTTGACATAATGTGCCTGCCAAAGCGCAAGGGGACTTTGGCGTGTGGCAATTCTTAAAACATTGTCTAACATGCTTGTTACCGTCATTATCAATCATTGACCATCCTAACATCCTTATAGAGAGTATGTTAGTTTTCCGGTCACCGTGAGTGAGAGGATAAGGCGCAGTGTCGTCAATGACAGTGAATAATGACGAGAAACCGCCAGCCCGTATTTAAGAATTTACACGCAGCGAACGGTGCTACACTTGTATGTAGCGCATCTTTCTTTACGGTCAATGAGCAAGGTGTTAAATTGATCACGTTTTAGACCATTTTTTCGTCGGTATTAGATAAAAATATGCAGACGAGAAAGGGTAACGGTTATTTTTGACATACGGTTTATCCCGAATGGCGACGGTCAAGTACTGACCTGCACCATGACGGGTAGCAACATCAGGCGATACGTCTTGTACCTCTATATTGAGACTCTGAAACAGAGACTGGATGCCATAAATCAACTGCGTGTGGATCGCGCGCTTGCTGCCATGGGACCCGCTTTTCAGCAGGTTTACAGTCTTCTGCCGACATTATTGCACTATCACCATCCACTGATGCCGGGTTACCTTGATGGTAACGTTCCCAGCGGTATTTGCTTCTACACGCCTGATGAAACCCAACGCCACTATTTGAACGAACTTGAGCTGTACCGCGGTATGACGCCGCAGGACCCGCCGAAGGGCGAGCTGCCGATTACCGGCGTTTACACCATGGGCAGCACCTCCTCGGTCGGGCAGAGCTGCTCGTCCGACCTGGATATCTGGGTGTGCCATCAGTCCTGGCTCGACGGTGAAGAGCGTCAGTTGCTGCAACGTAAGTGTAGCCTGCTGGAAAGCTGGGCCGCCTCGCTTGGCGTTGAGGTGAGCTTCTTCCTGATCGACGAGAACCGTTTCCGCCATAACGAAAGCGGCAGTCTGGGCGGGGAAGACTGTGGTTCTACGCAGCATATCCTGTTGCTTGATGAGTTTTATCGTACCGCTGTGCGCCTGGCCGGGAAGCGTATCCTGTGGAGTATGGTGCCGTGCGACGAAGAAGAGCATTACGACGACTATGTCATGACGCTCTACGCGCAGGGCGTATTAACGCCAAACGAATGGCTGGATCTGGGGGGCTTAAGCTCGCTCTCCGCCGAAGAGTACTTTGGCGCCAGCCTGTGGCAGCTATACAAGAGCATTGACTCGCCGTACAAAGCGGTGCTGAAAACGCTGCTGCTGGAAGCCTACTCATGGGAATATCCCAACCCACGTCTGCTGGCGAAAGATATTAAACAACGTCTGCATGACGGTGAAATCGTATCGTTTGGACTCGATCCCTACTGCATGATGCTGGAACGGGTCACTGAATACCTGACGGCGATTGAAGATCCGACGCGGCTGGATTTAGTCCGCCGCTGCTTTTACCTGAAAGTGTGCGAGAAATTAAGTCGCGAGCGTGCCTGCGTAGGCTGGCGTCGGGAAGTATTAAGCCAGTTAGTCAGCGAGTGGGGATGGGACGACGCGCGTCTGACCATGCTCGATAATCGCGCAAACTGGAAAATCGATCAGGTGCGCGAAGCCCACAACGAATTGCTCGACGCCATGATGCAGAGCTATCGTAATCTGATTCGCTTTGCGCGGCGCAACAACCTCAGCGTGAGTGCCAGCCCGCAGGATATCGGCGTACTGACGCGTAAGCTGTACGCGGCGTTTGAAGCGTTGCCGGGTAAAGTCACGCTGGTGAACCCGCAGATATCGCCGGATCTGTCCGAGCCGAATTTAACCTTTATCCATGTGCCGCCGGGACGTGCCAACCGTTCAGGCTGGTATCTCTACAACCGCGCGCCGAACATGGACTCCATCATCAGCCATCAGCCGCTGGAATATAACCGTTATCTTAATAAGCTGGTCGCGTGGGCGTGGTTCAACGGCCTGCTGACGTCGCGAACGCATCTGTTTATTAAGGGCAACGGTATTGTCGACCTGCCTAAGTTGCAGGAGATGGTCGCCGATGTTTCGCACCATTTCCCGCTGCGCTTGCCTGCTCCGACGCCGAAAGCGCTCTACAGCCCCTGTGAAATTCGCCATCTGGCGATTATCGTTAACCTCGAATATGACCCGACGGCGGCGTTTCGCAATAAAGTGGTCCATTTTGACTTCCGTAAGCTGGACGTTTTCAGCTTTGGCGAAGAGCAAAACTGTCTGATAGGCAGTATCGACTTGTTATATCGCAACTCGTGGAACGAAGTGCGTACTCTGCACTTTAACGGCGAGCAGGCGATGATCGAAGCGCTGAAAACGATTCTGGGGAAAATGCACCAGGATGCCGCGCCGCCGGATAGCGTCGAAGTGTTCTGCTACAGTCAGCATCTTCGCGGTCTGATTCGCACCCGCGTGCAGCAACTGGTCTCCGAATGTATCGAGCTACGTCTTTCCAGCACCCGTCAGGAGACCGGTCGCTTCAAGGCGCTGCGGGTTTCCGGGCAGACGTGGGGGCTATTCTTCGAACGCTTGAATGTCTCGGTGCAGAAACTGGAGAACGCTATCGAATTCTACGGCGCGATTTCGCATAACAAGCTGCACGGGCTGTCGGTACAGGTGGAAACCAACCAGGTGAAATTGCCGTCAGTGGTGGATGGCTTCGCCAGCGAAGGGATTATCCAGTTCTTCTTTGAAGAAACGGGTGATGAGAAAGGCTTTAATATTTATATTCTCGATGAAAGTAACCGGGCGGAAGTGTATCACCACTGCGAAGGTAGCAAGGAAGAACTGGTGCGCGACGTCAGTCGCTTCTATTCGTCATCGCACGATCGCTTCACGTATGGCTCCAGTTTTATCAACTTTAACCTGCCGCAGTTCTACCAGATAGTGAAAACCGATGGCCGCGCGCAGGTGATCCCATTCCGTACGCAGCCTATCAACACCGTGCCGCCAGCAAACCAGGATCATGACGCGCCGCTATTGCAGCAGTATTTCTCCTGAGGATTTTCGCCCGGTGGCGGCTACGCCTTACCGGGCCTACAGTAAGCCGGATAAGCAAAGCGCATCCGGCAAATAAATCAACGAAAACTCACCTTTTCACCCGCCTGCTGTGTTGCCGCCTGCTCCAGTAGATCCCAGAAGGTTTCGCCGCTGCGATCGCAAATCCACTCGTCGCCTTTCAGATCGAAATGATAGCCGCCCTGTTTGGTTGCCAGCCACACCTGGTGCAGCGGCTCCTGACGGTTAATAATGATCTTACTGCCGTTCTCAAAGCTGAGGGTCAGCACGCCGCCGTTGATTTCGCAGTCGATATCGCTGTCGCCGTCCCAGTTATCGAGGCGTTCTTCAATGGTGAGCCACAGGGCGTCAGCCAGGCGATGAAATTCACTGTCGTTCATTGTTTTATCCCGCTATTTAGTGATATCGCCAGTATAAGGGGAAGCGTCAGCTTCTGGAACCGATACGAATTACCGTTGTGAGCGGTAAAGGATAAAACCCAGCGGTAGATAAATGACGATAAATAGCGCACTGGTGATAAGTATGACGGACGCGTTAACCGGGAAATGGTTCAGAGCCGACAGCATTGCCACCATCAGCGCGACGCAGCCGCCGCAGAGGAGAAAATGCAACAGGATTAAGGGGGCGCGCGGCTTTGCTTTGATATCCAAAAGAGCGCTAAGCAGACCGAGTACCGCGCTTATCGTCAGAACCCCGGCAGCTTCAACACCGTTTATCGTGCCGTGCATAACGCTTTCAACAATGACGTAAATGCATGAACCGATCCCCACGCCCCGAAGGGCGTTTTTCAGATGTTTATTCAAACGCGCAAAACGGTTTAGCGGCGTCATTTTTGGCATTCCTGCGCCTGCGTTATGATGATGATGTCTTTATTGTTGGTGTACATGACGTTCCTATTCAGAGTATGCGTCTTATCCGGGCAGGGGGATGCTGTTCGGTAAAGCTGGCTGCCAATCCACGTATAAACTAGCGGTTGTCATACGCAAAACGCTCGGTGACTTTTAGCGGCCCATTGATGCTAAAGACATGAATACCCTGACCTTGCTGGCTATCACGCATAAAATAGCCGTGCTCTTTTCCGGCGTTAATTTCCCGGTTCAGGAAGGGGGTTGCGCTATCCAGTTCCAGCCCTGAGTTGCCGGGTTAATCAATGAATTGGGTAATCGACGCAGGCGTTTGAAATTCACCTCCGGCAACGAAAGATTGTTCTCCTCTTCTGGCTGGAGATAAACCACGCCGCTGCCTTGCCGTTGATAAACATTGTGCGGAGATTCACTCAGCCGACATCCCCAGGCGGGAGGCAGCAGAAGTGAAAGCGAAAAAAGGCAAAACAAATTACGATATTGCATAAGGTCATCCGGACGTGGTACGTAAACCTAAAGTGATTAGCAAAGCATGTTCCCTGATGTAAATGCGCAATAATCATGGCAACGCGCCGCTTTTCAGATTTTATAAAGAGCCCCTAAACGCTTGCTTTTACGCCTTCTCCTGCGATGATAGAAAATAGAAAGCATGAACTTACAGGCAATCCATAATGAAAAACGTGTTTAAGACACTCGCTGTACTTCTGACTCTGTTCAGCCTGACGGGCTGCGGTTTGAAAGGGCCGCTTTATTTCCCGCCAGCCGATAAAAATGCGCCGCCGCCGACGAAAAAAGTCGATTCGCAAACGCAGTCCACGATGCCCGATAAGAACGATCGCGCAACGGGAGATGGCCCGTCCCAGGTCAATTACTGAGGATAGTTTTCTGTCCCCGCGTGAACGGAGTGAATGATGCAATTCTCTAAAATGCATGGCCTTGGCAACGATTTTATGGTCGTCGACGCGGTAACGCAGAATGTCTTTTTTTCGCCGGAACTGATTCGTCGGCTATCCGACAGACACCTGGGCGTAGGGTTCGATCAGCTGCTGGTGGTTGAGCCGCCCTATGATCCTGAGTTGGACTTTCATTACCGCATCTTCAACGCCGACGGCAGTGAAGTCTCGCAGTGCGGCAATGGCGCGCGCTGTTTCGCGCGATTTGTTCGCCTGAAAGGGCTAACCAATAAACGCGACATTCGGGTCAGTACCGCGAATGGCCGGATGGTACTGAGCGTCACGGAAGATGAACTGGTGCGGGTGAATATGGGGGAACCAAACTTTGAACCCGCGCAGGTGCCTTTTCGCGCCAACAAAGCGGAAAAGACGTATATTATGCGAGCGGCGGAACAGACCATACTGTGCGGCGTGGTTTCAATGGGTAATCCGCACTGTGTCATTCAGGTTGATAACGTCGACACGGCGGCCGTTGAAACACTGGGGCCGGTTCTGGAAAGCCATGAGCGTTTTCCGGAACGCGCCAACATTGGTTTTATGCAGGTTGTAAGACGTGAGCATATCCGGCTGCGAGTCTATGAACGCGGCGCAGGGGAGACCCGCGCGTGCGGCAGCGGCGCGTGCGCTGCCGTTGCCGTGGGGATTCAGCAGGGGCTGCTGGCTGAAGAAGTACGCGTGGAATTACCGGGCGGTCGGCTGGATATCGCCTGGAAAGGTCCGGGTCATCCGTTATACATGACTGGTCCGGCGGCACATATCTACGACGGATTTATCCATTTATGAAGCAACCAGAGGAAGAACTACAGGAAACGCTCACGGAACTGGACGATCGAGCGGTCGTCGATTACCTGCGCCACCACCCTGAGTTTTTTATCCGTAACGCCCATGCCGTGGAAGCGATGCGTGTTCCACATCCCGTGCGGGGAACGGTTTCGCTCGTTGAGTGGCATATGGCCCGCGCGCGTAATCACATCAATGTGCTTGAAGAAAATATGACGCTGCTGATGGAACAGGCTCATGCCAATGAAAGCCTGTTTTATCGCTTGCTGCATCTGCAAAGCCGTCTGGTCGCCGCGGATAGTCTGGATGAGATGCTGATGCGGTTTCACCGCTGGGCGCGCGATTTGGGGCTTGCCGGCGCGACGCTGCGTTTGTTCCCGGATCGGTGGCGTCTTGGCGCGCCATCGCGCTATACGCATCTGGCTTTAAACCGTCAGGCCTTCGAGCCGCTGCGTATTCAACGACTGGGACAGTCGCAGCATTATCTTGGCCCGCTAAACGGCCCGGAACTGCTGGTGGTCTTGCCGGAGGCGAAGGCTGTAGGCTCGGTAGCCATGTCGATGATGGGCAGCGATGGCGACCTCGGGGTGATTCTCTTCAGCAGCCGTGACCCGCACCACTATCAGCCGGGGCAGGGGACGCAGCTTTTACAGGAGATCGCGCTGATGCTGCCGGAACTGCTGGAACGCTGGATTAAACGCGTATGACGGATGTCGCGCTTTCTCAGGATGTCTCGCGGTTCCTGCGCTATTTAGGCGTGGAGCGCCAGCTTAGCCCCATTACCCTGCTGAACTACCAGCGTCAGCTTGATGCCATTATCGCTTTAGCCGGAGAAACCGGGCTGAAAAGCTGGCAACAATGTGACGCTGCGATTGTGCGCAGTTTTGCGGTGCGCAGTCGGCGCAAAGGGCTTGGCCCTGCCAGTCTGGCGCTACGTCTCTCGGCATTGCGAAGCTTTTTTGACTGGTTAGTCAGTCAGGGCGAATTGAAAGCTAACCCGGCGAAGGGCGTCTCCGCACCGAAAGCGCCGCGTCATCTGCCGAAAAATATTGATGTCGACGACGTTAACCGCCTGCTGGACATCGATCTTAACGATCCGCTCGCCGTACGTGACCGGGCGATGCTGGAGGTCATGTACGGCGCGGGGCTGCGTTTATCCGAACTGGTTGGCCTGGATATAAAGCACCTCGATCTCGATACCGGAGAAGTGTGGGTAATGGGTAAAGGCAGCAAAGAGCGACGCCTGCCGATTGGCCGTAACGCGGTGACGTGGATTGAGCACTGGCTGGATCTGCGCGGCCTGTTCGCCAGCGATGAAGAGGCGTTATTCCTGTCGAAGCTCGGCAAGCGTATCTCCGCGCGCAATGTCCAAAAACGGTTCGCCGAATGGGGCATAAAGCAGGGGCTAAACAGCCACGTGCATCCACATAAGCTGCGCCATTCGTTCGCGACCCATATGCTGGAATCGAGCGGCGATCTGCGCGGCGTGCAAGAGCTGCTGGGTCATGCCAACCTTTCCACCACCCAAATTTATACTCATCTTGATTTTCAACATCTTGCTTCAGTGTACGACGCGGCGCATCCGCGCGCTAAACGGGGGAAATAATGCGTTTTTACCGGCCTTTGGGGCGTATTGCCGCGCTCACCTTTGACCTGGATGATACCCTTTATGATAACCGTCCGGTGATTTTGCGTACTGAGCAGGAAGCGCTCGCTTTTATGCAAAATTATCACCCGTCGCTACGTTCGTTTCAAAACGTCGATTTACAGCGGATACGGCAGGCGGTGCGTGAAGCGGAGCCGGAAATCTATCATGACGTTACCCGCTGGCGTCATCGCGCGATAGAACAGGCCATGCGGGATGCGGGATTATCGGCGCAGGAGGCCATTGCCGGCGCGAATGCGGCGATGATGCATTTTGCCAAATGGCGCAGCCAGATTGAGGTTCCGCAGGCTACCCATGAGACATTACAGCAGCTTGCGAAAAAATGGCCGCTGGTGGCGATCACTAACGGCAATGCCCAGCCGGAACTGTTTGGCCTCGGCGATTACTTTAAGTTTGTACTGCGCGCCGGCCCGGATGGGCGTTCCAAGCCGTTTAGCGACATGTATTTCCTGGCGGCGGAAAAACTGCATGTACCGATCGGCGAGATCCTGCATGTCGGCGACGATCTGACTACCGATGTGGCTGGCGCTATTCGCTGTGGGATGCAGGCCTGCTGGATTAAACCTGAAAATGCCGACCTGATGCGGACGCAGGACAGCCGTTTACTGCCGCATATCGAAATTTCGCGGTTGGCATCTCTCACCTCGCTGATATAATCACCAGTAGTTCTGTATAAATTCCCAGTTATTCTGGCGGATGGCGTTATGCTTATCCGCCCTACGATAAGTAGCCCCGGTAAGCGAAGCGCCACCGGGCGTTTTTAGTTTTCATGTTTTTACGCGGCGGTGCCAATGGACGTTTCTTACCTGCTCGACAGCCTTAATGATAAACAGCGCGAAGCGGTGGCCGCGCCACGTAGCAACATGCTGGTGCTGGCGGGCGCGGGAAGCGGGAAAACCCGCGTGCTGGTGCACCGTATCGCCTGGTTACTGAGCGTAGAAAACAACTCGCCATATTCCATCATGGCGGTGACCTTTACCAATAAAGCGGCGGCGGAAATGCGCCATCGTATTGGCCAGTTGATGGGGACCAGCCAGGGCGGAATGTGGGTAGGGACGTTCCACGGTCTGGCGCACCGCCTGCTGCGCGCGCATCATATGGACGCTAATTTGCCGCAGGATTTCCAGATTCTCGACAGCGAAGATCAGATGCGTTTGCTTAAACGCCTGATTAAGGCGATGAATCTTGATGAGAAGCAGTGGCCGCCGCGTCAGGCGATGTGGTACATCAATAGCCAGAAAGACGAAGGGCTACGCCCGCACCATATTCAAAGCTATGGCAACCCGGTGGAGCAGACCTGGCAGAAGGTGTATCAGGCCTATCAGGAAGCGTGCGATCGCGCTGGTCTGGTGGATTTCGCCGAGCTACTGCTGCGCGCTCATGAACTATGGCTGAACAAGCCGCACATCCTGCAACACTATCGCGAGCGGTTTACTAACATCCTGGTGGACGAATTCCAGGATACCAACAACATTCAGTACGCCTGGGTTCGTCTGCTGGCGGGCGATACCGGTAAAGTGATGATTGTCGGCGACGATGACCAGTCGATCTACGGCTGGCGCGGGGCCCAGGTAGAGAACATCCAGCGCTTCCTCAATGATTTCCCCGGCGCGCAGACCATTCGTCTGGAGCAGAATTACCGCTCGACCAGCAACATCCTTAGCGCGGCGAACGCCCTGATTGAAAACAACAACGGGCGTCTGGGCAAAAAGCTGTGGACTGACGGCGTTGACGGCGAACCGATATCGCTGTACTGCGCTTTCAACGAACTGGATGAAGCGCGCTTTGTGGTTAATCGTATCAAAACCTGGCAGGACAACGGCGGCGCGCTTGCGCAATGCGCCATCCTTTATCGCAGCAACGCCCAGTCGCGCGTGCTGGAAGAAGCGTTATTACAGGCCAGTATGCCGTATCGGATTTACGGCGGTATGCGCTTCTTCGAACGCCAGGAGATCAAAGATGCGCTCTCTTATCTGCGTTTGATTGCCAATCGCAACGATGATGCCGCCTTTGAACGCGTGGTGAATACCCCGACGCGCGGCATCGGCGACCGCACGCTGGACGTGGTGCGCCAGACCTCGCGCGATCGCCAGCTAACATTGTGGCAGGCGTGCCGTGAGTTGTTACAGGAAAAAGCCCTGGCCGGGCGTGCGGCCAGCGCGCTACAACGCTTTATGGAACTGATCGACGCCCTGGCGCAGGAAACCGCCGACATGCCGCTGCATGTGCAGACTGACCGGGTGATCAAAGATTCCGGCCTGCGCACCATGTATGAGCAAGAAAAAGGCGAGAAAGGCCAGACGCGCATCGAAAACTTAGAGGAACTGGTGACGGCGACGCGGCAGTTCAGCTACAACGACGAAGATGAAGATTTAATGCCGTTGCAGGCCTTCCTCTCTCACGCGGCGCTGGAAGCGGGCGAAGGGCAGGCCGATACCTGGCAGGATGCGGTACAGCTGATGACGCTACACTCGGCCAAAGGCCTGGAGTTTCCACAGGTGTTTATTGTCGGCATGGAAGAGGGCATGTTCCCCAGCCAGATGTCGCTGGATGAGGGCGGGCGTTTGGAAGAGGAGCGTCGTCTGGCCTACGTCGGCGTTACCCGTGCTATGCAGAAACTAACGTTAACCTATGCGGAAACGCGTCGTCTGTACGGTAAAGAGGTCTACCATCGCCCGTCGCGTTTTATCGGCGAGTTGCCGGAAGAGTGCGTGGAAGAGGTACGTCTGCGCGCCACCGTCAGCCGTCCGGTGAGCCATCAACGAATGGGAACGCCGCTGGCGGAAAACGACACAGGCTACAAACTCGGCCAACGCGTGCGCCATGCGAAGTTCGGCGAGGGAACTATTGTCAACCTGGAGGGCAGCGGCGAGCATAGCCGGTTGCAGGTGGCTTTTCAGGGGCAAGGGATCAAATGGCTGGTTGCCGCGTATGCGAAGCTGGAAACGGTTTGACCGGCTCTCATATTGCCGGGTGGCACCTCTTATCCGGCCTACGCGCTGGCTAACATTTTGATTTGTAGGCCGGATAAGGCGAAGCCGCCATCCGGCGATATATTGATGTTAATATTCTGAAATCATAGATAAATACTCTCACTCTGCTAACCTTTCTGCATAAGGGGAAATTATTGCTTTTTCGCGTTTCGTTGCGTGTTGACGGCAAATTTTTGCTGGCGTAACATGCGCCCACGATTACGCTAAGAGGACATTCGCCTTGGACACACCCAGTAGATACTGGCTCATTATCCTGTCATCCAGGATCAACTCCTAAGGCTATCCCTTTTTGCTGATAGCCTTAGCGGTTGTCAGCGACCTTTCATTTTTTCCCGTCGCGTTGAGTCAGGCTGTTTAATGGTCTGAAACCCAATTTGTTTCTGTGTGCCCATCTGAACTGTCCGATATTTTTACGCATTGGGAGTCCCGGTCATGCTGAGCGCATTTCAACTGGAAAAAAACCGACTGACCCGGCTGGAAGTCGAGGAGTCACAAAGCCTGATTGATGCCGTATGGGTCGATTTGGTCGAACCGGACGACGACGAGCGATTGCGCGTACAATCTGAGCTGGGCCAGAGTCTGGCGACGCGTCCTGAACTGGAAGATATCGAAGCATCCGCGCGCTTCTTTGAAGACGAAGACGGACTGCATATCCACTCCTTCTTCTTCTTCGAAGATGCGGAAGATCATGCCGGTAACTCTACGGTGGCATTCACTATTCGCGATGGCCGTCTGTTTACGCTACGTGAACGCGAGCTGCCCGCCTTCCGTTTGTATCGTATGCGCGCCCGCAGCCAGGCGATGGTCGATGGTAATGCTTACGAACTACTGCTCGATCTGTTCGAAACCAAAATTGAACAGTTAGCGGATGAAATCGAAAACATCTACAGCGATCTGGAAAAACTGAGCCGCGTCATTATGGAAGGGCATCAGGGCGATGAATACGACGAAGCGCTCTCCACGCTGGCGGAACTGGAAGATATCGGCTGGAAGGTACGCCTGTGTCTGATGGATACCCAACGCGCGCTGAACTTCCTGGTGCGCAAGGCGCGCTTACCGGGCGGACAGCTGGAGCAGGCGCGTGAGATCCTGCGCGATATCGAATCTCTGCTGCCGCACAATGAATCGCTGTTCCAGAAGGTGAACTTCCTGATGCAGGCGGCGATGGGTTTCATCAACATCGAGCAGAACCGTATTATCAAAATCTTCTCGGTGGTTTCCGTGGTGTTCCTGCCGCCGACGCTGGTCGCTTCCAGCTATGGGATGAACTTCGAGTTTATGCCGGAACTGAAGTGGAGCTTTGGTTATCCAGGCGCGATTATCTTTATGATTCTGGCGGGGCTTGCGCCGTATCTGTACTTTAAGCGCAAGAACTGGTTGTAAAATATACGGACTGGCGATTTAACCGCCAGTCCGTTGGAAGTTCTTCATCATGAGGAAAGTTCTTGTTTTGAAGAAGCGATGAAAGATAGCAGTAGTGTTGTGAGTATTACCCAGGCAATATTGAGTTGTATACCAATGTTATCGCAATCAGCCCCATTGAGTGCGACACTGACTGTACAGAAGACATTTACACCTATAGACAATGCGATGAAATAAAGTGCCCTGCAACCTGAATCTCTGATTCTCTTCGCGCCAATATTAATATGGATATAGGTATTGGCAATAATAAATATTAAATTAAGATATTGGTTTTTAGGCATTATAGTAAATAATATTATCCATGATGATAATGTATAAATAACAAACTTTGCTCGTTTCAATGTATCCCTTGGGGAAGGGTGAAAAATATCTTTAATAATCCTAATCATATTATTTTTTCCATATTGATAACCAACTTCAGATCTCACATGTAAATATATTACACTGAATTTTCTAATGACAGCAATGGTAATTAATGTCATGATAATTACGCTGTACAGCAATCGATAATAATTAAATATATTATCTGGTAATTAACAATTTCAATGAATGGATTTCATAAAATGCAAAAGAAAAATTTCTGGCAAATTTATTTTGGTAAAGACCCTTTTTCTAAAGCCGAATTCATTAAAGCCTGGATTGGATGGTGGGTGATTGCTATTGTCCTGCTCGGTGTACTGTCGATTTGTACTTCATTAAATTTGAGGGGGATTGGAATAGCGTTGGGATTCGGCTTTTGCCAGATCCATGCCCGCTATTTAACGTTTGTTGGTTGGAATAAGTTTATTGGTGTGTTGGGCGTGTTTCCAGTAACAAATATTATATTATTTATTGTATTGCTATTTACTAAGAAGAAATAACATAAAATGGCAGCCAGATAATAGCTGCCATTTTATTATTTAATGCTTACGCCGCTGCGTATAAATCGCATCCATCACGAAAATCGCCAGCGCGACCCAGATAAACGCAAATGTCACCATCTTATCCGCGCCCGGCACTTCGCCATAAAACGTCACCGCCAGTAAAAACATCAGCGTTGGGCCGATATACTGGAAAAAGCCCAGTGTAGAGAGACGCAGACGCGTAGCCGCTCCGGTAAAGCACAGCAGCGGAATCGTAGTGACCACACCCGCCGCCATTAACAGCAAGTTCAACGATAGTGCGTTTTGTCCCATATGGCTGGTAGGGCTATCGGCGATGCCAAACAGATAAATTGCCGCGACCGGCAACAGCCATAGCGTTTCGACCAGCATACCCGTCTGCGCTTCAACGGCGATCTTCTTACGCACCAGGCCGTAAAACGCAAAACTAAACGCCAGCCCCAGCGCGATAATCGGCAGTGAACCAAACGTCCAGAGTTGCACCAGCACGCCGCACACCGCCAGAATCACCGCCAGCCACTGCATTCGACGGAAGCGTTCGCCAAGAAAAATCATCCCCAGCAAGATGTTAACCAGTGGATTAATGAAATAACCCAGGCTGGCCTCCAGCATATGGTGATTATTTACCGCCCAAATGAATAATAGCCAGTTACCGCCGACCAGTACGGCGGACAGGGCCAGCAGGAAAATCTTCTTTGGCGTTTTCAGTAAGCGCTTAACCTGTCGCCACTGCCGGCTGACGCTAAGCAGCGCCACCATAAAGAAAAATGACCAAATCACGCGGTGCGTCAGGATCTCATCTGCGGGAACGTAATAGATCAGCTTGAAATACGCGGGGGCGATCCCCCAAATAAAATAGGCGGCAAGAGCGAGTAATACGCCCTGCCGTGTTTGTTTTGCGTCCATCCGGAAAACTCGTATCTGAAGTGTAACAACAGTTTACCTGCTTTTATCCCACCATATAAGTAGCGGTGGCGCTGGCGATGTACAGCTGATCTTCATTGTGTAATTCCACGCGGGCGACGGCCACTTTATTCCCTGCGCGCAGCAGGCTACTGGTGGCCGTAAAGCGGTTGCCTCTGCCCGGACGCAGGTAATCGACGCGCAGGTCAATCGTTCCCATCCGCGACAGGCGCTGGCGTAGTTCATCTTCGCTGATGGTTTCGTGGCGAGTTAGCGTGCTGCCGACGCATACCAGTCCGGCGGCGACATCCAGCGCAGAGGCGATCACGCCGCCGTGTAAAATGCTTTGCGCCCAGTTGCCGACCATCATCGGCTGGTTGTTGAAGGCCAGTTGGGCGAACGCTTTTTCATAGCGTTCCAGCTCCAGCCCTAACGCCCGATTAAACGGCATGTGGTAGACAAACATTTCACCCACTAATTTCAGAGCTTGTTCAGCGGTAAGTACAGCGGACATAGATTCCTGACACCTCATTGGTTAATGAAATGTTGATATTATGCTTCTTAATTGTTGTTTTCTACTTTAAGAAGGGATAACTAACGGCTATGTGTGTAAATATGTAAAAATGGTTGGCAGAGAATGATTCAAGCTGAAAATACTTCGTCAGGAGAACGTCAAGAATGCGGGCGATTTTGAGAGGGTTGTTGCCAGCCACGCTACTGCCATTAGCGGCATATGCACAAGAAGCTACGATAAAAGAGGTTCATGATGCGCCTGCAGTACGGGGAAGTATCATCGCTAACATGCTACAGGAGCATGATAACCCTTTTACGCTTTACCCTTATGACACGAACTACTTGATCTACACGAACACCAGCGATCTGAACAAAGAGGCCATAAGTACCTACAACTGGTCTGAAAACGCACGTAAAGATGAAGTGAAATTTCAGTTGAGCCTGGCGTTTCCGCTGTGGCGCGGAATACTGGGGCCGAACTCGGTACTGGGCGCTTCCTATACGCAGAAATCCTGGTGGCAGCTTTCCAACAGTAAAGAGTCTTCGCCGTTTCGCGAAACCAACTACGAACCGCAGCTTTTTCTTGGTTTTGCTACCGATTATCGCTTTGCCGGCTGGACGCTGCGCGACGTAGAGATGGGCTACAACCATGACTCTAACGGACGTTCGGACCCCACCTCGCGTAGCTGGAACCGTCTGTATACCCGTCTGATGGCCGAAAACGGTAACTGGCTGGTAGAGGTCAAACCGTGGTACGTGATTGGCAGTACCGACGATAATCCGGACATCACCAAATATATGGGTTATTACCAGCTTAAAATCGGTTATCACCTGGGCGAGGCGGTATTAAGCGCCAAAGGCCAGTACAACTGGAATACAGGCTACGGCGGCGCGGAAGTTGGATTAAGCTATCCGGTCACCAAACATGTCCGGCTTTATACCCAGGTGTACAGCGGCTATGGCGAATCGCTGATCGACTATAATTTTAATCAGACACGTGTCGGCGTCGGCGTGATGCTTAACGATATCTTCTGATTGGATTGTGTTTTAAACATTGCAGTTTCTCTCGCAGGCGCTGAAAATAGCGCCTGTTTTGATTTATGGTGAACGGGGTTAATGTGGCGCAGGCGGAAGTGTTGAATCTGGAATCAGGGGCCAAACAGGTTTTGCAGGAAACCTTTGGCTACCAACAGTTTCGCCCGGGCCAGGAAGCGATTATTGATACTGCGCTCTCCGGTCGCGACTGTCTGGTCGTCATGCCCACCGGCGGCGGCAAATCTCTGTGCTATCAAATCCCCGCGTTGTTGCTGGATGGATTGACCGTCGTCGTTTCGCCCTTGATCTCGTTGATGAAAGACCAGGTCGATCAGCTACTGGCGAACGGTGTGGCGGCGGCGTGCCTGAACTCCACTCAAAGCCGCGAGCAGCAGCTTGAGGTGATGGCGGGGTGCCGTACCGGACAGATTCGTCTGCTGTATATTGCGCCGGAACGCCTGATGCTGGACAACTTTCTTGATCATCTGGCGCACTGGAATCCGGTATTGCTGGCGGTGGATGAAGCGCACTGTATCTCGCAGTGGGGACATGATTTCCGTCCGGAATATGCGGCGCTCGGTCAGCTTCGCCAGCGTTTTCCCGCTTTGCCGTTTATGGCATTGACCGCCACCGCCGACGACACCACGCGCCAGGATATTATTCGTCTGCTTGGGCTTAACGATCCGTTAATCCAGATCAGTAGCTTTGACCGACCGAATATCCGCTACATGCTGATGGAGAAGTTTAAGCCGCTCGACCAGTTAATGCGCTATGTTCAGGAGCAACGCGGCAAATCGGGTATCATCTACTGTAACAGCCGGGCGAAAGTGGAAGATACCGCTGCGCGCTTGCAAAGTCGCGGCATTAGCGCGGCGGCCTATCATGCGGGGCTGGAAAACGCTATTCGCGCCGATGTGCAGGAAAAATTTCAGCGCGACGATCTGCAAATCGTGGTGGCGACCGTCGCTTTTGGAATGGGCATAAACAAACCTAACGTACGTTTCGTCGTGCATTTCGATATCCCGCGTAATATTGAATCCTACTATCAGGAAACGGGCCGCGCCGGGCGCGACGGACTGCCTGCGGAAGCCATGCTATTTTACGATCCGGCTGACATGGCCTGGCTACGTCGTTGTCTGGAAGAGAAACCAGCCGGACAGCTTCAGGATATTGAACGGCATAAACTGAATGCGATGGGCGCTTTTGCCGAAGCGCAAACCTGCCGCCGCCTGGTATTGCTTAATTACTTTGGCGAAGGCCGACAAGAACCGTGCGGCAACTGCGATATCTGTCTCGATCCGCCCAAACAATATGATGGCTTAAACGATGCCCAGATTGCGCTTTCTACCATTGGTCGGGTTAACCAGCGTTTTGGCATGGGCTACGTTGTCGAGGTGATCCGCGGCGCGAATAACCAACGCATCCGCGATTTCGGTCATGACAAACTCAAGGTTTATGGCATGGGACGCGAAAAGAGCCATGAGCACTGGGTGAGCGTGATTCGCCAGCTCATTCATCTGGGGCTGGTAATGCAAAATATTGCGCAGCACTCCGCATTACAGTTGACGGATGCCGCGCGTCCGGTACTCCGTGGAGACGTTCCGTTAAAGCTTGCGGTGCCGCGCATCGTCGCCCTCAAACCCCGCGTGATGCAGAAATCGTTCGGCGGTAATTACGATCGCAAATTGTTCGCTAAGTTGCGCAAGCTGCGTAAAGCTATCGCTGATGAAGAGAATATCCCGCCGTATGTGGTCTTTAACGACGCCACGCTGATAGAGATGGCGGAACAGATGCCGGTTTCCGCCAGCGAGATGTTAAGCGTTAACGGGGTTGGGATGCGCAAACTGGAGCGCTTCGGGAAAGAATTCATGGCGCTCATCCGCGCGCATGTCGATGGTGATGACGAAGAGTAGTCAGCCCGGCAAAAAAGTGCCAGGATGGTGACTCACTGAACTATTTCCCCGCGAGCCATTTTTATGTTGATGCTATTTTTCACCGTGGCAATGGTGCACATCGTTGCGCTAATGAGCCCCGGCCCCGACTTTTTCTTCGTGTCTCAAACTGCTGTCAGCCGTTCGCGTAAAGAAGCGATGATGGGCGTACTGGGCATTACCTGCGGCGTGATGGTATGGGCGGGCGTGGCGCTGCTTGGCCTGCATCTCATCATCGAAAAAATGGCCTGGCTGCATACGATCATTATGGTAGGCGGCGGCCTGTACCTGTGCTGGATGGGCTATCAGATGCTGCGCGGCGCGCTGAAAAAACAGGATGCGGCGGCGTCTTCTCCGCACATTGAACTGGCGCAGAGCGGGCGCAGTTTTCTCAAAGGGCTGTTGACCAATCTGTCGAATCCTAAAGCGATTATCTATTTTGGTTCCGTTTTTTCACTGTTTGTCGGCGATAACGTCGGCGCTGCGGCGCGCTGGGGTATTTTCGCGTTAATCACCCTGGAAACGCTGGCCTGGTTTACCGTAGTCGCCAGCCTGTTCGCGCTGCCGAAAATGCGCCGCGGCTATCAGCGTCTGGCGAAATGGATTGATGGCTTTGCCGGCGCTCTGTTTGCGGGCTTTGGTATTCACCTGATTATTTCGCGTTAATTTACCTCCGGGCCGGATAAACATCATCCGGCACGACTATCACGCGTGTCTTGCCGACGCCAGGAGCGCGCCTACCAGCATAAACAACGAACCAAACGCTTTATTCAGCGCCTTCATCTGCTTTGGTCCTTTAATCCAGGCGGCAATGCGCTGCGCCAGTGTGGCGTAACCGGTCATCACAATCATATCCACCACAATCGTGGTGACGCCGAGAATGAGGTACTGCGCCAGTTGCGGTTGCTGCGGCATGATGAATTGCGGAAACAGGGCGGCAAGAAAGACAATGCTTTTGGGATTGGTTAGATTGACAAAGACCGCGCGTTTGAACAGCCGACCCCGCGATTGCGTCTGGGCGAGAGTATGCAGATCGATAGCGCCTGCGGCGCGCCATTGCTGGATACCCAGCCAGATAAGATAAGCCGCGCCAGCCCATTTCAGAATTTCAAAAGCGAGGAGCGAGCGCGAAAAGAGCGTACCCAGTCCGACGCCCACCAGTACGATATGTATCCCCAGCCCGGTCTGGAGCCCGGCGATAGAAGCCGCTGCGCCCCGATATCCATGGTTGATAGACGTCGTCATGGTATTGATGGCGCCTGAACCCGGAGAAAGACTCAACAGAGTTGAGGTCAGTAGATAGGCGAACCACCATTCAAAGGTCATGCGAAACTCCCTGGTTGTCTGTTTTTGTGCCACAATACGCTACTGCCGCTGTGTTGTGTCAGGCACGACGCAAAAAACGATTTTACCTGGTAAACGAGGCCGAAAACCCGATGTTTCAGCAGCAAAATGACTGGGAAACAAGAGAAAATGCGTTTGCCGCTTTTGCTATGGGGCCGCTGACCGATTTCTGGCGTCAGCGGGAAGAGGCGGAGTTTATCGGCGTGGGTAACATTCCGGTGCGCTTTGTCCGTTTTCGAAATGATTCCAACGATCGGACGATCGTCATTTGTCCTGGCCGCATTGAGAGTTATGTAAAATACGCTGAACTGGCGTATGACCTTTTTCATCTCGGTTTTGATATCTTCATCATCGACCACCGTGGTCAAGGGCGCTCCGGGCGGATGTTATCGGACCCGCATCGGGGTCATGTCGATCATTTTAACGATTATGTTGAGGACTTAGCGGCGTTCTGGCAGCAGGAAATTGAGCCGGGGCCGTGGCGTAAGCGTTATATCCTGGCGCACTCAATGGGGGGCGCGATAGCCACCCTGTTCCTGCAACGCCATCGTGTGCGGTGCGACGCTATTGCGCTCACCGCGCCGATGTTTGGTATTGTGATACGCTTGCCTTCCTTTATGGTGCGCCATATTCTCGACTGGGCCGAAGGGCACCAGCGTATCCGTGAAGATTACGCTATTGGTACCGGTCAGTGGCGGGCGTTGCCGTTTGGGATGAATGCGCTGACCCACAGCCGCCAGCGTTATCAGCGCAACTTACGATTTTATGCCGACGAGCCGCAGCTGCGCGTTGGCGGCCCCACCTGGCATTGGGTACGCGAAGGCATTCTGGCGGGTGAGCAGGTTCTGGCTGGGGCGAGCGATGACACGACGCCTACACTACTGATTCAGGCGGAAGAAGAGCGGGTAGTGGATAACCGCACCCACGATCGTTTTTGTGAAATTCGCGCCGCGGCGGGATACCCTTGTGAAGGGGGAAAACCGCTGGTTATCAAAGGCGCGTACCATGAGATCCTTTTTGAAAAGGACGCCATGCGCTCAGTCGCGCTTAACGCCATTGTTGAATTTTTCAACAAGCCTAATTTATCCAGCGGAAATCGCTTTGCTTAGAGGTTAAATTTTATTATGTATCAGGTTGTTGCGTCTGATTTAGATGGCACGCTGCTCTCCCCCGACCATACGTTGTCCCCTTATGCCAAAGAGACTCTGAAGCTGTTGACCGCACGCGGCATCCATTTTGTCTTTGCCACTGGTCGTCATCATGTCGATGTAGGGCAAATCCGCGATAATCTTGAAATCAAGTCTTACATGATCACCTCCAACGGCGCGCGAGTGCACGATACCGACGGGAATTTGGTTTTTACGCATAATCTGGACAGCGACATTGCCAGCGACCTGTTCGGGGTGGTGAATGCGAACCCGGACATCGTGACTAACGTTTATCGCGACGACGAATGGTTTATGAATCGTCATCGCCCCGATGAAATGCGTTTTTTCAAAGAGGCGGTATTTAACTACTCGCTGTTTGAGCCTGCGCTGCTGGAGCCGGAGGGCGTCAGCAAAGTGTTTTTCACCAGCGACACTCATGAAAAGTTGTTGCCGCTGGAGCAGGCGATTAACGCGCGCTGGGGCGATCGGGTAAACGTGAGCTTCTCTACGCTAACCTGTCTGGAAGTGATGGCGGGCGGAGTGTCGAAAGGTCATGCGCTGGAAGCGGTCGCTCAGGCGATGGGGTACAGCCTGAAAGAGTGTATCGCCTTTGGCGACGGAATGAACGACGCTGAAATGCTCACGATGGCGGGCAAAGGCTGCATCATGGGCAATGCGCACCAGCGTCTGAAAGACCTGTATCCCGAACTTGAGGTGATCGGCATCAACGCGGATAACGCCGTGCCGCATTACCTGCGCGATCTTTTCTTACGCTGATGTGATTGTTTGTTAGTTGACCAGTTGTCAACTTCACTCTCCGCTACAATGGGTGTTCCCTGTTTTAAGAGACATCCATTGTGGCGCTACTCATCATTACCACTATCCTGTGGGCTTTCTCCTTTAGTCTATTTGGCGAGTATCTTGCCGGGCATGTCGATAGCTATTTCGCGGTGCTGATACGCGTTGGGCTGGCGGCGCTCGTTTTTCTGCCGTTTTTGCGTTCTCGCGGGCACAACCTAAAAACCATCAGCCTGTATATGCTGGTGGGGGCGATGCAGCTTGGCATCATGTATATGTTGAGCTTCCATGCTTACCTCTACCTGACCGTATCCGAACTGCTGCTGTTTACCGTTCTGACGCCGCTCTATATCACGCTGATTTACGATGTGATGAGTCAGCGTCGTTTGCGCTGGGGCTATGCATTTAGCGCGTTGCTGGCGGTGATTGGCGCCGGGATTATTCGCTACGATCGCGTGACCGACCATTTTTGGGTCGGTTTGCTCCTGGTGCAGCTTTCTAATATCAGTTTCGCTATCGGAATGGTGGGGTATAAACGTCTGATGGAGACCCGTCCCATGCCGCAGCACAACGCCTTTGCGTGGTTCTATCTGGGGGCGTTTTTGGTGGCGGCGGTGGCGTGGTCGCTGGTGGGGAACGCGCAAAAGCTGCCGGAAACCACGCTGCAATGGAGCATTCTGGTATTTCTCGGCGTGGTGGCGTCAGGCATTGGCTACTTTATGTGGAACTATGGCGCTACCCAGGTAGACGCCGGGACGCTGGGTATCATGAATAACATGCATGTTCCCGCAGGACTGCTGGTTAATCTTGCCATCTGGCATCAGCAGCCCCACTGGCCAAGCTTTATTACAGGCGCGGCTGTGATCCTGGCTTCGCTGTGGGTGCATCGAAAATGGGTCGCTCCGCGCTCCGCACAAACGGCAGATGATCGCAGGCGTGATCCCGCGTCGAGCGAATAAACGCCTCGGTCACCGCCTGACGCTGGTCGCCGTCGCGCACGGCGGCATACAGGCGGCTCCACAGACCATCGCCCAGGGTTTTGGTCACCACCAGACCCTGGCGCTCAACGCTTTCCACCACCCAGTGCGGCAGGGCGGCAATACCCATTCTGGCCGCCACCATCTGAATCAGCAGTAGCGTATTATCCACGCTTTTCAGCAGCGGACTGATACCCGCCGGTTGCAGGAAATGTCGCCAGACATCCAGTCGGCTGCGCTGCACCGGGTAAATCAACAGCGTTTCGCTGGCTAAATCTTCCGGCGTAATCTGCGTTTTGCTGGCCAGCGGATGGTCGGGCGCCAGCACCAGTCGGACTTCAAAATCAAACATCGGCGAATAATGCAGCCCGCTGCGCGGCAAAATATCCGATGTCATCACCAAATCCAGCTCGCCTTGTTGCAAGGCCGGTTGCGGATCAAAAGTGACGCCGGATGTGAAATCCATTTCTACCTGCGGCCAGCTTGCACGGAAGTTTTCCAGCGCCGGGGTCAGCCACTGAATACAGCTATGACATTCAATAGCGATGCGCAGACGAGTTTGCTGCGGTTCGTTGCACGCCTGCAGCGCACGGCTGATTTGCGGCAGCACCTGGTTTGCCAGTTGCAGCAGAACTTCCCCCTGCGGCGTAAAGCGCAGCGGCTGGCTTTTACGCACGAACAGGCGGAAGCCAAGGCGTTGTTCCAGATCGCTGAACTGATGAGACAGAGCGGATTGGGTCTGGTGCAGCACCGCCGCCGCGGCAGCCAGCGATCCACTATTCCGCAATGCCTGGAGTGTTTTCAGATGTTTAATTTCGATCATGAAAGTCCTTCACTTCGCCATGAACAAATTGCGCTTGAGGAATATACAGTACCTTTACATTATGGATGTGTAAACATCCAGACGTCCAAAATCCGTCGTCTTTTAAATTGATGGTGCGTTGGCTGCGTTTCCTCACCCCGGTCACTTACTGATGTAAGCTCCCGGGGATGAGCAAACTTGCCGCCTTCCCTGAATTTAAAATACTTAGGATTTACATATAATTAGAGGAAGTAAAATGACAATATTGACTCATACCCTCGGTTTTCCTCGCGTTGGCCTGCGTCGCGAGTTGAAAAAAGCGCAAGAGAGCTACTGGGCGGGGAACACAACGCGTGAAGCGTTACTGGCGGTGGGGCGCGAACTGCGCGCGCGTCACTGGGAGCAGCAGAAACAAGCGGGTATTGACCTGTTACCGGTAGGCGACTTTGCCTGGTACGACCATGTTCTGACCACCAGCCTGCTGTTAGGCAATGTGCCGGCTCGTCATCAGAACAACGACGGTTCCGTGGACATCGACACTCTGTTCCGCATTGGCCGCGGTCGCGCGCCAACCGGCGAACCAGCGGCGGCAGCGGAAATGACCAAATGGTTTAATACTAACTATCACTACATAGTACCGGAGTTCAGCAAAGGCCAGCAGTTCAGACTCACCTGGACACAGTTGCTGGAGGAAGTGGACGAAGCGCTGGCGCTGGGGCATAAGATCAAACCCGTACTGCTGGGGCCTGTCACGTATCTGTGGCTGGGTAAAGTGAAAGGCGAGCCGTTTGACCGCCTGACGTTGCTGAAAGACATTTTGCCGGTGTATCAGCACGTACTGGCTGAACTGGCAAAACGTGGTATTGAGTGGGTCCAAATTGATGAGCCAGCACTGGTGCTGGAACTGCCGCAGGCGTGGCTGGATGCCTTCAAACCGGCTTACGACGCGCTCGCCGGCCAGGTGAAGCTGTTGCTGACGACCTATTTTGAAGGCGTGACGCCAAACCTGGACACTATTATCGCGCTACCGGTACAGGGGCTACATGTTGACCTCATTCATGGCAAAGATGATGTAGCGGAACTGCATCAACGTCTGCCGGTCGACTGGCTGCTTTCCGCAGGCTTGATTAACGGGCGTAATGTCTGGCGCGCCGATTTGACCGAAAAATACGCGCAGATTAACGCCCTTGTGGGCAAACGCGCGCTGTGGGTAGCATCCTCCTGCTCTTTGCTGCACAGCCCGATCGATCTCAGCGTCGAAACGCGTCTGGATACGGAAGTTAAAAGCTGGTTTGCCTTTGCGCTGCAAAAATGCGGTGAACTGGCGTTGCTGCGCGATGCGCTGAACAGCGGCGAAACGGCGGCGCTTGAGGAATGGAGCGCACCGATTCAGGCTCGTCGTCACTCCCGCCGCGTACATAATGCCGCGGTAGAAAAACGCCTGGCGGCGATCACCGCGCAGGACAGCCAGCGTGAGAATCCGTATGAGGTGCGCGCTGAAGCGCAACGCGCCCGCTTTAAACTTCCCGCCTGGCCGACGACGACTATCGGTTCGTTTCCGCAAACCACGGAGATTCGCGGCCTGCGTCTGGACTTCAAAAAGGGCAACCTCGACGCGAACAACTACCGCACCGGCATCGCCGAACATATCAAACAGGCTATCATCGAGCAGGAGCGTTTAGGGCTGGATGTGCTGGTACACGGCGAAGCCGAGCGAAACGACATGGTGGAATACTTCGGCGAGCATCTGGACGGCTTCGTCTTTACCCAGAATGGTTGGGTGCAAAGCTATGGCTCCCGCTGTGTGAAACCGCCGGTAGTGATTGGCGATATCAGCCGTCCGGCACCGATTACCGTGGAGTGGGCGAAATATGCCCAGTCGCTGACCGACAAGCCGGTAAAAGGGATGTTGACCGGCCCGGTGACTATTCTTTGCTGGTCATTCCCCCGCGAAGACGTGACCCGCGAAACGATTGCGAAACAGATTGCGCTGGCGCTGCGTGATGAAGTCGCGGATCTGGAGGCGGCGGGGATTGGGATTATTCAGATCGACGAACCGGCGCTGCGCGAAGGTCTACCGCTGCGTCGCAGCGACTGGGACGTCTATCTGGAATGGGGTGTGGAAGCCTTCCGCATCAACGCGGCGGTGGCGAAGGATGAAACCCAGATCCACACCCACATGTGTTACTGCGAGTTCAACGACATTATGGATTCGATCGCCGCGCTGGATGCGGATGTGATCACCATTGAGACCTCCCGCTCGGATATGGAGTTGCTGGAGTCGTTCGAAGCGTTCGACTACCCGAACGAAATCGGGCCGGGCGTGTACGATATTCACTCGCCGAACGTGCCGAGCGTCGAGTGGATTGAAGCCCTGCTGAAGAAGGCGGCACAACGTATTCCGGCACAACGCCTGTGGGTGAATCCGGACTGCGGTCTGAAAACTCGCGGTTGGCCGGAAACCCGCGCGGCGTTAGCGAACATGGTCAAAGCGGCGCACAATCTGCGTCAGGCGAAATAACCCATCCTGACCGCTGCGTTTATCCGGCAGCAATGCGGCGCTACCCTTTGACGGGTAGCGCCCGTGTCTGACCTGATTAACAGCGCCTCTTTCTTCTCATTTCCCTTTTTCTTATTTTCCGCGCTGTCTTTTTCAGGATCTGGCTATTTGGCGATCTTGATAATAAAAAGGTTCTCCGTATGAATGACAACCAGGCGGATAGCGTCCCCGGAAGCAGCGCGGCGGCTTTTATTGCCTCGCAGATCGTTTGTCCTGTCATGATCGCCCAGCGCTCTCATAGCACAAAACGAGGTTTTCTATTCTGTTATGTTCCCTGGCGACGATAAACGTCGCATTGTCTCATGGCGCTGGTGAACCTTATTTTTTAACGGAGATGTCTGACATGGCGGTAGCAGGTTGTCACGTAATGGCCAAACCCGGCGGCGCGATCTGCAATATTGATTGCACATATTGCTTCTATCTTGAAAAAGAGGCGCTGTACCCGGAACGCAATAAAAACTGGCGGATGTCGGACGAGACGCTGGAACAATTTATACGCCAGCATATTGCCGCGCAGAGTGGCGACCGCATTGACTTTGCCTGGCAGGGCGGCGAACCGACCATGATGGGGCTACCGTTTTTCCGCCGGGTTGTCGCATTATGTGAAAAGTACGGCGATGGGCGAAAAATCACTCATGCGTTGCAGACGAACGGCATCCTGGTGAATGACGAGTGGGCGCGCTTTTTCGCTGAACAGCATTTTCTCATCGGTCTCTCTATCGACGGCCCGGCGTCGTTACACAACCACTATCGGCTTAATCGCGCTGGAAAAGGAACTCATGAACAGGTCGCCGCAGCAATGGCGCGGCTTAAAGCGCACCATGTCGACTTTAATACCTTAACCGTCGTGGGAAAACATAACGTCGGTCATGCAGCAGACGTCTACGAATTTCTTCTGGCGGCGGGATCGCGTTTTATTCAGTTTATCCCGCTGGTAGAGCGAATGAGCACCGATAACTCATCGGTACTTAATCTGGTGATGCCCGGCGAAAGCGCGGCGACGCTGGCGCCATGGACGGTACCGTCGTGGCAATATGGCGAATTTCTCAACCAGATCTTTGATATCTGGGTTCGTCGCGACGTAGACCGCGTCTATGTGCAGATGTTTGACGTGGCGTTAGCCGCCTGGACGGCGCAGCAGCCGGTACTGTGTGTACATTCCGAGACTTGTGGACATGCCTTCGCGTTGGAGTCGAACGGCGATCTCTACAACTGCGACCACTTTGTCTACCCGGAGCATCTGCTGGGGAATATCCACCAGCACAGCATCAAAACCTTAAATAATAGCGAGCGGGCTATTGCCTTTGGTGAGGCCAAGCGGGAGACCCTGACCGCCGATTGTCGTCGCTGTGACTACCGCTTTGCGTGTCATGGCGGCTGTCCGAAGCATCGCTTTGCCGTCTCGCCGTCCGGTCATCCTGCGCATAATTACTTGTGTGCGGGCTATAAGCATTTTTTCCAGCACGTTACGCCGTATATGAATGTCTGGCGGGAGCTGCTGGCGCAAGGCTATCCGATGGCATCGATCATGCGCTGGCTGGCGCAGGACGCGCGTAAAGACACAGGAGCCGTCAGTCGTAACCATCCCTGTCCCTGCGGCAGCGGTAAAAAATATAAAAAATGCTGTGGTAAAGCATAGCTAACGTGGCGATGACGCTTTGTTGAGCCTACACCGACTCCGGTCTCGTAGGCCCAACAAACATCGTAATGCGCTGTGGTTAGCCTTTTTTCCCACCGTACTGCGCGAACCATTCCAGCATTCTTTGCCAGCCGTCTTTCGCTGAGGCTTCGTGGTAGCCCGGACGATAATCGGCATTAAACGCGTGCCCTGCATCGGGATAGACCACGATTTCCGCCTTCGCATTAGCGGCGCGTAGCGCCTGACGCATGGTTTCCACGCTCTCCTGTGGAATACTGGTATCCTGTCCGCCGTATAAACCCAGTACCGGCGCGTTAAGATCGGTGGCGATATCAACGGGATGCTTCGGCGAATTGAGTGACGTGTCGCCCACCAGCTTGCCGTACCACGCTACCGCTGCTTTTAACTGTGGGTTGTGCGCGGCGTACAGCCAGGTAATTCGGCCTCCCCAACAAAAACCGGTGATCATTAGCCGATGCGCATCCCCGCCGTTGCGCGAAGCCCAACTGGCGACGTGATCCAGGTCGGCAAGAACTTGCGAATCCGGTACTTTAGCCACCAGCCCGCTCAATAATGTGGGTATATCGGCGAAATCATTGGGGTCGCCTTCGCGGAAATAGAGCTCCGGCGCGATAGCGAGATAGCCTTCCAGCGCCAGTCGTCGGCAAATATCGCGAATGTGTTCATGTACGCCAAAAATTTCCTGTACCACAATGACCACAGGCAATGCGCCGTCGCTTGCCTTTGGTCTGGCGTAATAGGCTGGCATATCGTCGCCCTGAGAGGGAATCGACGTTATCCCCGCGCTAATGGCCCCATCAGGCGTATGAATCATCGTAGGGGCAAGTGGGGAAGCTGCAGGTGCAAAGCCGGATGGATGTGTCGTTGTCATGGTATTCTCCGTACCCTTAAAAAATAGCGCAATCTTAACTATAGACAGTGTGTAACAAACCACATTGCCTTAAAGCGGCTATCTTTTGTGCAATGCCTGGCGATATTGATTATTTATTGTGATGCACATCACTTTTTAATGGTAAACGAGTGCAATTGTTTTACGTCATAGTGATGGCTGTCACGAAAATATCTTTATGCCTTAGGTAAAGTGTCTTTTTGCTTCTTCTGACAAACCCGATTCACAGAGGAGTTTTATATGTCCAAGTCTGATGTTTTTCATCTCGGCCTCACCAAAAACGATTTACAAGGGGCCCAGCTCGCCATCGTCCCTGGCGATCCTGAGCGTGTGGAAAAGATCGCCGCGCTGATGGATAAGCCGGTTAAGCTGGCATCTCACCGCGAATTCACCTCCTGGCGCGCTGAGCTGGATGGTAAAGCAGTTATCGTTTGCTCTACCGGTATCGGCGGCCCGTCTACCTCTATTGCCGTGGAAGAACTGGCGCAACTGGGTATTCGTACCTTCTTGCGTATCGGCACCACGGGGGCTATTCAGCCGCACATTAACGTCGGCGACGTTCTGGTAACGACCGCATCCGTACGTCTGGATGGGGCAAGCCTGCATTTTGCGCCGATGGAATTCCCGGCGGTTGCCGACTTTGCCTGCACCACTGCGCTGGTTGAAGCCGCGAAATCGATTGGCGCCACGACTCACGTTGGCGTAACCGCCTCTTCCGACACTTTCTATCCGGGTCAGGAACGTTACGACACCTATTCTGGCCGCGTTGTGCGTCGCTTCAAAGGTTCTATGGAAGAGTGGCAGGCGATGGGCGTGATGAACTACGAAATGGAATCCGCTACGCTGTTAACCATGTGCGCAAGCCAGGGTTTACGCGCAGGTATGGTGGCGGGCGTTATCGTTAACCGTACCCAACAAGAGATTCCGAATGCGGAAACGATGAAACAAACTGAAAGCCACGCGGTGAAAATCGTCGTGGAAGCGGCCCGTCGTCTGCTGTAATTCTCCTCTCTTTTGCAAAGGCCGACGCGTTCGGCCTTTTCTTTTTGCGTGGCGCCTCGCAGGAAATCCCTTTTAAACTGGACGTTTATACAGCACAATTCTATTTTGTGCAGGACAGTGTGGTTCCAGGAGAGGTGTTGTGGATATTACTCTTATGATAAGCGCCGTCGTGGCGCTGGCGGCTGGGGCGGTGATTGGCTGGCTGGCGACGAAAGCGCACGCCGATCAAATCCGCGCCGATCTTATCGAAGAACGGCGTGAGCTGGATATCGAACTTAGCGCGGCCCGGCAGCAATTAGCGCAAGAAGCGCACTGGCGCAGTGAATGCGAGTTACTTAATAACGAACTGCGTAGCCTGCACAGTATTAATACCTCTCTGGAAGCCGATCTGCGTGAAGTCACGACCCGTCTGGAAGCGACTCAACAACACGCGGAAGACAAAATCCGTCAGATGATCAACAGCGAACAGCGTTTAAGCGAGCAGTTTGAAAATCTGGCGAACCGTATCTTTGAACACAGTAATCGTCGCGTAGACGAACAAAACCGACAAAGCCTGAATAGCCTGCTGACGCCGCTGCGTGAGCAACTGGACGGTTTTCGCCGCCAGGTTCAGGAGAGTTTTGGCAAAGAAGCGCAGGAGCGGCATACGCTGGCGCACGAAATTCGTAATTTGCAGCAGCTTAACGCGCAAATGGCGCAGGAAGCGATCAACCTGACGCGCGCCCTGAAAGGGGACAATAAGGCGCAAGGAAACTGGGGCGAAGTTGTGCTGGCGCGGGTACTGGAGGCATCCGGACTGCGTGAAGGCTACGAATACGAAACCCAGGTCAGTATTGAGAACGATGCGCGCTCGCGGATGCAGCCGGATGTCATCGTCCGCTTGCCGCAGGGCAAAGATGTGGTCATCGACGCTAAAATGACGTTGGTCGCCTACGAGCGTTACTTTAACGCTGAAGATGACTATACGCGCGAGGCCGCTTTACAAGAGCACATCGCCTCGGTGCGCAATCATATTCGCTTACTGGGGCGTAAAGACTACCAGCAGCTTCCCGGCCTCCGCTCGCTGGACTATGTTCTGATGTTTATCCCCGTAGAACCCGCTTTCCTGCTGGCGTTAGATAAACAGCCCGAACTGATAACCGAGGCGCTGAAAAATAACATTATGCTGGTAAGCCCCACGACGCTGCTGGTGGCGTTACGGACAATCGCCAACCTGTGGCGCTATGAACACCAGAGCCGCAATGCGCAGCACATCGCAGACAGAGCCAGTAAGCTCTACGATAAAATGCGGTTGTTCGTTGATGATATGTCAGCGATCGGTCAGAGTCTGGATAAAGCGCAGGATAACTACCGCCAGGCGATGAAAAAACTTGCGTCGGGGCGTGGCAACGTTTTGGCGCAGGCGGAGGCCTTCCGGGGGCTAGGCGTGGAAATCAAACGCGAGATTAATCCGGATTTAGCGGAACAGGCCGTTACGCAAGATGAAGAATATCGTTTACGATCGATCCCTGAAGGGCGGCAGGATGAACATTATCCCAATGATGAACGGGTGAAGCAGCAGTTAAGTTAACCCATACGGAGTAGTTTAGTCCTGGCGCAGAGTAGGGCAAATTGGCCCAATCTGTTACACTTCTTGAACATTTTTATCGATAAGCAGGCACTGAGATGGTGGAAGATTCACAAGAAACGACGCACTTTGGCTTTCAGACCGTCGCTAAAGAGCAGAAAGCTGACATGGTGGCCCACGTTTTTCATTCTGTGGCGTCAAAGTACGATGTGATGAATGACTTAATGTCATTTGGCATTCATCGTTTGTGGAAGCGCTTCACCATTGATTGCAGTGGCGTGCGTCGTGGACAAACCGTTCTCGATTTAGCGGGCGGGACGGGCGATCTTACCGCGAAATTTTCACGTATGGTCGGGGAAACTGGCAAAGTTATCCTGGCGGATATTAATGATTCCATGCTCAAAATGGGGCGTGAGAAGCTGCGCAATATCGGCGTGATCGGCAACGTAGAGTATGTGCAGGCGAATGCCGAAGCTCTGCCTTTCCCTGATAATACGTTTGATTGCATTACCATTTCGTTTGGTTTGCGCAATGTAACGGAAAAAGAAAAAGCGCTGCGGTCAATGTTCCGTGTGTTGAAACCCGGCGGACGTTTACTGGTGCTTGAATTTTCCAAGCCTATCATTGAGCCGCTGAGTAAAGCGTATGACGCCTATTCTTTCCATATTTTACCGCGTATTGGCTCGATGGTCGCAAACGATGCGGATAGCTATCGGTATCTCGCGGAATCCATCCGTATGCATCCCGATCAGGATACCTTAAAAGCCATGATGCAGGACGCCGGATTTGAGAGCGTGGATTATTACAATCTGACGGCGGGTGTTGTGGCATTGCACCGTGGTTATAAATTCTAGGAGGGTGGAATGCCTTTTAAACCCTTAGTGACCGCAGGAATTGAAGGTCTCCTCAATACGTTTCTGTATCGTTCGCCAGCGCTGAAATCAGCCAGAACGCGCTTACAGGGAAAAGTACTGTGTGTGAAACTAAAGGGATTTTCGACGCCATTAGTCCTGGTATTCAGCGAACGCCAGGTTGATGTGCTGGGGGCATGGGAAGGCGAAGCGGACTGTACGGTAATCACTCAAGCTAGCGTTTTGCCAAAACTACGCGATCGTCAGCAGCTGGCCGCGCTTATTCGCAGCGGCGAACTGGAAGTGCAGGGCGATATTCAGGTCGTGCAAAATTTTGTGGCGCTCGCCGATCTCGCCGAATTCGATCCTGCGGAGCTGTTGGCGCCATACACGGGTGATATTGCGGCGGAAAGTATCGGTAAGGTCGTGCGTGGCGGGGCTAAATTCCTGCGCCACGGGTTTCAACGTCAGCAGCGTTATGCCGCTGAAGCGATCACTGAAGAGTGGCGTATGGCGCCTGGCCCGCTGGAAGTCGCATGGTTTGCCGAAGAAACCGCGGCTGTTGAGCGCGCCGTAGATGCTCTGACCACACGGCTGGAAAAACTGGAGGCCAAATGACGCCAGGTGAAGTACGGCGCCTATATTTCATCATCCGCACGTTTTTAAGCTACGGCCTTGATGAACTCATCCCCCGAATGCGTCTTACATTGCCACTCCGATTATGGCGCTATTCGCTGTTCTGGATGCCAAACCGGCATAAAGATAAATTGCTGGGTGAACGATTAAGACTGGCGTTGCAAGAGCTGGGACCGGTCTGGATCAAATTTGGTCAGATGCTCTCCACGCGCCGTGACCTGTTCCCGCCGCAAATCGCCGATCAGCTCGCTTTGCTCCAGGATAAAGTCGCGCCATTCGATGGTCGGCTGGCGAAAGCCCAGATTGAAGAGGCGATGGGGGGGCTACCTGTCGAAGCCTGGTTTGACGACTTTGATATCCAGCCTTTAGCGTCGGCGTCAATCGCCCAGGTACATACCGCGCGATTGAAATCAAACGGTAAAGAAGTGGTTATTAAGGTCATTCGCCCGGATATTTTGCCGGTAATTCAGGCAGACCTGAAACTGATTTATCGCCTTGCTCGCTGGGTACCACGCCTGTTGCCGGATGGGCGTCGTCTGCGCCCGACGGAAGTGGTGCGTGAGTATGAGAAAACGCTGATCGATGAGCTGAATCTGCTGCGGGAATCGGCCAACGCGATTCAGTTACGCCGCAATTTTGAAAATAGTCCCATGCTGTATATCCCGGAGGTGTACTCCGATTACTGTAGCCAGAACATGATGGTGATGGAGCGGATATACGGCATTCCGGTTTCGGATGTGGCGGCGCTGGAAAAGAACGGCACCAACATGAAACTGCTGGCGGAACGCGGGGTTAAAGTTTTCTTCACCCAGGTTTTCCGCGACAGCTTTTTCCATGCGGACATGCATCCGGGAAATATTTTTGTCAGTCATGAACACCCTGAAAATCCGCAATATATCGGCATTGACTGCGGTATCGTCGGGTCGCTAAACAAAGAAGATAAGCGTTATCTGGCTGAAAACTTTATCGCGTTCTTTAATCGCGATTACCGAAAGGTGGCGGAGCTGCATGTCGATTCAGGTTGGGTTCCGCCAGATACCAACGTTGAAGATTTTGAGTTTGCCATCCGCACCGTCTGTGAACCTATTTTTGAAAAGCCGCTCGCGGAAATCTCGTTTGGTCATGTGTTGTTAAACCTTTTCAATACAGCGCGTCGATTTAACATGGAAGTCCAGCCGCAACTGGTGTTGTTGCAGAAAACATTATTGTATGTTGAAGGGGTTGGGCGGCAACTTTATCCTCAGCTTGATTTGTGGAAAACGGCGAAGCCGTTTCTTGAGTCCTGGATCAAAGATCAGGTGGGTATTCCGGCTCTCACGCGGGCTCTTAAAGAAAAAGCGCCGTTCTGGGTCGAAAAAATGCCAGAAATACCTGAACTGGTGTACGACAGTTTGCGCCAGGGCAAATATTTACAGCACAGTGTTGATAAGATTGCGCGCGAGTTACAGGTAAACCATGTGCGCCAAAGTCAGTCTCGTTATTTATTGGGAATTGGCGCAACGCTGTTACTGAGCGGGTCATTCTTACTCGTCAACCGCCCTGAATGGGGATTGATGCCTGGCTGGCTCATGGTCGGCGGCGTAGTTGTCTGGCTGGTTGGCTGGCGTAAAACTCGTTGAGATTTTTTATCGCTCAACGCCGGTTGTGTCACGCAGGTACATATTATCACTCGAGGCAATACTCAGGCCGCAAGTCAATGTCGTCCCGGTCGTATGTAAAAGTATGTGAATAGGGCGGGCGAAAGCGGCTAACAAAGAGGCAGCGCGAAGGATAATGTGTATAATGCGGCCCTATTAATTCATCATCTATCACAGAGGAACATGTATGGGTGGTATCAGTATTTGGCAGTTGTTGATTGTTGCCGTCATCGTCGTACTGCTGTTCGGCACCAAAAAACTCGGTTCCATCGGTTCCGATCTTGGCGCGTCTATCAAAGGCTTTAAAAAGGCCATGAGCGATGATGATGCCAAACAGGATAAAACCAGTCAGGACGCTGATTTTACCGCTAAATCTATCGCGGATAAGCAAGGCGAAGCGAAAAAGGAAGACGCTAAAAGCCAAGATAAAGAGCAGGTATAATCCGTGTTTGATATCGGTTTTAGCGAACTGCTGTTAGTGTTCGTTATCGGCCTCATTGTGTTGGGGCCGCAACGATTGCCAGTAGCGGTAAAAACGGTAGCGGGCTGGATTCGCGCGTTGCGGTCCCTTGCGACAACGGTTCAGAATGAACTGACTCAGGAACTGAAACTTCAGGAGTTCCAGGACAGTCTGAAAAAAGTCGAAAAGGCGAGCCTGGAAAATCTGACCCCCGAACTGAAAGCATCTATGGATGAACTGCGTCAGGCGGCGGAGTCGATGAAACGCACCTACAGCGCTAACGATCCCGAACAAGCGAGCGATGAAGCGCATACCATCCATAATCCGGTGGTAAAAGGGAACGAAACGCAGCATGAGGGCGTCACCCCTGCCGCCGCTGAAACACAGGCGAGCGCGCCGGAACAAAAGCCGGAGCCCGTTAAAGCTAACGTGCCTGAGTCGACGGAAACCGCTTCCGTAGCCACGATAGACGCCGAGAAGAAATCCGCTGCGCCTGTTGTCGAATCTTCCCCCTCGTCGAGTGATAAACCTTAAACATGGCTGTAGAAGATACTCAACCGCTTATCACGCATCTGATCGAGTTGCGTAAGCGCCTGCTAAACTGCATCGTCGCAGTGCTTCTGATTTTTCTGGCGTTAATTTATTTCGCCAATGATATTTATCATTTAGTCGCCGCACCGCTGATTAAACAGATGCCGCAAGGGGCGACAATGATTGCGACGGATGTGGCGTCGCCGTTTTTTACGCCTATCAAACTCACCTTCATGGTGTCTTTGATCTTATCCGCGCCTGTCATTTTGTACCAGGTTTGGGCCTTTATCGCCCCGGCGCTGTATAAGCATGAGCGTCGTCTGGTCGTACCGTTGCTGGTATCCAGCTCGCTGCTTTTCTACATTGGTATGGCCTTCGCCTATTTTGTCGTATTCCCTTTGGCCTTTGGTTTCCTGACGCATACGGCGCCGGAAGGGGTACAGGTTTCGACAGATATCGCCAGCTATCTTAGCTTTGTCATGGCGCTTTTTATGGCCTTTGGCGTAGCCTTTGAAGTGCCGGTGGCGATTGTGTTGCTGTGCTGGATGGGCATCACCACGCCAGAAGATTTGCGTAAAAAACGGCCTTATATCCTGGTCGGGGCATTCATTGTGGGAATGCTGCTTACGCCGCCAGATGTTTTCTCGCAAACGTTGCTGGCGATACCGATGTACTGCCTGTTTGAAATTGGCGTTTTCTGCTCACGCTTTTATGTCGGTAAGCGACGGACGCGCGACGAAGATAACGAGGCCGAAACCGAAAAGGCCGAGCACACTGAAGACTAAACACAACCGCCCGCCAGGGCGGTTGTCATATGGGGGCAAGCATGTTTGATATTGGCGTTAATTTAACCAGTAGCCAGTTTGCAAAAGATCGTGATGATGTGGTCGCCCGTGCGTTTGCGGCGGGAGTAAAAGGTATGCTACTGACCGGAACGAACATCCATGAAAGTCAGCAGGCGTTAAAACTGGCGCGGCGCTACCCCCATTGTTGGTCGACGGCTGGCGTCCATCCCCATGACAGCAGTCAGTGGTCACCCGCGTCTGAAGACGCCATTATTGCGCTGGCGAACCAGCCGGAAGTCGTCGCTATCGGTGAGTGCGGGCTGGATTTCAATCGCAATTTTTCCACGCCGCAGGAGCAGGAGCGTGCCTTTCAGGCGCAGCTACAAATTGCCGCCGAATTGCAGATGCCAATTTTTATGCACTGCCGGGACGCGCATGAGCGATTTCTGGCATTGCTTGATCCCTGGCTGGATAGTCTTCCGGGTGCAATACTGCACTGCTTTACCGGTTCACGCCAGCAAATGCAGGCCTGTGTGGACAGAGGGCTCTATATCGGTATTACCGGGTGGGTTTGCGACGAACGACGCGGGCTTGAGCTACGTGAACTCTTACCGTTTATTCCAGCGGAAAAGCTACTGATAGAAACCGACGCGCCGTATCTGTTGCCTCGCGATCTTACGCCGAAACCAACGTCACGACGCAACGAGCCCGCGTATCTGCCTCACATCCTAGAGCGCATAGCGCTATGGCGTGGTGAAGATCCGCAATGGTTAGCGGCGATGACAGATGCCAACGCCAGAACCTTATTTGAGGTCGTATTCTGAACGATCGCTAAATCTTGCGAAAACCGGTGTTTTTTACGCTCTGCTTCACTTCTTTATTGAGTAAATTAAGCAGTAACATCGAACGCGTTTCGCCATCCGGTTCGGTAAAAATCGCTTTCAGCCCTTCAAATGCGCCTTCCGTGATGATGACGCTATCGCCGGGATAGGGGGTTTCAGGATCGACAACGCCTTCGGGCTTGTAGATAGAAAGCTGATGAATAACGCTGGAAGGCACGATCGCAGGATGCGCGCCAAAGCGCACAAAATGGCTGACGCCGCGCGTGGCGTTGATTGTGGTGGTATGTATCACTTCCGGATCAAATTCAACGAACAGATAATTAGGAAAGAGCGGTTCGCTGACGGAGGTACGTTTTCCGCGTACCATTTTTTCCAGGGTGATCATCGGTGTCAGGCAACTTACCGCTTGTCTTTCGAGGTGTTCCTGAGCACGCTGAAGTTGCCCGCGTTTGCAGTACAGTAAATACCAGGATTGCATAATGACTCTTATCCGCTTGTTCGGGGCGCAAGCATAGCAAAAGCCATGCGCGAAGTTAATTATACACTTCATCCTTTAAGCCGTATCTGGATTAGCGTTGGTTGCCAGAGTTCACGCTAATTTAACAAAAATACAGCATCCCGATGATGAACGCCGTATAATGATGCGCTTACCAAGAGGCTACAATGGACGCCATGAAATATCACGATTTACGCGACTTCCTGACGCTACTTGAGCAGCAGGGGGAACTAAAACGCATCACGCTACCTGTGGATCCTCATCTGGAAATCACGGAAATCGCTGACCGCACGCTGCGTGCCGGTGGACCGGCGTTGCTGTTTGAAAATCCTAAAGGTTACGCCATGCCGGTGCTGTGCAACCTTTTTGGCACGCCAAAACGCGTGGCGATGGGCATGGGGCAGGATGATGTTTCCGCCTTACGGGAAGTGGGTAAATTATTAGCGTTTCTGAAAGAACCTGAGCCGCCGAAAGGCTTTCGCGATCTGTTTGACAAGCTGCCGCAGTTTAAGCAAGTGCTGAATATGCCGACGAAACGGTTACGCGGCGCGCCTTGCCAGCAGAAAATCGCGTCTGGCGATGATGTCGATTTAACGCGTCTTCCAGTCATGACCTGTTGGCCGGACGACGCCGCGCCGCTGATTACCTGGGGACTGACGGTAACGCGTGGCCCGCACAAAGAACGGCAAAACCTGGGCATTTATCGTCAGCAGTTGATAGGTAAAAATAAGCTGATTATGCGCTGGCTGTCTCACCGCGGCGGCGCTCTGGATTTTCAGGAGTGGTTAGCCGCGCGTCCGGGTGAACGTTTCCCGGTCTCCGTCGCATTGGGCGCCGATCCGGCGACGATACTTGGCGCCGTGACTCCTGTTCCCGATACTCTGTCGGAGTATGCCTTTGCGGGCCTGCTGCGCGGCACGAAAACTGAAGTGGTTAAATGCCTTTCTAACGATCTGGAAGTGCCTGCCAGCGCCGAGATTATCCTTGAAGGTTACATTGAGCCGGGAGAGATGGCGCCGGAAGGACCGTATGGCGATCATACGGGCTATTATAATGAAGTGGATAACTTTCCGGTCTTTACCGTCACGCATATTACGCAGCGTGAGGATGCCATCTATCACTCCACCTATACCGGGCGTCCGCCCGATGAGCCTGCGGTATTAGGGGTGGCGCTCAATGAAGTCTTCGTGCCTATTCTGCAAAAACAGTTTCCGGAAATCGTCGACTTTTATCTGCCGCCGGAAGGGTGTTCTTACCGCCTGGCGGTAGTGACGATGAAAAAGCAGTACGCTGGTCATGCGAAACGCGTCATGATGGGCGTCTGGTCGTTTTTGCGCCAGTTTATGTATACGAAGTTTGTTATCGTTTGCGATGATGACGTTAACGCACGCGACTGGAATGATGTGATCTGGGCGATTACCACCCGTATGGACCCTGCGCGGGATACGGTGCTGGTTGAAAATACGCCGATTGACTACCTGGATTTTGCCTCGCCGGTCTCCGGGCTGGGTTCAAAAATGGGGCTGGATGCCACAAACAAATGGCCGGGCGAAACCCAACGCGAGTGGGGTCGTCCTATTGTTAAAGATCCTGAAGTTACCGCGCGTATTGATGCGATTTGGGATGAGCTGGCTATCTTTAAATAACTGAAAGCGGACATCGACATTTCAGGCTGCGGCGACTCGGCTTGAAAAATGTCGGTATTGACCCGACACCCGACAGAGGGAGCGCATGACAACCTTAAGCTGTAAAGTGACCTCGGTAGAAGCTATCACCGATACCGTATATCGGGTTCGTTTAGTGCCGGACGCGGCGTTTTCATTCCGCGCTGGTCAGTATTTGATGGTCGTAATGGACGAGCGTGACAAACGCCCGTTTTCGATGGCTTCAACGCCGGACGAGAAAGGGTTTATTGAATTACACATTGGCGCCTCCGAGCTCAATCTGTATGCGATGGCGGTCATGGATCGGATTCTGAAAGACCGGGAAATCGTCGTCGATATTCCGCATGGCGACGCCTGGCTACGTGACGATGAAGAGCGTCCGTTGATTCTGATCGCGGGCGGTACGGGCTTTTCTTATGTGCGCTCCATCCTGTTGACGGCGTTAGCGCGCAACCCGGCCCGCGATGTTACCATTTACTGGGGCGGTCGCGAAGAAAAGCACCTCTATGATCTCTCTGAGCTGGAAGCACTCTCTGTTAACCATCCGAATTTGCGTATTGAACCTGTTGTCGAGCAGCCGGAAGAAGGCTGGCGTGGACGTACAGGAACGGTACTTACGGCGGTATTGCAGGATTATGGTACGCTGGCGGGGCACGATATTTATATTGCCGGACGTTTTGAGATGGCGAAAATCGCCCGCGATCTGTTCTGTCATGAGCGTAACGCGCGGGAAGATCGTCTGTTTGGCGATGCGTTCGCATTTATTTAACTATTTTATGGGACGCAGTAGCGTCCCTTTTTACGTTAGCCTACCTAAAAGTCCTCTTAAATATTAATTAATCGTCAACTATAAAACGTTATGATATTGAATATCTACAGGCTTTGTATTGCGTGTAATAAATTAAGTAATATTATGTCCTGAGGCTATCAATAAAAATAGTTAATTATATATGCTTCATTTATTTTTATAAAAGAAACATAAAATGGAAAGTTAGTTATTTATTTATAAGATGGAGAGTGTTATGAAATTTAAATATGCTTTAACTTCTCTCGCATTATCTGTTGCAATTTTGTCATCAGTACCTTCTACTGCTTTCGCCATCGGCGGCGCCAGCGGCGCTAAAGTGGACTATCAGGTCCAGGGAAAAATTGGCGAAGTTGTTATGAACCCCTATGATATCGCGCCGCTAACCGCCGTTATTCGTAATGGCGGTTACCAGTTACGTGACGTGCATGTACGGATTGTCCCCAAAGAAAATGGCCAGGAGATCGCGTATAAAGTTAATAATAAATACCTTTTAACGTATGGCGGTATTCCCGTCTTTGGTCTTTACCCGGATTATGTCAATACCGTTGAAGTTGAATATACAAGAATCCAGGGTAGTAAAACCGAAAATATAAAAGAAAGCTATAAAATGTATGCACCGCCTGCCTATATTGAATCAGCGGGTACAAAAGAAGAACAATCAGCACTCTTTACTATCGATGTTAAAAAGGTTTCCCCAGAATTTAAAGATCGCTTGTATCTTTTGAATAATACGAAAGATAAGTCTGGGAATGGAACGCGTACTGTCTGGAACAACCCTACTGGGGGTGCATTAGAATGGAACTTCACTACAGCTAACGCTATTATCGACACCTCCGGTGATATTCGTTGGTTTATGAATCCAAGTTCAATTTATGATTTAAAGTCAATTTATCGTGCTGGCGTTATGATGGGCTTTAAACAAAACCAGGATGGCGCACTATCGTGGGGCTACGGTCAGCGTTATGTGAAATACGATATCATGGGGCGTGAAATCTTTAACCGCCGCCTGCCGGATAATTATAACGATTTTTCACACTCAATGGATAACGCGGCCAACGGTCACTACTTCCTGCGTGTAGCCAGCTCTAACTATAAACGTCCTGATGGGAAAAATGTTCGTACCGTGCGTGATGTGATTGCCGAAGTTGATCAGAACGGCGTGGTAGTGGATGAATGGCGTCTGTTTGATATCCTCGATCCTTATCGTGATGTGATAATGAAAACCCTCGATCAGGGCGCTGTGTGCCTGAATATCGACGCCAGCCAGTCCGGCCATACGTTGAGCGAAGAAGATCTGGCGGCGCTGGACTCCTCCGACAAATTCGGGGATATCGTGGGTAGTGGGGCTGGCCGCAACTGGGCGCATGTCAACAGCGTCGACTATGACAGTGAAGATGATTCCATCATCATCAGCTCCCGCCACCAGAGTGCGATTATCAAAATCGGCCGCGATAAGAAAGTGAAGTGGATACTGGGTACGCCTGCTGGCTGGAAAGCGCCATTTAATGCCGCAATTCTGACGCCTGTGGATAGCAAAGGCCAAAAAATCGCCTGCCAGGACAGTGGCTGCGAGGGTGACTTCGACTGGACATGGACGCAACATACGGCCTTTAAAATTGATAGTAAGAGTAAAGGCGATATCTTATACCTTTCCGCTTTCGACAATGGCGATGGCCGCGGCTTAGAACAGCCTGCTATGCAGAGTATGAAATACAGCCGCTCCGTGATTTACAAAATCGACCAGAAAAACAAGACAGTCCAACAGATCTGGCAATACGGTAAAGAGCGCGGGAACGAGTGGTTTAGCCCGGTAACCTCTATCACCGAGTACCAGACTGACAAGAATTCTGTGTTCGTGTATTCCGCAACAGCAGGTGGTGCGTTTGATTTATCGGTAGGCGCATTTACCAGCTTGCCTAATCCGTATCTGGAAGAGTTCAAATGGGGAGAAAAAGAGCCTGCGGTTGAAATGCAAATACATGGTGCGCGTGGATATCAGGCTATGCCATTTAGCCTGACCAAAGCGCTTACTGAGTAGAGCGGGCCATACGGTGAAAAAACCCGCCCCTGACGGGCGGGAAAAACGGCAACTAAACTGTTTCCCGTCATAATTCGCGCAGCCTCTTTGTTGGCTGCCTTTGCTCACCCCGGGCACATAGTTATCTATGTGCCCGGGGATTCGCTCAGTTGCCGCTGCGCTGCAATGCGAGTTATTTAGGGGATATTATCTTTGATTAAACCCGCTCAAACACCGTGGCGATGCCCTGACCCAGACCAATACACATCGTCGCCAGACCAAACTGCGCGTCTTTGCGCTCCATCAGGTTGATAAGCGTGGTGCTGATACGTGCTCCGGAGCAGCCGAGCGGATGACCAAGCGCGATCGCGCCGCCGTTGAGGTTGATCTTCTCGTCTATCTGCTCCATCAATCCCAGATCCTTAATGCATGGCAGGATCTGTGCGGCAAACGCTTCGTTCATCTCAAACACATCGATATCGCTGGCTGACAGTCCCGCTTTTTTCAACGCCAGTTTTGACGCCGGAACCGGCCCGTAACCCATAATTGACGGATCACAACCCACCACTGCCATTGAGCGAATACGGGCGCGAGGTTTCAGACCCAGCTCACGGGCACGACTTTCGCTCATTACCAGCATGGCGGCTGCGCCATCGGAAAGCGCGGATGAGGTGCCCGCCGTGACCGTGCCACTAACCGGATCAAATGCCGGACGCAGCGTTGATAGCGCTTCGACCGTGGTTTCCGGGCGGATCACTTCATCGTAGTTAAACTGCTTCAACACGCCGTCTGCATCATGACCGCCAGTCGGGATAATCTCCGTTTTGAATGCGCCAGACTGCGTGGCGGCCCAGGCGCGAGCATGAGAACGCGCGGCGAACTGGTCCTGCATTTCCCGGCTAATGCCGTGCAGGCGGGAGAGCATTTCCGCCGTTAGCCCCATCATCCCTGCCGCTTTGGCGACGTTGCGACTCAGACCCGGGTGAAAATCCACGCCGTGACTCATCGGCACGTGCCCCATATGCTCCACGCCGCCAACCAGACAAACCTGCGCATCGCCGGTCATGATCATTCGCGCTGCATCGTGTAACGCCTGCATCGAGGAACCACACAGACGGTTGACGGTGACCGCCGGTACCGAATGGGGAATTTCTGCCAGCAGCGCGGCGTTACGGGCAATGTTGAAGCCTTGCTCCAGCGTTTGTTGTACGCAGCCCCAGTAAATATCATCGAGGGTGGCCGCTGTAAGCGACGGATTACGCGCCAGCAGGCTACGCATTAAGTGGGCGGAGAGATCTTCCGCCCGCACGTTGCGAAACGCGCCGCCCTTCGAACGGCCCATCGGGGTGCGAATAGCATCGACAATGACAACCTGTTCCATTGTGACTCCTTAAGCCGTTTTCAGAGAACCAACCGGACGGGCTGGTTCAACCGGGGGATAATACGGTTCGTTATGGCGCGCTTTATTACGCAGCCCTTCCGGCACCTCATACAGCGGGCCGAGGTGTTGATACTGCTGCGCCATATCAAGATATTTCGCGCTGCCCTGTGTATCCAGCCAGCGGAATGCGCCGCCGTGGAACGGAGGGAAGCCCAGGCCGTAGACCAGCGCCATATCGGCTTCCGCCGGGCTTGCGATAATGCCTTCTTCCAGACAGCGAACCACTTCGTTAATCATCGGTATCATCATACGGGCGATTATCTCGTCGTCGCTGAAGTCGCGTTTCGGCTGGCTGACGCTTGCCAGCAGGTCATCCACCGCGGCATCTTCTTCTTTCTTCGGCTTACCCTTGCTGTCTTCTTTATAGCGCCAGAAGCCCAGACCGTTTTTTTGCCCAAAACGGCTGGCGTCAAACAATGCGTCGATCGCGTCGCGATACTCTTTCTGCATCCGTTGCGGGAAGCCTGCCGCCATTACCGCCTGCGCGTGATGCGCGGTATCAATGCCGACAACATCCAGCAGATAGGCCGGGCCCATCGGCCAGCCGAACTGTTTTTCCATCACTTTATCGACCTTGCGGAAATCCGCGCCGTCGCGCAGCAGTTGACTGAAACCGGCGAAATAGGGGAACAGCACGCGGTTAACAAAGAAGCCGGGGCAGTCGTTGACTACAATCGGCGTCTTGCCCATTTTGCTTGCCCAGGCGACGACTTTGGCAATGGTTTCGTCTGAACTCTTCTCGCCGCGAATGATTTCAACCAGCGGCATCCGGTGTACCGGGTTGAAGAAGTGCATTCCGCAAAAGTTTTCCGGACGTTCCAGGGCGCTTGCCAGTTCGCCAATCGGGATGGTGGAGGTATTTGAGGCCAGCACGGTTTCCGGGCGCACTTTCTGCTCGGTTTCCGCCAGTACCGCTTTTTTGACTTTCGGATTTTCGACTACCGCTTCGACAACAACATCTACGCGATCGAAACCGGCATAATCGAGAGTCGGGTGGATGGTCGAAATGACGCCCGCCAGCTTCAGACCGTCGATCTTGCCGCGCTCCAGCTGTTTGTTCAGCAGCTTGGCCGCTTCGGTCATGCCGAGGTTCAACGATTTATCGTTGATATCTTTCATGATGACCGGTACGCCTTTCCAGGCCGACTGGTAAGCGATACCGCCGCCCATAATACCCGCGCCCAGTACGGCTGCCTGTTTCGGCGTCTCAATATCTTTGGTCAGCTTTTTGGCTTTACCTTTTACATATTGATCGTTGAGAAAGATACCGACCAGCGCACGAGCCTCATTGGTATGCGCCAGCGGAACAAAGCTTTTATTTTCCAGATTCAGCGCTTCTTCACGACCAAAACGCGCGGCGGCTTCAATGGTTTTCACTGCGGTCATCGGCGCCGGATAATGTTTACCCGCCGTTTGTGCGACCATGCCTTTAGCGATGGTAAAGCTCATCGCCGCTTCAATCTTACTGAGTTTCAACGGTTCCAGTTTCGGCTGGCGTTTAGCTCTCCAGTCGAGATCGCCGGTAATGGCCTGGCGTAACACCGCTATCGCGCCTTCAATTAGCTTCTCTTGTTTGACCACGCCGTCCACAAGGCCGATTTTCAGCGCGTGCTCAGCACCGACATCTTTACCTGCCGCGATAATCTCCAGCGCGCTGTCTGCGCCCAGCATACGCGGCAGACGAACGGAGCCGCCGAAACCCGGCATGATGCCCAGTTTAGTTTCCGGCAGACCGATACGGAGGTCTGGCGTCGCCAGACGGTAATCGGTGGCCAGCACGCATTCGCACCCGCCGCCCAACGCATAGCCGTTTACGGCGGCAAGGGTCGGTACGGGTAAATCTTCCAGACGGTTAAAGACGCTATTAGCGAAATGCAGCCATTGGCTTAACTGCTCTTCGGGGACGAGGAACAGTGAAAGAAATTCGGTGATGTCCGCGCCGACAATAAAGGCCGCTTTATTAGAGCGCAGCAGCAGCCCTTTTAAATCGTGTTGCTTTTCCAGCACCTCAAGCGCCTGGCCGAGGCTGGCGACGGTTGCGGTGTCGAGTTTATTGACCGAGCCTGGAGCATCGAACACCAGTTCGGCGATGCCATCTTCCAGCCAGTCGAGGTACAGGGTGTCGCCTTTATAAAGCATGTCAGTCTCCTGAATCCACAAGGTGATCTGGTCGTACCAGATGAAGCGAAGTGTGTATTTTGTGTTAAAAAAATGCAAATAAATGATTAAAGAAATGCCGATGTGATCACGCTCGGCAGAGATCACGCTCTCGTGGGGCGATGTGCTAAGATGCGGGAACTTGAGGTCAAAAAAACAGAAGGGTAAAAAATGGAATCACTGGCCGCGCTCTATAAAAATCATATTGTTACCTTACAAGAACGGACGCGCGATGTTCTGGCGCGCTTTAAGCTGGATGCGTTACTTATTCATTCCGGCGAGCTTTTCAACGTCTTTCTCGACGATCACCCTTATCCGTTTAAGGTCAATCCACAGTTTAAAGCGTGGGTGCCGGTAACTCAGGTTCCAAATTGCTGGCTGCTGGTCGATGGCGTCAACAAACCCAAATTGTGGTTTTATCTGCCGGTCGATTACTGGCATAACGTTGAACCGCTGCCAACGTCCTTCTGGACAGAAGAAGTCGAGGTCGTCGCCTTACCGAAAGCGGATGGCATCGGCAGCCAACTGCCTGCCGCGCGTGGCAATATCGGCTATATCGGCCCGGTTCCTGAGCGCGCGCTACAATTGGATATCGCTGCCAGCAACATCAACCCGAAAGGTGTTATCGACTATCTGCATTACTACCGCGCCTATAAAACGGATTATGAACTGGCCTGTATGCGCGAAGCGCAGAAAATGGCGGTGAGCGGTCATCGGGCGGCGGAAGAGGCCTTCCGTTCCGGCATGAGCGAGTTTGACATCAACCTGGCGTACCTGACCGCCACGGGACATCGCGATACCGATGTTCCATACAGCAACATTGTGGCGCTGAACGAACATGCCGCCGTGCTGCATTACACGAAACTGGATCATCAGGCACCGTCTGAAATGCGCAGTTTCCTGCTGGATGCGGGCGCGGAATACAATGGCTACGCGGCGGATCTGACGCGAACCTGGTCGGCGAAAAGCGATAACGACTACGCCCACCTGGTGAAAGATGTTAACGACGAACAGTTGGCGCTGATCGCTACCATGAAGGCGGGCGTCAGCTATGTGGATTATCATATTCAGTTCCATCAGCGCATCGCGAAGCTGCTGCGTAAACATCAAATCATTACCGACATGAGTGAAGAGGCGATGGTGGAAAATGATCTCACCGGGCCGTTTATGCCGCACGGTATTGGTCATCCGTTGGGTCTGCAGGTACACGATGTGGCCGGGTTTATGCAGGATGATTCCGGTACGCATCTCGCCGCGCCGTCCAAATACCCGTATCTGCGCTGCACGCGTGTGTTACAGCCGCGAATGGTGTTGACCATCGAACCGGGGATTTACTTCATCGAATCGCTGTTAGCGCCGTGGCGCGAAGGGCCGTTCAGCAAGCACTTCAACTGGCAGAAAATTGAAGCGCTCAAGCCTTTTGGCGGTATTCGCATTGAAGATAACGTGGTCATCCACGAAAACGGCGTGGAAAACATGACGCGGGATTTAAAACTGGCGTAATGGACAGTTGGTTAATCCCTGCAGCGCCGGTCACCGTTGTTGAAGAGATCAAAAAAAGCCGCTTTATTACGCTATTGGCGCATACCGATGGCGTAGACGCGGCGAAAGCGTTTGTTGAGTCAGTCAGAGCTGAGCACTCTGATGCGCGCCACCATTGTGTGGCGTGGGTGGCGGGTGCGCCGGACGACTCACAGCAACTGGGCTTTTCAGACGACGGCGAACCGGCGGGAACGGCAGGCAAGCCGATGCTTGCGCAATTGATGGGTAGCGGCGTCGGAGAGATTACTGCCGTCGTCGTGCGCTACTATGGTGGTATTCTGCTGGGTACGGGCGGGCTGGTAAAAGCCTATGGCGGCGGTGTGAATCAGGCATTACGTCAGCTTGCCACACAACGCAAGACGCCATTAACCGAATATACTTTGCAGTGTGAGTACGGTCAGTTGGCCGGAATCGAAGCATTATTAGGACAGTTTGCCGGGAAGATCGTTTCCAGCGATTATCAGGCGTCTGTTCGGCTCAGGGTGGCGCTTCCTTTTGCTCATGTGAATGCATTTTCCACAAAACTGGCGGATTTTAGCCGTGGTTCATTGCAATTGTTAGCGATTGAAGAATAATCCCCACCTCATTTTTAAGAATAAAGGAAGCGGCAGAGATGCATTTTCGCGCCATTACCCGAATCGTTGGACTACTGGTTATCTTATTTTCGGGGACAATGATTCTCCCGGGACTGGTAGCGCTAATATATCGTGATGGCGCAGGAAGAGCGTTCACGCAGACCTTTTTTGTCGCGCTGGCGATCGGTTCCATACTGTGGTGGCCAAACCGTAGGGAAAAGGGCGAGCTGAAATCCCGCGAAGGATTTCTTATCGTGGTGCTGTTCTGGACCGTGCTGGGCAGCGTGGGTGCGCTGCCGTTTATTTTCTCGGAAAGCCCAAACCTCACCATTACCGATGCTTTTTTTGAATCGTTCTCCGGGTTAACCACCACGGGCGCCACTACGCTGGTGGGGCTGGATTCATTACCGCACGCCATTCTCTTTTATCGTCAGATGCTGCAATGGTTTGGCGGTATGGGGATCATTGTGCTGGCGGTGGCGATTCTCCCTATCCTCGGCGTCGGGGGGATGCAGCTCTATCGGGCGGAAATGCCGGGGCCGCTGAAAGATAACAAAATGCGCCCGCGTATTGCCGAGACGGCGAAAACGCTGTGGCTTATCTATGTCTTGCTAACGGTAGCCTGCGCGCTGGCGCTATGGTTTGCAGGGATGCCCGCGTTTGACGCTATCGGACACAGCTTCTCCACTATCGCTATCGGCGGCTTCTCAACGCATGACGCCAGCGTAGGCTATTTTGATAGTCCCACTATTAATACCATCATCGCTATTTTCCTGCTGATCTCCGGTTGTAACTATGGCCTGCATTTCTCTTTATTAAGCGGACGTAGCCTGAAAGTATACTGGCGCGATCCGGAATTCCGCATGTTCATCGGCGTACAGTTGACGCTGGTGGTGATCTGCACGCTGGTACTGTGGTTCCATAATATCTACGACTCGGCGCTGACAACGCTAAATCAGGCGTTCTTCCAGGTTGTGTCGATGGCGACAACGGCAGGGTTTACCACGGACAGCATTGCGCGCTGGCCGTTGTTTTTGCCCGTCTTGCTGCTATGTTCCGCGTTTATTGGCGGTTGCGCCGGGTCAACGGGCGGGGGGTTAAAGGTCATCCGTATTCTGTTGTTGTTTAAACAGGGGAACCGCGAACTCAAACGTCTGGTGCATCCGAATGCCGTTTACAGTATTAAGCTGGGGAACCGGGCGCTGCCAGAACGTATTCTGGAAGCCGTCTGGGGATTCTTTTCTGCCTACGCGCTGGTATTTATCGTCAGTATGCTGGCCATTATCGCTACAGGCGTAGATGATTTCTCGGCTTTCGCCTCGGTAGTGGCTACGCTTAATAACCTGGGACCGGGGCTGGGGGTGGTTGCTGATAACTTCGCCAGTATGAATCCGGTTGCGAAATGGATACTCATCGCCAACATGCTATTTGGTCGTCTGGAAGTATTCACTTTGCTGGTACTTTTTACCCCGACTTTCTGGCGTGAATAATGGAGTAACACGTGAAAACATTGATTCTTTTCTCTACCCGGGACGGACAAACGCGCGAAATTGCCTCTTATCTGGCTTCTGAACTCAAAGAGATGGGGATCTGGGCCGATGTCGTTAATCTGCATCGCGCAGAAGAGCCGGACTGGGATAGCTATGATCGCGTAGTGATTGGCGCATCTATTCGTTATGGTCATTACCACAGCGCCTTTCAGGAGTTTGTTAAGAAATATGCCACGCGGTTGAACGGAATGCCGAGCGCCTTTTATTCCGTTAACCTGGTGGCGCGTAAAGCTGAAAAACGGACGCCGCAGACTAACAGCTACGCGCGTAAGTTTTTAATGAGCTCTCCGTGGCGACCTGACTACTGTGCCGTCATTGCAGGCGCGCTTCGCTATCCCCGCTATCGCTGGTATGACCGTCTGATGATCAAGCTTATTATGAAGATGTCGGGCGGCGAAACGGATACCAGTAAAGAAGTGGTGTACACCGACTGGGAGCAAGTTGCGCACTTTGCCCGTGAAATAGCCCATTTAACCAACAAATCGTCGGCAAAATAAACGCAAAGAATAAAAAGTGCGCACTCAGAAAATTATTTTAAATTTCCTCTTGTCAGGCAGAAATAACTCCCTATAATGCGCCACCACTGACACGGAACAACGGCACACAGGCCGCCGGGTCAGCGGGGTTCAGACCAGAACCTCACGGAGAAAAGCGAAAATAAACGCTTGACTCTGAAGCGGGAAAGCGTAATATGCACACCCCGCGCCGCTGAGA
>NZ_SNMT01000020.1:0-86059 GCF_013350575.1 Salmonella sp. SG203
GCGTTCACCCTGACCCACCCGGTGGGCGCGGTGCTGCTGAGTTACAGCCGCTCCACCTACGGGACCAGTGAGAGTACCGGTGCGGTGATACAGCCGCAGACGATGCGTTTTATCGCCACCGTCGTTCTGCGCCAGCTGAATGGCCGGGATGGCGCGGTGGATGTACTGGACAATGTGCGTCAGGCGCTCGGCGGCTGGCGACCGAAAAACTGCCTGCGCCCTGTCTGGCTGATTGATGATGTTTTTCTGGGGGAAGTGCAGGGCCTGTGGCAGTACGCCCTGACGTTCGCCACACAGTCTTTTTTTATTCAGGATGACACCCCGGAGAACGGCGGCGCGCCGCTTGCCGGGACGATACCTGACAACAGTGATACGAAACCGGAGGTCACACCGTGACAACCTATATCTATTCAGGGCCGCCGTCCGGCGTCACCCTGAACGAGAACGGAAAACAGCGTGAAGTGCTGCTGTGGCCGGGTAAGCCCGTGGAGCTTGTGCCCGACCATCCTTATACCCTGACCCTGCTGGCACTGAAACACCTGCAGGAGGTGGGCAGTAAAACGCAGGGCACCCCGTCCGTGCCGTCCCGTCAGACCAGAACCCCGGCTCCTGTGGAGGTGAATGATGCCCGCTGATTATCTGCACGGTTCCGAGACCATAGAGATTAACCGCAGTCCGGTTCCCGTCCGGGCGGTGAAGTCCGCTGTTATCGGCGTGGTGGGTACTGCTCCGGCAGGTCCTGTGAACACGCTCACCATATTGCTGTCAGAACCCGATACGGGGCAGTTCGGCGCGACGCTTGCCGGTTTTACCCTGCCGCAGGCGCTCGCCACACTGACCGGGTATGGCGCAGGAACAATTATCGCCATTAACGTCCTTGATCCGGCGAAGCACAACACCAGCGTACCGTCTGAAACCGTGACATTCGTGAACGACATGGCCCGGCTGGAACACGCACCGGTGATGAACGTGACGGTCAAAGCACCAACCGGGAATACCACCTACACTGCCGGGACAGATTATCATCTCGCATCAGACACCGGTACCCTGACGCGGGTCGCGGGTGGCGGTATCGATGCAGGCGCGCAGGTGACGGTCACTTACGATTACGCAGACCCGACGAAAGTCACCGCTGCTGATATCATTGGCACGGTGGATGCCGCCGGTCGCCGCAGCGGCCTGAAGCTGCTGGCCGACTGTCTTTCGGAGAACGGCTTTAATGCGAAAATCCTGATTGCGCCGGTATACGGCACCCAGGCATCTGTCATGGCAGAACTGGACATTCAGGCAGCCAAAGCACAGGCGGTTGCTTATGTTGATGCACCGGTGGGTACCACTCCGCAGCAGGCCATCACCGGACGCGGACCCGCTGGCACCATCAACTTTAACACCGCCTCCGGGCGTCTGCGCCTGTGTTACCCGCATGTGAAGGTGTATGACGCGCAGACCAACGCCGACCGGCTGGAGCCGTTGTCCTCGCATGCTGCCGGGTTGCGTGCCTGGACGGATCTGGAGTATGGCTACTGGTGGTCATCGTCCAACCAGCAGCTCAAAGGCGTGACCGGTATTGAGCGCCCCATTACCGCGCAGCCTGACGACCCGCAAAGCGAAGCAAACCTGCTGAACGCCAACGGGATCACCACCGTATTCAACAGCTTCGGCACCGGCTTCCGGCTGTGGGGGAACCGGGTGGCTTCTTACCCGTCCTCCAGCGGGTTGCTCACCTTCGAGAACTGCCGTCGGGTGAAGGATATGACCGATGAGGCGATCCGCTCCTCCAGTTTGTCGTTTATCGATCAACCGATCACCCAGGCGTTGATTGACACCATTCTGGAGTCAGTGAACCAGTACGGGCGCAAGCTGACGGGTGATGGCGCGTTGCTGGGCTTTAAGTGCTGGTATGACAAAAAGCGCAACGAGGAGGCGGACCTCGCCGACGGTCATATGCTCATCAGTTACAAACTGACGCCCCCGCCGCCGCTGGAGCGTCTGACGCTGGAATCGGAGATCACCTCCGAATATCTGGTCAACCTTAACGGCAACGGAGGGAACACCTGATGGGCGGAACCATACAGATTAATGCCATCAGCAACGCCAACGTCTATCTGGACGGACGCAGCCTGCTGGGCAAGGCCGAGGAAATTAAGTGTCCCGACGTCAGCGCCGTCATGCAGGAACGAAAGGCGCTGGGGATGATCGGGAAAATTGAACTGCCGATGGGGTTTGACAAGATGGAGGGTGAAATCAAGTGGAACAGTCTCTATCTGGATGTGGCGGTCCTGACTGCCAATCCCCTGAAGGCATATTCTTTGCAGTGCCGGTCGAACATCATGCAGTTTAACAGTGGCGGTCTGGTGAAGGAGATGCCGCTGGTGACCTACCTGACGGTACAGTTCACCAAAAATCCGGCAGGCACCTTCAAGCACCAGGAGTCCCCCGACCTGAACTCGTCCTTCACCTGTACCTATATTAAGCAGGTGATTGATGGTCAGGAGGTACTGGAGCTGGACTACATGGCCAATATTTTCCGGGTTAATGGCCGGGATATGCTGGCTGATTACCGGGCCAATATTGGTGGCTGAAGATGAAAGTGGAAAAACGTGACATTGATAATCTGGTGGACAGTCTGACGTACCATACCCATCATTTTCCTGGTACCACCTGCACGGTGGCCATTGCGGTATTGCCTGATGGGTTTGTGGCAGGTGTGGGAAAGAGTGCCTGCATTGATCCGACGCTATTCAACAGTGATACCGGTTATGATATTGCCATTGAAAATGCCAGAGCGGATGCCGTCAACCGGCTGTGGGAGATGGAGGGATACCGTCTGACGCAGGCCATGAAACAGAATACCCTGTAGTGCGACGCAACGGCAGCGGAGTTCTGCCCGGATTCAGGGGGAAACGGATGTCCCCCGCTTTTTTAAAGGGCTTTAAAAGCCCTTTTCTCTTCCTTTATATAGTCTGGGCGTGAACCTTATTTTTATTCATCACGTGAGGACGCCATGTCACAGTCTGACTGCTATACCCTGAAACACCCCTATACCACTGCCGCCGGACAGAAGCTGCACACACTGACCCTGCACCGTCTGAAGGTGAAGGATATCCGTGCTGCCCGTAGCGTCAGCAAGGACCCGGCAGAGTGGGATGAGCCGCTGATTGCCGCCATGACCGGACTGGTGCCGGAAGACCTTTCGGATATGGATCTGCAGGACTATCGCGCCCTGCAGGAGCGATTTCAGCAGGCCTATGGCATGGATGGACAAGCCGGAGACGCTGTATAAGGCGACGGCGCTGCTGGCGCGGTGGTTTCGCTGGCAGCCCGGAGAGATAGAGGCGCTGACTGTTGAAGATCTGGAGGCGTATCTGGATGAGGCGGGGGAACAAATCAGGCGTGAGTATGGCGGCGGATAAGCCAGCGACCGGCAAGATAAATACCACGCAACAGCTGCCATACGCCTTCTGCAATCAGCCCTGCCAGCACAATCAGTGGCTGCAGGGCTGCAATCACAGGTACAGACACGATCACGAGGATAACGGCCCCAATCCCCTGCAGGATGATGTTTTCCATACTCCAGGGGGTTGTACCTGTCTCAACAAGGGTTTCCTGCAGTTGCAGGAGAAGCCAGCCCAGAAAGCCAAACCAGGCTGCGATGATAATCGCCGCATAGCACCAGAACCGCGTTTCCATATCATTCCCTCATTTAACCCTGCACAGGCAGAATAAAACATGGCCACAACCTTTTCAATTGGTGTTTTAGTCAGCGGTGCTGTGACCAGCAGCTTCCTGTCCACCATGAGCGGGACACAGCGAACGCTGAACAAACTCGCCATGGCCACTGACGGACTGAAAAAAAAGCAGGATGACCTGACCCGCAGACAGGAAATGGCCACGCGGGCCATGGCGCGTTACGGGGATATCGGAGGACGGGCGGTACGTAAAATCGGCACTGAGCTTGATGTGGTCAGCCGCCAGTTCACGCGAATGCAGAAACAACAGGCGCAGATGACGAAGGCAGCAGCGCTCAGTCAGTCGATGAAAAACAACCGCATGAGCCTTTACGCGCAGGGGCTGGAGACCTGGGGACTGACAAAAGCACTGATGAAACCCTTTACCGTTGGTGTCATGGACTATTCGAATTTTGAGGCACAGCTGCGCGATATCGGTATTACCGGCGATCTGGATAAAAAGCAGGAAAAGCAGATTGGCGATGCGATCCGTCAGCAGGCAAAAGCCACCCATCAGACCACCGACACCCTGCTGGAAGGCGTGGGGACGCTGGTTGCTGCCGGTAAGGCCCCGATGGAGGCGGTGAAGTGGGCACAACTACTGGGGCGTACCGCTACCGCTTCCGGGGCAAACATTAACGATCTGGCCAAAATGGGGCTGGCGTTTGAATCACTGAAAATCAATGGTCAGGATGCACTGAAATCGGCTTTCAGTAAGGCCGTTTACGGTGGCAAATCCGGGCGCTTTGAGCTGAAGGATATGGCGCAGTACCTGCCGGAAATGGCGCAGGGCTTCGCGGCCAAAGGGATTTATGGTCAGGAAGCGATCGCGCAGATTGTGGCAAGTCTGGAAGTCGGGCGCGAGGGAGCAGGAACCGAAGGGGAAGCTGCCACCAACATGCGCAACTGGCTGTCTTCCATGAACCGGGGCGACATTGCCCGCCGTTATCAGATGCAGGGCGTCGATTACAGGGGGTCAATGTCGGACTATGTCGCCAGCGGTTACTCTCAGTATGAAGCCTCAATCCTGATCGCTGATCGCTTTATCAAATCGAAAGGCGCGGACTTCATGAAGCAGTGGCAGTCTGCAGGCGCAAAGGGAGATAAAGAGGCCCAGCAGCGCCTGATGGAGTCCTTCGGCCTGAGTTCCATTTTTACCGATGTTCAGACGGTGAACCACCTGCTGGCCATGCGCCAGCGCTGGGGTGACTACCAGAATATCAAGAAAGGCATGAACAGCCCGGAGGCTCAGGGCTCTGTTGACCGCGACTTTGGCAAGCGTAATGAGCAGCTGGCGTCTCGGGGTAAGCGCATTCTCATTTCACTGAAAGATATCTCTCTGTCCATCGGGGAGTCGCTGGCTCCGTCATTATCAGGTCTTGCGGCCCGGATCATCCCTGTACTTGATAAAACCGGGTTATGGGTAAAACAGAACCAGAAGCTCATCACCATCATTGCTGAAGTGATGGCGGGCGCGCTGGGCTTCCGGATTGCCCTTGTGGGCGTAAAGCTGGGGTTTAATATTCTGTTCTCCCCGTTAGTCAGCCTGTACACCAGTTTTGTCCGCCTGCGCTCAGGCTGGCGGCTGTTGCGCACTGCCATCGGCAGTGGCGGGATGCTCCGGCGTGTCGCCTCCGGGGCCTGGACCCTGACTCGTGTGCTGAGTACCGGCCTGTACAAGGGGATCATGATTGCCGCCCGCGCCATTCTCTTTATGGGCCGCGCCATGCTGATGAACCCCATTGGCCTCATCATTACCGGGATTGCTGTCGGGGCGTATCTTATTTACCGCTACTGGGGGCCCATCAGTACCTGGTTTAAGGCCCGATGGAATGACATTAAAACGGCCTTCAGTGGCGGGATTGGCAGGATTTCGGCACTCATCCTCAACTGGTCGCCACTGGGACTCTTTTATAAGGTCTTCGCCGGGGTCATGAAATGGTTCGGCATTGACCTGCCCGCGAACTTCACTGACTTCGGGAAAAACATTATCAACGGCCTGGTCAGCGGGATTAAAAACACCTGGGAAGAGACCAAAAATACCATCTCCGATCTGGCGGACGGGGTGAAAAACTGGTTCAAAGACAAGCTCGATATTCATTCCCCCTCCCGCGTGTTTATGGGTTACGGCGACAATATCGTCCAGGGGTTGACCATCGGGATAAACCGCAGCGCCCCCGGTGCTGGCAAAGCTGTGGACGGGCTGGGTAACAGCCTGCGTCCTCGTCTGCCATCCCTGCCTGCAGTACCCGACCTGCCGCTGGGCTTCGGGAGCAGAACAGGGGGCGGTATACACATCACTTATACCCCTAAAATTTATATTGACGGCCAGTCTCAGCAGCCTGCGGGGGCGATACAGGAGGCCCTGACGCTGTCCCGTCAGGAACTGGAGCGTATGCTGCGGGATATCATCTGGCAGGAACAGCGGAGGACTTACTGATGTTTGCGCTGCTTGGCAATATTGAATTTGAGGTGCTGACCAGCCCGGATGCGCTGGATGCGTCCATGGGTTCAGAGTTTGCAGAACTGAGCCGCATTGGCGGTAAACCCGGCCTGCAGTTCACCGGTGATAAGGCGGATGAGTACCATCTGACGCTGATGTGGCATCAGCATTACTGCGATCCGGCCACGCAGTGGCAGCAGCTTAACGCCGCACGTCTGTCGCATCAGGCACTGGCGTTCGTCACCGGCGGTGGAGATTATCTGGGGTATGTTGTCATCACCGACGCTAACCCGACCTGGCAGATGGCAGACAAGGGAGGCCGGTTGCAGGCAATGCAGGTGGAGGTGACGCTGCGGGAGTTCACCGGCGATCCGAAAAATCCCCTGAAGCCGCCCGCCATTCGGGGCAACCTGCCGGGCGTGTCGGCTGTGGCTCGTCCGTCGCTTGCCGCCACCGGCATCGGCGGCATGGTCCGCGAGGCCGTGGGGCTCGCCCGTCAGGCGCAGTCCGCAATGGCCAGCGTGTCGGGTGTGATCCGTGTGGCCAGTCAGCTGAAGCATAATCCGGTAGTCGCCTTCAGCCGTGTGCCGGGGATGATTGCCGGTCTGGGCGGCATCACGCGCCCGCTGGAAAAGGCATTTCCACTGTTGAACGGTCTGACAGACGCTCTGCCGGAGGCCTCGCGCATGGTTCGTGCGGCCAGTGATATCACCACCCTGACATCGGATGCGACCGCGCAGCTGAAGAGACTGAATGTGGATAATCTCACTAATCTGCCTGCCGTGCTGGACAATACCGCCTCACTTGCCGGGCGTGCGGCCAGCGTGTTTAACGACGCCTCACCCGCTTTAAGCAGGATGGCTTCCCGACTTTTGACCCGGAGCCTGTAATGGACGCACTTTACATTGAACATATCACCACTGACGGTGAACGCTGGGACCATATAGCGTACCGCTATTACGGCGATCCGTTGGGCTATGCCCGCATCATCATGGCCAATCCGCACATTGCCATCACGCCGGTTCTGAGTGCCGGACAGCGGCTGGCTATTCCCGTCATTGATGCAGACCAGACCACGCAGGAGTTACCCCCATGGCTGCAGTAACGACAGGCATGACTGTGGCGGTTCCGCAACCGGCTTACCGTCTGGTGTATAACCGGAAGGACATCACGCATGACGTGAGTGCGTACGTGACCTCGGTCAGCTATACCGACAAACTCAGCGGGGAAAGCGATGAGATTCAGGTGGACCTGGAGGACAGCGCAGGCCGCTGGCGGGACGCGTGGTATCCCGGCAAGGGTGATACGCTGACCCTGCAGATGGGTTACGCCGGTGAAACCCTGCGGGAGTGTGGGACATTTTCCATTGACGAGATTGAACTGTCCGGACCGCCAGACAGCGTGTCCCTGCGCGGGCTGGCGACCTCCGTTACCGTCGCCATGCGGACAAAAGTCAGCCGGGGATTTGAGAACACCACGCTTGCTGCTATCGCGCAGCGTATCGCCGGAAAGCATCACCTGCAGTTACAGGGACAGATTGAACCGCTGACGCTCGACCGGGTGACACAGTACGATGAAACCGATCTGGCCTTTCTTAAGCGGCTGGCCCGCGACTACGGCTATCTGGTAAAGGTGACTCATACCCATGTCATCTTCTCCAGTCTGGATAAACTGCGTGAAGCGCCCCCGACATTCACCTTTACCCGGTCTGATATCAGCCGTTACTTCCTGCGCGACACCATCAATCGTATCTACAAAGGTGCAAAGCACCGCAGCCAGAACAGTCGCACCAAACAGGTAGTGACTTACCAGGCTGATGGCGGGGAAAGTACCACCACGGTCAGTACAGCCACGCGTGGGCAGAATGTCAGCGCAGACACGCTGGTGCTCTCTGGTCGTGCCGCTAACCAGGGGGCTGCCGGGCACCGGACACGTGCCGCGCTGAGTCTGAAAAATCAGTACCAGAAAGTGGCCACCCTGAGCATGGCGGGGAATATCCGCCTGCGGGCCGGACATAATGTCACCCTGACCGGGTTCGGTGCCAGCGACGGCAAATGGCTGACCGGTTCGGTCCGACACTCAATGACCCGTTCCGGCGGCTATGCCATGGATGTGGAACTGGCTCGCGGGCCTGTGGCGAAAAAATCTCCCGGCAGCGGCAGTAAGACATTGACGGTATATAAAGCGGACGGTGGCACAACGCAGGCTGTCGCCCCGAAAAAAGGAGTACGGCCATGAGTGGCGTGATATTTGAGACCGGCACGGTCAGCGACATTGATGAAAAGAATGTCCGCGTTCGTGTGCGTCTGCCGGGGAAAAACAACCTGCGTACCTGGTGGCTGGATGTTCTTCAGCACAACACCCAGAACAATAAGGACTACTGGCTGCCGGATATTGGCGAGCAGGTCCGCCTGCTGCTTGATGAGCACGCCGAGGATGGCGTGGTGCTGGGCAGCACCTATAACGCGCAGGACCGGCCCGCCATTGCCGACCGCAACAAACGCCGCACCGACTTTGCGGACGGTACCTTTGTGGAATACGACCGCAAAAACAGTGCCATGACCATCGGCGGCGCGATAAAGACGCTGATCATCACCACCCACAGCAACATCACCGTGCAGACCGACACGCAGGCAACGGTGATCGCAAAAGAGAGCGCCACCATCCGGACGCAGCACGCCACGGTGGACAGTCCCGAAACCGACGTTACCGGCAATGCCACCGTTAAGGGTAACCTGCTGGTAAAAGGCAGTATCACCGGTCAGGGCGGGATGGCGATTTCCGGCGGGAAAGGAGGCGCTGCAGCGACCATCGAAGGCACTCTGAAAGCCACTGGCGACCTGCAGTCGGCCAGCGTTTCGCTGGAGGACCATCAGCACCCGAACGGCCATAACGGCAGTCCGACCGGTGCCCCCATGAAATAACGTCTGCCGTAAGCTTCCCTTTTCTGGCGGGAGGGTTTTAAAGGGCTTTAAAAGCCTCCGCCAGCCATCTGCTGCACACTGTCGGCATGAATACCGTGAATACTGCATCTCCGGTCTGGTGGCAACCCGCTCTCGGTCGCGAGGGTCGGGCGACCGGGGCTGATGATATTGCCCAGTCCATCCGCATCATTCTGGCGACACCGAAAGGGGCTGATCCGCATCGTCCTGAATTTGGCAATCAGCTTTATCTCTACCTGGACTGGCCGGTGGATCGCGCCCGCCCGTATGTCATCCGCGAAGCCGTGGATGCCATACGTCAGTGGGAACCCCGTTGTCAGGTAATCCGGGTGGAGTCGGTAACGGATGGTGAACATATGACCCTGCGCGTGCGCTGGCGGGTGGAGAACGGAGCAGAAACATCAACGGAGGTGGTATGGCGTTAGTCCTGACAGATCCGGTCTTTGTGGAAGCCGACCCGGAAAAAATCACGCGTGAACTGGTAGAAAAATATCAGACGGACTCGGGGAAAACACTTTACCCGGCACAGGATGAGATGCTGCTGATTAATCTCATCGCCTACCGGGAGTCCCTGGTAAGAACCGCCATACAGGACGCTGCCTGTCAGAATCTGGTGGCAAAATCCCGTGCGCCGATGCTGGATTATCTTGGCGAACTGGTGGGTGTGTACCGTCTGGATGCACAGGCGGCCACCACCCTGCTGCTGTTCTCGCTGGAGTCTCCCGCCGTTCAGCCGGTACTCATTCCGGCGGGGACACGCGTCAGCGCAAGTGACAGCGTGGTGTTCGCCACCGACGGGGATGTCACTTTGCCTGCGGGCAGTGACCGGGTCAGTATCCAGGCCACCTGTACCCTGCCGGGACTGGCGGGTAACGACTGGCAGCCTGCCCAAATCAGTAACCTGATGGACGATATCGGCGACGGCAGTCTGGATTTTACCGTCACCAATCCGTCCGTCAGCACCGGCGGCACTGATCCGGAGAGTGACGATCACCTGCGTGAGCGTATTCTGCTGGCCCCGGAGTCTTTCAGTAACGCAGGCTCCAGAGGGGCTTACCGTTTCCACGCGATGAGTGCCCATCAGGATATTGTCGATGTGGCGGTAGTACGTCCCGAACCGGGTACCGTGGAGCTTTACCCGCTGATGTCTTACGGACTCCCGGAGCAGAATCTGCTGGATCTGGTGGCGGGGATTTGTTCTGACGAGAAGGTTCGTCCACTGACCGACACAGTACATGTAAAGTCACCGGTTAAGGTTGATTACAGCATCAGTGCGTCCATTCGGGTTTATGACGATCAGGATATGGACCTGGTTATGCAGCATGCGCGCGGGGCTGTAACATTCTGGACACAGCGACAGTCTTCCCGTCTGGGGCTGGATATTATCCCCAGTCAGATATCTGCTGCACTGTCCGTGCCGGGGGTATACCGCGTCACGCTCACGCTTCCGGAAGAGCACGTGCTGGCCGACAACGAATGGGCACACTGTACCGGTATTAACCTGATACCGGAGGGAAAATCCCATGGCTGACCGCCGCGATATTCCCCTGACTCCCCCGCTGGCGAAGGATGCGCGGTTTCGTATTCTGGCCGGGCTGGCGGCCCGTCTGCAGGATATTGACCTGACCCCGTTGCTGGTTTATCTGGTGGATTTAACCGAAGTCACCGCGCTGCCGTGGCTGGCTGACCAGCTCGCCATTACCGGTGATAACGGCTGGAACCTGGCGGAATCGGAAGATGCCCGCCGGGCACTGATAAAGAATGCGATTGAGCTGCATCGTTACAAGGGAACCCCCTGGAGTGTCCGGCAGGTTATCCGCAATCTGGGGTTTGGTGAGGTGGAGCTGTGTGAGGGCGGTGACCGTCTGGACCCGGCTATCGCGGAGAAGTATCCGGCGGAGACCCACTGGGCACTTTACCAGGTCATTCTGGCTGTCACCATCACCAACGACCAGGCGGCCCTGCTGCGTAAAACGCTGGAGGTGTTTGCCCCGGCACGCTGTGAACTGGCCTCACTGGATTTTACCGCCGCACCCATCCGCTACAACGATACAGCCCGCTATGACGGGACCTACAACCACGGGAGCAGTTAACCATGGGTAAACTGACAGAAGTCACGCAGTGGGAAGAAGATATTTATCAACTGGAAACGTCAGACCCGGTACTGGGCGGCCCTGATGGTGTATCCAACAAGCCACAAAAACAACTGGCCAACCGCACGCAGTGGCTGAAACAGCAACTGGAAAGTACCAACAACGCGCTGGCCGAGCACGCGAAGTCCCGTAATCACCCGGACGCGTCGCTGACGGCGAAAGGCTTTGTGCAGCTTTACAGTGGCGTCATGAGTGACAGTGAAGCAATGGCCGCCACGCCAAAAGCGGTCAAAATCGCGATGGATAACGCCAACGCGCGCCTTGCCAAAGAACGCAACCTCGCTGACCTGACAAATATCCCGCTGGCCCGTCAGTCCCTCCAGCTCGGCGACAGCGCGACCCGCAACGTTGGCACCACACAAGGCACTGTAGCCGCAGGTGACGACAGTCGTATCACCGGTGCCCTACAAAAATCGCAGAACGGCGGCGATATTCCGGATAAAAAACAATTTGCGAGAACTATCGGCGCTGTGATCTCTACCAGTATCACATTTAATGATGCTTCTGGATGGTACAAAATCGCCACAGTTGTAATGCCGCAGTTCACATCCACCGCTGTAATTAAATTGTATGGCGGGTCGGGGTTTAACGTCGGTATGTTTGATCAGGCTGCAATCAGTGAACTGGTGCTGCGTTCAGGTAACGGGAACCCGACAGGAATAACTGCCACATTGTGGAGACGTTCACCTACCGCAGCTAACGAGGTCGCATGGGTTAATACATCAGGCGACACCTACGATATTTATATTAATATCGGCCAGTATGCGTACTGGTTAATTGCGCAATATGATTACACCGGTAATGCAAATGTCACGCTGTACAGTACGCCTGAATATTCATCAGTACAGCCGGGAAATTCAACCAGCGGTCAGACATATACGCTGTATAACAGCCTGATGAAACCTACAGCCGGTGACGTTGAGGCACTGTCGGTTAATGGAGGACGGCTAAACGGTGCGTTAGGCATTGGTACTGACAATGCGCTTGGTGGTAATTCGATTGTGTTCGGCGATAACGACACAGGAATTAAACAGAACGGTGACGGGATACTGGATACGTTTGCGAATAGCCAGCACACCGTTCGTGTCGCTCCCGGTGAAATGATGGTTCTGGGAGCCATTCGCGCAGGTAACGCAAAAAAACTGTCACTGACGAGCAATAACAACTCCGCACTGACTGCCACGTTCAATTTATGGGGCGACGGAGGAAACCGCCCAACGGTTATTGAACTGGACGACGACCAGGGGTGGCACCTGTACAGCCAGCGAAATCCTGATGGTTCGATTGTCTTTGTGGTCAATGGAGATATCACCGCTAACACACTTCGTGCAGGTGGAGCCATCTATCAGAATAACGGCGACATCTTTGGTTCGTTATGGGGAAATGGCTGGTTAAGTACCTGGATTCACAACAATGTAGTAAAAGCGGTCAGGCTCGGCCCCGTGGCGCTTTCTGGCGGTCTGTGGCGTGATTTTCAGCTTGGCGGCGGACAGGTGGTGACGGGGTTCCATACTGACGGTGACTGGGAAATGGAAGGTGGTGATGACAAGGTTTACTACCGTCCCATTCAGTATCTGGTTGGTGATACGTGGGTAACGGCACCAAGTGTGTAAGGGGATAAAAAATGCAGAATATTAAAAATTTTACGCCGTATAAACCGGAATCACCTGTTATTTCCGGGGCTCCACACCTTAAATCAGAAGACGGTCAGGACTGGTATTCATGTCAGAAACAGTTTTCACCCGACACAATAAAGGTGGAGTACGACAACAACGGTGTTATTACGTGTATTTCACGGGATGTTTCTGGCTTCTGGCCCGTCGGGAAAAGTGTCGCAGAAATACCGGACACGGAAGAAAACCGTCGCGCTGATATATCTGGTCGCTGGGGTTTTGACGGAACAAACATCATTGACCTGATGACACCGGAACAAGCCCGTGAACAAAAATACCGCGAGATAGATATATGGCGCACCACACAGGAGAACGCCAGTTACACGTTTAAGTTCAGGGATCACACCTGGGATTATGGGAAGGCAGCGCAAAACCGTCTGGAGCCTGTGGCGATGCTGGCAAAAAACGGGCAGTTGCCGGAGGGATTTTTCTGGACGGACGCGCATAACCATGACATTCCAGTGACACCTGCGGATATTCAGGCGCTGGAAGCGGCAATGATTGGGGCGATGGTGACAAAAGGGTTTGAGATCCATCAGCGCCAGCGACAGATGAAGAACGAAGTGAACAGCCTCACCAACGCACAGGCTGTACTGGATTACGTGGTTGGCTGGCCGGAAACCGTTAAGGAATGAGTTCATGAGCCGCTTCACAACTCCGGCCATTCTTGAAATGCTTGATCACTATCGATGGCGGGTATATGAACCCTTTGAGTTTTACCTCAGCGACGACAACAGCGACGTAATCAGCGTACCAGCCGGATTTGTCACTGACCTCGCTACCGTTCCGCGCATCTTCCGGACGCTCATGCCTCCTGACGGGAAATACGCCAAGGCTGCGATAATCCACGATTACCTCTATGACAACGCGTTACGCACAAAGAAGGAGGCCGACAAAATCTTTCTTGATGGAATGATGGTACTGGGTGTACCAAAGTGGAAGAGAGTGCTTATGTATTGGGTGGTGAGATTGTTCGGTAGAGGAATGTACGAAAAAGGGCAAAATTACTGTAATTAATTTGCAGTATGTGAAAGAAAAAGCTGCTTTCATTTATCGCACGGATGAGCCGCATTTATCGCGCGGCGCATCACTATCCCATCAGGAGGAGACGGCAATTCAGCCGCGTAGCGACGAAAAACGCATTCTTAGCCACGTCGCCGTCCTTGAAGGCGCGCCGCCGCTCTCGGAACACTGGACGCTTTTCGACAATAACGAAGCGCTATTCAACGACGCGCGCACGGCGCAGGCCGCGACAATTATTTTTTCGCTTACACAGAACAACCAAATCGAGCCGCTTGCTCGTCGCATTCATACTTTGCGACGCCAGCGGGGAAGCGCGCTGAAAATTGTCGTGCGCGAAAATATCGCCAGTTTGCGCGCCACCGATGAGCGCCTGCTGCTGGGCTGCGGCGCGAATATGATCATTCCCTGGAACGCCCCGCTTTCACGCTGCCTGACGCTTATTGAAAGCGTGCAGGGGCAGCAGTTCAGCCGTTACGTACCGGAAGACATCACCACGCTACTGTCGATGACGCAGCCGTTGAAACTGCGCGGTTTTCAGCCGTGGGATACCTTCTGCGATGCCATCCATACGATGATGAGCAACACCCTGCTCCCCGCCGACGGGAAAGGCGTTCTGGTCGCGCTGCGCCCGGTGCCGGGCATTCGGGTTGAGCAGGCGTTGACATTATGTCGACCAAACCGAACCGGCGATATTATGACCATCGGCGGCAACCGTCTGGTGCTGTTTTTATCATTTTGCCGGGTCAACGATCTGGATACCGCGTTAAACCATATTTTCCCTTTGCCGACGGGCGATATTTTCTCTAATCGTATGGTCTGGTTCGAAGATAAACAAATCAGCGCCGAGCTGGTGCAGATGCGCTTATTGTCGCCGGAACTGTGGGGAACGCCGCTACCGCTGGCAAAACGCGCCGACCCGGTAATAAATGCCGAACACGATGGCCGCATCTGGCGTCGTATTCCTGAACCCCTGCGATTGCTCGACGACACCGCGGAGCGTGCATCATGATGACCATCAGCGATATCGTGCAAATTATTCTTTTTTGCGCGCTGATTTTCTTTCCGCTGGGGTATCTGGCGCGCCATTCGCTACGCCGTATCAGTGATACGACCCGGCTGCTATTTGCCAAACCTCGTTATGTAAAACCAGCCGGAACTCTGCGCCGCGCTACGAAAGTCAAGGCAGACAAAAAATGACTCAGCATACTCAAACTCCTTCAATGCCTTCTCCGCTCTGGCAATACTGGCGCGGTCTTTCCGGCTGGAACTTCTATTTTCTGGTCAAGTTTGGCCTGCTGTGGGCAGGCTATCTGAATTTTCATCCTTTACTGAATCTGGTATTCATGGCGTTTCTGCTCATGCCAATACCAAAATATCGCCTTCACCGGTTGCGCCACTGGATTGCCATTCCCGTCGGCTTCGCGCTGTTCTGGCACGATACCTGGCTGCCCGGCCCGCAAAGCATTATGAGCCAGGGGACGCAGGTGGCGGAATTCAGCTCCGGTTATCTGCTCGATCTGATCGCCCGTTTTATTAACTGGCAAATGATCGGCGCCATCTTCGTACTGCTGGTTGCCTGGCTATTTTTATCACAGTGGATTCGGGTCACGGTGTTTGTGGTCGCCATCATGGTATGGCTGAATGTACTGACATTAACCGGCCCGGTTTTTACGCTGTGGCCGGCAGGCCAGCCAACCGATACGGTGACGACAACTGGCGGTAACGCGGCCGCTACCGTCGCGACAGCTGGCGATAAGCCGGTCATCGGCGATATGCCTGCGCAAACCGCGCCGCCGACGACCGCGAATCTGAACGCCTGGTTGAACACCTTCTATGCCGCGGAAGAAAAGCGGAAAACGACGTTCCCGGCGCAACTTCCGCCTGATGCGCAGCCGTTCGACCTATTGGTCATCAATATTTGTTCGCTCTCCTGGTCGGATGTCGAAGCGGCAGGCCTGATGTCACATCCGCTATGGTCGCACTTTGACATTTTGTTTAAACACTTTAATTCCGGTACGTCTTACAGCGGCCCGGCGGCCATTCGTCTGCTGCGCGCCAGCTGTGGTCAACCTTCGCATACCCGACTTTATCAACCAGCCAATAACGAATGTTATCTGTTTGATAATCTGGCGAAACTGGGCTTTACTCAGCATCTGATGATGGATCATAACGGTGAATTTGGCGGCTTCCTGAAAGAAGTTCGCGAAAACGGCGGTATGCAGAGCGAACTGATGAACCAGTCCGGCCTGCCAACCGCCCTGCTGTCATTCGACGGCTCGCCGGTATATGACGATCTGGCGGTCCTGAACCGCTGGTTGACAGGGGAAGAACGTGAAGCCAATTCCCGCTCCGCGACTTTCTTTAACCTGCTGCCGCTGCACGATGGCAACCACTTCCCCGGCGTCAGCAAAACGGCGGATTATAAAATCCGCGCGCAGAAACTGTTCGATGAACTGGACGCCTTCTTCACCGAACTGGAAAAATCCGGGCGTAAGGTGATGGTGGTCGTCGTACCGGAGCACGGCGGCGCGCTGAAGGGCGACAGAATGCAGATCTCAGGCCTGCGCGATATTCCCAGCCCCTCCATCACCAACGTCCCGGCGGGCGTGAAATTTTTTGGCATGAAAGCCCCGCATGAGGGCGCGCCGATTGATATTAATCAGCCGAGCAGCTACCTGGCGATTTCCGAACTGGTCGTACGCGCCGTGGACGGTAAGCTCTTTACCGAAGACAGTGTGAACTGGAACAAGCTGACCAGCAATCTGCCGCAAACCGCGCCGGTTTCAGAAAACGCTAATGCGGTGGTGATTCAGTACCAGGGTAAGCCCTACGTTCGTCTGAATGGCGGCGACTGGGTGCCTTACCCGCAGTAAACCGAAAAAGGCCGCAAGGTTTCCCCTGCGGCCTGGTTCGGGCGCATGCTGCCATTACGGCGGACAGACGCTCAAAACGCGTTACTTCCTGTCACGTAGCCAGTTGACGATCACACTGGCGATAATGCCAGCAATGATCGGCGCCGCCAGATCGTGCCAGAAGGCCACGCCCAACTGCGTAAGCGTCATATAGCCGCCTTGTTGCAATGGCAACCGTTCGCGGCTATCCTTAAAGTGTTTGGGTTCAAGTTAGCCCCCGTCAGGTTGCCAGGTTTATACCAGTCAACGTGCGGGGGTTTTCTCTATCCAGCAACCTATGCCGCCGGGGATCAAGCCCCCGCAACATTGCGCCTCACCGGGTAAACCCGGCTTGCTGCTGATATTACGGCAAAATCCCCGTCCCGGCACGGCGCTAACGTGCAATCTGCGTGACGCTTCGCAGACGACTACTTTTATTTGCCAGAATACATTCAGCATTTCTGAGGCTGGCAGTCAGCCGCTCAATTCTGTAAATTATGCCTCCTCGCGGCCAGTCCCGGTGATACCGAAACCCTCGTTCAGCATCCTGCGTCTATGACATATTCGCCTGTTGCGCCAGAGGAATGGCTAAAAGCAGGTATTACCGACGAACTTATCCGTCTTTCAGCGGGACCTGAAGATCCCGACGATATTATTCATGACCTTGAACGCGCCAGCAGAAAAGCAGCATTCTGACGATTGCTCGGCGAACCGCTGTCACCGGTTTGCCGCATCGGGTATCAAGGCACTATAGCCTGGTTATAGGCAGCATTCTTTATGAGAGAGCTGCGTATATTTTGGGCAGGGGGCTCTATGCAGGACGACACATTACCATTAAATAACAGTAACGCTACGACCACACCGCTTTCAACGAGATTACCGTTTACAAAATATGATTTTGGCTGGGTGCTCTTGTGTATCGGTATGGCAATCGGCGCCGGTACCGTCTTAATGCCAGTGCAAATCGGTCTCAAGGGGATCTGGGTATTTATTACCGCTTTTATCATCGCCTATCCCGCTACCTATATTGTGCAGGATATTTATCTAAAAACGTTATCTGAAAGCGAAACCTGTGACGATTATACCGATATTATCAGTCACTATCTTGGCAAAAACTGGGGCGTTTTTCTCGGTGTAATCTATTTCCTTATGATTATCCACGGGGTGTTTATTTACTCCCTGTCGGTGGTGTTTGATAGCGCCTCCTATATCAAAACCTTCGGCCTTACTGAGGCCGATCTTTCGCAGTCTATTATCTATAAAGTCGTGATTTTCGCCGTGTTGGTGGTGATTGCCTCCGGCGGGGAAAAGTTATTATTTAAAATTTCCGGCCCGATGGTGGTGGTAAAAGTCGGGATCATCCTGATATTCGGTTTTGCGATGATCCCACACTGGAATCTTGATAATATTTCCGCCTTTCCCGCCGCATCGGTTTTCTTTCGCGACGTACTGCTCACTATCCCATTTTGCTTCTTTTCTGCGGTCTTCATTCAGGTGCTAAACCCAATGAACATCGCCTATCGTAAGCGCGAACCTGACCGTGTGCTGGCCACCCGGATGGCGATTCGCACGCATCGCATTAGCTATATTACGCTGATTGCCATTATTCTCTTTTTCTCGTTTTCGTTTACCTTTTCGATTAGCCATGAAGAAGCGGTATCAGCATTCGAGCAGAATATTTCCGCTCTTGCGCTGGCAGCTCAGGTAATCCCTGGCCATATCATCCACATTACCTCTACCATTCTCAATATTTTTGCCGTACTTACCGCGTTCTTTGGTATTTATTTAGGTTTTCATGAAGCGCTTAAAGGTATTGTACTGAATATATTGAGTCGTATTATGGATGTCAAAAACGTCAACCCACTGTTACTGACATCTGGAATCTGTGTCTTTATCGTGGTTACTCTGGTCATTTGGGTTTCGTTTCGCGTCTCAGTATTGGTCTTTTTCCAGTTAGGCAGTCCGCTTTATGGCATTGTCGCGTGTATTATTCCCTTTTTCCTGATTTATAAAGTAGCGCAACTGGAAAAATTACGCGGCCTGAAAACTTGGCTTATTCTGTTATATGGAATATTGTTGTGCCTGTCGCCGTTATTAAAATTGATTGAATAAGTCGTACCGGAGAGCCATGCCCGGTGGCGCTACGCTTACCAGGCCTACAGGTACGGTGTAGGCTTGATAAGGCGCAGCCGCCATCCGGCATAAAACGCAATTAACTCAACGGTTTCTGCGGGTTTTCATCCTGATCGACGGCAAAGCAGGCCACCAACTGGCCGTCGTACTCTTTAAGCTGCGGCTGTAACTGCGTGCAGGGTCCGAAGCGACGTCGGCAGCGGGCGTTGAAGGCGCAGCCCGGCGGCGGGTTCAGAGGGCTCGGCAACTCGCCGGTCAGCTTAATCCGCTCACGGCGATCGTCCGGATTCAGCCGTGGCGTGGCGGAGAGCAACGCCTGGGTATAGGGATGACGTGGATTGTTAAAAATCTGCTCTTTGGTCCCTTTCTCCACGCAGCGGCCTAAGTACATGACCATCACTTCATCGGCGATGTGTTCCACCACCGACAGGTCGTGCGAGATAAAGACATAAGACAGCCCCATATCCTGTTGCAAATCCATCATCAGGTTCAGCACCTGGGCGCGCACCGACACGTCGAGCGCGGAGACCGGTTCGTCGGCAATCACTACGTCCGGATCAAGCATCAGACCGCGGGCGATAGCGATACGCTGACGCTGGCCGCCGGAGAACATATGCGGATAGCGGTCGTAGTGCTCGGTTTTCAGCCCCACCTTCGCCATCATCGCCAGCGCTTTTTCACGACGCTGCGCTTTACTCAGGCTGGTATTGATCAGCAACGGCTCTTCCAGAATTTGCCCCACTTTCTTGCGTGGATTCAGGGAACCGTAGGGGTTCTGAAACACAATCTGAATTTTCTGCCGCCGCAGTTTCTGCGCGTGCGGATCGTGTTTAAGCAGATCCTGCCCCTGGTAATAAAGCTCGCCGCCGGTTGGCGTTTCAATCATCGTCAGCAGGCGACCCAGTGTGGATTTTCCACAACCGGACTCCCCCACTACGGCCAGCGTTTTACCGCGTTCGAGATTAAACGACACGCCGTCCAGCGCTTTTACCAGCCGTTCCGGAGAAAAGATCCCCTTCTTCACCGGATAGTGTTTTTTCAGGTCGATAGCCCGCAACAGCGGCTGTTGCAAGGTGGCCTCATGCGTACTCATAGTGTGGGCCTCCCGGCATCATCGAGTGGGTAATGACATTTTGACTGACGTCCATCGTCCAGTTGGTTGAGAGCAGGTTCTTCCGCACGACATCTGTCCGTGGCGTAGGGGCAGCGCGGGTTAAGCAGACAGCCCGTCGGTCGGTCATATTTCCCCGGCACCACACCCGGCAGCGACGCCAGACGCGCTTTGTCCTGAGCAAACTCTGGTAACGCGCGTAGCAGTGCCTGGGTGTAGGGATGACGCGGCGCGCGGAAAATATCCTGCGCAGCGCCGGTTTCGACGACCTGCCCGGCGTACATGACGATAATTTTGTGCGCCGCTTCCGCCACCAGCGCCAGGTCATGGGTAATCAGCACCAGCGCCATGTTCTCTTTTTGCTGCAACTCCAGCAGCAGCTCAATAATTTGCGCCTGAATGGTCACATCCAGCGCCGTGGTCGGCTCATCAGCAATTAACAGCTTTGGTCGACAGGCTATGGCCATCGCAATCATCACGCGCTGACTCATGCCGCCAGAAAGCTGGTGCGGATAGACATCCAGACGAGAGGCCGGATCGGGAATGCCCACCTGGTTCAACAGGTCAATCGCTCGCTGACGACGAGTTTTCTTGTTCCCGCCCTGATGTACCTTGATGGCTTCCATAATCTGAAAGCCAACGGTATAGCAAGGATTGAGGCTGGTCATCGGGTCCTGGAAAATCATCGCCACTTCAGCGCCCACCAGGTTGCGACGTTCCTTCTCGGAAATGCGCTTCAGATCCTGTCCGTTAAAGAGCAGGTTTTCCGCCATCACGCGGCCTGGGTAATCGATAAGCCCCATAATCGCCAGCGAGCTGACGGATTTGCCGGAACCAGACTCGCCGACAATACCGACCACCTCACCCTGCTTCACGCTGTAGCTAATGCGGTCGACGGCTTTAAACGGTGTCCCTTCGTCGCCGAAGTGCACCGATAATTGATCTACATTTAATAACGCCATCTCGAACCTCTTACTGCTTCAGTTTGGGATCGAGCGCGTCACGCAGACCGTCACCCATCAGGTTAAATGCCAGTACCGTCAGCAGAATCGCCAGCCCCGGGAAGGTCACGACCCACCAGGCGCTTTGCGCGAACTGCAATACGTCAGAGAGCATGGTGCCCCACTCCGGCGTTGGCGGCTGTGCGCCCATGCCAAGAAAGCCGAGGGCGGCCATATCGAGAATGGCGTTAGAGAAACCGAGCGATGCCTGAACGATCAGCGGCGCAAGGCAGTTCGGGAAAATATTGACGAACATCTGACGCATCGCGCCTGCGCCCGCCACGCGGGAGGCAGTCACATAATCGCGGTTCACCTCTACCAGAACCGCCGCGCGGGTTAAGCGGACATAGTGCGGCAGCGCCACAAACGTCAACGCCAGCGCAGCGTTGCCGATGGAGGGGCCGAAGATCGCCACCAGCACCAGCGCCAGCAGCAGGCTCGGCAGGGCCAGCATAATATCGACCACGCGCATGATGATGTTATCGACCAGACCGCCGAAGTAACCCGCGACCAGGCCGAGAATAATCCCCATTACCAGCGACAGGACGACCACCAGACAGCCGACCAGCAGTGACAAACGCGCGCCATACATCAGGCGCGAGAGGACATCGCGACCAACATCATCCGTTCCCAGAATATGCGCCCAACTGCCGCCTTCCTGCCAGACCGGCGGCGCCAGCAGCGCATCGCGGAACTGCTCTGCCGGGTTGTACGGCGCAATAAAGTTGGCAAACACCGCAATCAGGATCACGATGAGAACATACGCCAGCCCGACGACCGCGCCTTTATTGCGTTTGAAATAGTGCCAAAACTCCCGCAATGGCGTCATGGGCGCCGGTGCGGCATTAACATTATTTTCAGTAACCTGTGACATGATGGCCCCTTACTTCTTATGCCGAATACGCGGGTTCACCACGCCGTACAGCAGGTCTACCAGCAGGTTGACGAGAATAATCATCGTCGCTACCAGTAACACGCCGCCCTGCACTACCGGATAATCGCGGCGTTGCAGCGCATCGATCAGCCAGCGCCCCAGACCGGGCCACGAGAAGATAGTTTCTGTCAGAATCGCGCCCGCCAACAGCGTACCGACCTGCAGGCCGATCACGGTGACGACTGGCAGCATGGCGTTACGCAGAGCATGGACGATAATGACGCGCATCCTGGTCAACCCTTTGGCGCGTGCGGTACGGATATAATCCTCCCCCAGCACTTCCAGCATCGACGAACGGGTCATACGCACAATGACGGCCAGCGGGATTGTGCCGAGCACCATCGCAGGCAGGATCATATGCGCCAGCGCATCAATAAAGTTACCCTCTTCGCCCCAGATAGCGGTGTCGATCAGCATAAAGCCCGTCAACGGATTGGTATCATCAAGGAACACCATATCGCTCACGCGCCCGGAAACCGGCGTCAGGTTCCAGTGGACGGAGACCAGCATGATCAGCATCATGCCCCACCAGAAGATAGGCATAGAGTAACCGGTCAGCGCCAGGCCAACGGCAGTGTGATCGAAGATAGAACCGCGCTTCACTGCGGCCAGCACGCCCACCGGAATCCCCACGGCGACGGCAAAAATCATGGCGCAGACGCCAAGCTCCAGCGTCGCTTTAAAGCGAGGCACGAACTCGTCCCACACGGGGATTCGGCTTTTCAGCGAGATGCCTAAATCGCCATGCATCACCCCCCAGATATAATGGAGGTACTGCTGCCACATCGGTTTATCAAGACCGAGTTCAGCCAGCAGTTGAGCATGACGCTCAGGGGAAATACCTCGCTCACCCGCCATGATCATCACCGGATCGCCGGGGATCATGTGGACAAAGGCAAAGGTGAGAAGGGTAATACCGATAAACGTCGGGATAACGAGTCCCAAACGTCGGAGAATGAACTGCAACATAACCCGAATTCTCTCTCATGACCCACGGCCTGGAACCGTGAGTCTGTATTGCTCACAAATCTTATCCCACGCAAACTGCATCGCGGATAAAGCATTACGCCGGATGGCGCTGCGCTTATCCGGCTTACACAACACCGGGGCGCAACGCTCTTTTAATTATTCGACAGAGACGTTTTCGAAGTGATGTTTGCCTAATGGATCAACCACATAGCCTTTAACTTCTTTACGCACTGGCTCATAAACCGTGGAGTGAGCGATGATCAGCGCTGGCGCCTGGTCATGCATCACAACCTGGGCCTGTTTATAGAGTTCAATACGCTTGTTGTGGTCATCGGTCGCACGCGCAGGCTGAATCAGGTCTTCAAACGGCTTGTAGCACCATTTTGAATAGTTGGAGCCTTGCTGGGCGGCATCGCAGCTGAACAGCGTGGCGAAGAAGTTATCCGGATCGCCATTATCGCCGGTCCAGCCCATCATCACCGTCTGGTGCTCGCCATCTTTAGCGCGCTTGAGGTATTCGCCCCATTCATAGGTGACAATTTTGGCCTGAACGCCAATCTTCGCCCAGTCCGCCTGGATCATTTCCGCCATACGACGCGCATTCGGGTTATAGGGACGCTGTACCGGCATCGCCCACAGATCGATGGTGAAGCCTTTTTCCAGACCGGCTTCTTTCAGCAGCGCCTTCGCTTTTTCCGGATCGTAGCCATAGTCTTTAATATCGTCGTTGTAGCCCCACATTGTCGGCGGGATCAGGTTTTTCGCCGCAACGCCCGCGCCCTGATAAACGGCTTTGATGATGGCCTCTTTATTCACGGCATAGGTCAACGCCTGGCGAACTTTGACATCATCCAGCGGTTTTTTCTGCACGTTATAGGAGAGATAACCCACGTTCAGACCGGCCTGCTCCATCAGGTTGATGTTTTTATCTTCTTTCATGCGCGCAATATCCGCCGGGTTCGGATACGGCATCACCTGACATTCGTTCTTCTGCAGTTTGGCGTAACGCACAGAGGCGTCAGGCGTGATGGAGAAGACCAGACGGTCAATCTGCGGCTTCGTGCCCCAGTAGCCGTCAAAGGCTTTGTAGAGAATGCGGGAGTCTTTCTGATATTGCACCAGTTGGAACGGGCCAGTGCCGACCGGGTTCAGATCCACTTTTTCCGGCGTACCGGCTTTCAGCATGTTGTCAGCATATTCTTTGGAAAGAATAGAGGCGAAGTCCATGGCTAAATCGGCAAGGAACGGCGCTTCCGGACGCGTCAGCACAAACTGCACCGTGTGATCGTCGACCTTCTTCACTTCGCTAATCAGATCCGGCAGCCCCATGCCTTCAAAGTATTCATAGCTGCCGCCAGACACTTTATGGTACGGGTTCTGCTCGTTTTTCTGCCGGTCAAAAGAGAACACGACATCATCGGCGTTCAGCTCGCGCGTGGGTTTGAAATCCTTGCTGGATTGCCATTTCACCCCTTTACGTAGGTGGAACGTATAGGTTTTACCGTCTTCGCTGATATCCCACTTCTCAGCAAGACCCGGGATCACTTCCGTGGTGCCGGTTTTGAATTCAACCAGACGGTTATAGATAGGTACGGAACTGGCATCATAGGTGGTGCCAGACGTAAAGAGCTGTGGGTTAAAGCCTTCCGGCGAGCCTTCTGAACAATAAACCAGGGTTTTGGCCTGCACGCTTGCTGCAACGGTCATGGCCACCAGGCTCAAACCAAGCTTCAGCATCCCTGACTTCTTCAAGGAAATACTCATTCTTCTGCTCCAATTGTGATGTATGTTGTTTTGCCCTTTGCAAAGGCTTTTACCGCCCGGCCTTTTTTGTTTTTTACCTGGTCAGGTCAGTAGTGAGAGGTGGGGATTCCGTTCGCATAATCGACTGAGTTGCAGTGCGGATTCTCCATAAAATGCCCCTCATTCCCTACAATCTGTCAATAGAATGTCAAAACGTCAATACAGGTAACCAGCTTTTACAACAACGGTGAGAATTAACAAACAAAGATTAAAAAAAGTTCAGAAGGGTATTTTCAGCAGGGAAATTTGTGCTATGGCCAGAAAGGCAGAGTTATTCACTTAATATTTTGCAACAGTTAGTGATTAACAATTAGCCATTAATTGAAAAATTTCTTTCGATATGTTGATTATCTGAGCGATTAATACCACTAACGCTAAAACGCACAGGCGAAAATGCTGAGGTTATCCATAAGCCGTGTGCAAAAAGAGTGATCCGGACATTGAAAAACACCATCGAATATGTCACAAAATTGTAAATAAGTAGGCCGTCGTGCGGCCTACCGCGATCACAAAAACTAACTTTTGACCCTGGCCTGCGTGCGCTTTTCGCTCCAGTTAAACAACGAGTTCACCAGAATCGCCGTCAACGTCCCCGCTGCCATGCCGTTGCCAAAGACCATCTGTACGCCCGCCGGGAAATTCTGATACAGGCCGGGTACCAGTATAGGTAGCATTCCCATGGCCAGCCCCATCGCCAGCGCGTAGGTTTTACCCGGCGTATGCAGTGGCTCACGCGCAATCATATCAATGCCGATGACCCCGATAATGCTGAAGACAATCACCGCCGTACCGCACACCACCGAACCTGGCAGACAGGTCGCCAGACGTACCAGCGGCGCGAATATGGCAATCAGGATTAACAATCCTCCGGCAGCCGCAGTCACGAAACGCGATTTCACATTAGTGGTGCGTACCACCCCAATATTTTCGCCGGAGGTGATAATTAAGGAGGTGCCAAAAATCCCCCCCAGCAGCGACATTACCGCATCACCACGAATGGTACGTGGAATCGCCTGCTGCACATTTTGCGTGGAATTGACTATTTCCGCGGTCGCAATCGTTTGCCCGGTTGCTTCAGCCATAGAGATGACCGCATAAATCAGTAACGGCAGCGAGGCGGAAAGATCAAAAATCGGCCAGCCGAACGGCAAAAGCTGTGGGAAACTAAACAGCGGCCCGTGACTAACACCGCTAAAATCGGTGCTGCCCAGCGCCATTCCCAGCAGCGTTCCCGCTAAAAGGCCGAACATTACCGCCAGCTGGCGCAAAATACCGCTAAACGCCAGCGCGAAAATCAGCGTTATCAGGATAGTCCCCAGCGATAAAATGATACTGGTTGGATGAGCGAAGTCGGCGCTCCCTGGCTGGCCAATGATCAACCCGCCGTACAGGCGAATAAGGTTAATCGACACCATTAGCAGCATGATGCCAATGATAAAGGGGGGAAAATGGTGCAGGCAGCGGCGGAAAATCGGCAACGCGATAAAGTAGAACAGCGAGGTCAGAATTACGGCGCCAATCGCGGTCTGGATATTGGTCTGTAAAGCGATCGCAACGAAAATCGCAATCGGCGCGCCCCCCGGTACCATGATAAACGGCAAACGCGCGCCCACCCCTTTCACACCCAGGCTTTGCAGAATAGCGCCCAGACCGCACATCAGAAAGGTCGCGCTAAGTACCGAGGCGGTCACCGTATCGGTAAAGTGGAGCGCTTTGGCGATCAGAAAGACGGAGGTAATGGGGGTGGCGGCAACGACCAGCACATGCTGAAGCGCCAAAAGTAAGGTGGTTTGCCAGGGTAATGCATCGTTATCCGGCGTAGTAAGGCCAGGTTGCGGCATGATTAACTCCCATAAAACATCAAAAAAATAACCGCCAGCGCGGGCTGGCGGTCTGCATTATTTCAACCAACTAATGGCATCAGCGGCATAGCGATGCGCACGGAAGGCGCTGTTCTGTTTTCCAGGAATAATGCCTTTACTGAGGTGCTCCGGATATTCATTAAAGAACGGAATGATATATTCCCATACCGTTTCGCCTTCCGGGGTAACTTCAAACAGGCGGCCAAACGCCGATTCACAGATAAAGGTGTTGCCGTTCGCCAGCCGCTGCGCGCTCCCCATATACGGCGAGAAAAACGCCGGCGGGAAGATATCGCGATACTGCCAGGTAATCGCTTTGGTCTGCGGATCGAACTCCAGCACCGTGGAATGCGGCGAGGTGACGCCGGGACGCAAGTTGCCGTTATCGAAAACCAGAATCGACCCGTTCTCCATCTCAACCGGCGTGTGCTGCTGCGCTACCACTTCCGGCCCTGCATGCCAGATAACCTTCCCGCTCTCTTTATCCACGGCAATGACGCCGGAAGTGGTACGCAGGCTCATCAGTACCAGGCCATCACGGGTGACGGACAGGCCGTTAATCATCGGCCAGTGGCGGCGGTCGAAAATATCATGAATCGGGAAATCTTCCGGATTCAAATGCTCCCAGGCACGCCATTCCCACACCACTTCACCGTCGCGATTGACCTCTTTGACGACGTCGCTCTGAATCACGCCGTCCGGCGCATCGCGGCGCGAGTCGCCGCCGGTAACACGGGCGGCGATATCGGCAGGCAACGGCGACGCGGCGGTATACAGCAGATTACCGTTCGCCAACCATTGCGCATCATGGTGATGGTAAATATCTTCGTAATGCCAGACGATTTCGTTATCCGGCGTCACTTCGTAGAAGTCGCCGCCGTGCCAGAGATCCCACGCCGGATAGAGGTTCGCTGAAGTGCGGTGGCTGCCGTTATAACCCAGATTACCGTTCGGCAGCAGCACCGCATCACGCCCGGCGCGAACCGGAAGCTGCCACTGATGCGCGACTTCGCCCTGCTCGTCCACCAGGTAAACCCGCCCTTCGGCGGTTTGCGGCGCAAAAAGCGTATAGCCGCCAAAGCTCTTCGCATTATCAGCGTAGATAAGGCCCGCCGGACGGCGTCCAAGGGTAAAAGTCGAGTCCTGAGTTAAGTGTGCCACATCGCCTCCTGAGGAATAAATTTGCGCCAAAATACCCCATTAAAACGTTTTAATGAAGAGTTTTTTACGATCCTCACTGAAAAAAAGCAAACGTTACCGTCTGGTAAATATGCTATCCTGTGCGCAAATTTTCGCAGGTCAGGAAGCAGATGGCTGTTCAAAATAAAAAACGCGCAAAGTTGATTGATGTTGCCCGCTATGCAGGTGTGTCGCCAGGGACAGTATCCAATGCCTTGCACAACACTCGCTTTGTCGAGCCGCAGACGCGACGGCGTATTGAAGAGGCCATTGCTGCGCTCAACTACACGCCGAATATTCGCGCCCGCCAGTTGCGAACCGGCAAAACCAATACCATTGCTTTGCTCTCTTCGGTGCCGCTGGCGATTGCCTCCGGCGCGTCACGACTGGGATTTATGATGGAGGTGGCGTTAACGTCCGCGATGATGGCGCTGGAAAAACAGCATGCGCTGATTCTGGTGCCGCCGGGGGCAAATCCACTGGATGCCGTCAGCTTTGACGCGGCGATCCTGATTGAGCCGGCGGAGAACGACCCGCAGCTCCAGGCGCTGGCGCAAGCGGGCATTCCCTGCGTCACCATTGGCCGCACGCCGGGGACCGACACGCCTGTGCCGTGGGTTGAGCTGCACTCGGCGGCAACAGCACAACTTCTGCTAACGCATCTGGAGGCCTCCGGTGCCAGCAAATGTGCGTTATTTGTCGGTAACACACGGCGAACATCAGTTCTGGAGAGCGAAGCGGCTTACCAGCGCTGGTGCGCGGGGCGCCAGGACCCCGTCGTCTACTCTCTCAATGAAAGCGAGGGTGAAAATGCCGGCTACCAGGCCGCGCAGCAGCTATTACAGGCGCATCCCGACGTTGACGGCGTGCTGGTGCTGATCGATACCTTTGCCAGCGGCGCGGTACGGGCTTTCCAGGAACAAGACATCGCCATACCTGAACAAATGCGGGTGGTTACTCGCTATGACGGTATCCGCGCGCGTGAATCGCTGCCGCCGCTGACGGCAGTGAATATGCATCTTGATGAGGTGGCGCGACAGGCAATCACACTATTATTTGATTTGCTGGCGGGCAAGAAGGTCAGTCACAGCGACGGGATCATGCCTGAACTGGTCGTGCGGGCGTCCACTTCGCGATAAAACGCGTAGAAGATAGCTGAGCTACAGACGCAAAAAAGCCGCTCAGAGAGCGGCCCAACAGCCAGAAGCCTACTAAGATAGCGTATACCCCTGTTTTGGCGAATTAGGCTTGTTAGGAAACGCCAGCTTCAGTTGCTTTGAATCCACCATAGGTTTTAAGTAATTCTGGCGAATACTCTGCGCCTTACGTCCCAACAATATTTCCATTACCGCGACAGATAAATAGTGCCCATCGCACAACTGGACAAGCAGCTCCTTCATTACCCCGGCTTCCAGCCGACGGTGTTCCCGCGATGGCGCAGCTAACGCTTCAAGTTCATTCCGAAATCCTTCGCTCAATACGTCAAGATCATCAATAAACGGTTTATCTAGCAAGTGACTGATAAATCTGCCGTGTTCATCTCTTCCCTGATGGCTATCCACTAAGTCAGGATCGCTATGCGTTAAGCTGATGTCACTATGCGTTAAGCCCTGTGCGTTATGCGTTAAGTTCGATGCAGAGCTTAACGCATTAGCGAAGACCTCTTCCGGAGACGGCAACTCCATTCCAGGTAAGCTGTATGATTTATCCCGCTTTTCACCACTGGCGACAAGAAAGCCCTTATCCACTAACTTTGGAAATGCCAGGGTAACATCACGGGAATGTCTGCTTGTGAGCTGACATGCTCTCTCATGGTTTACCCAACCTTCTGTCGCCGCCGTGATAACGATCATTCGTTCGAGATCATCAAGCAAATGAAAACGTTGACCAAATAAATCATCAAGCCGCTCAGTCACCTCCTGTGATACAAGACTTACCGTCGACAGCTCAAGCAGTGTTTGTTCAGAAGGCTCTGTTTTCTCATACAATTTTGGTGTGCGCCAATTCGCCCATTTCCAACCGCTCATGATTTTGGGCACACCAGATCCTGCACGTTCACCTGCGCCAATCATTAAGAACATCTGGTGCATACGGCGGTTACGGCAATCGCTTTCCCCGCCCTTCACTGCAATTTCCGGCGGTATCCGCATCAGCCCAGGATTACGGAAGCCAAAAAGATCCGGCCGCCTGACGACCAGGATCGAGCTTCGGCCCGTGTAATCAGCATGCACCAGAGTATTAACAAGCGCCTCGCGGATAGCTTCATGAACCTTGGTTTCATCCAGCCGAATGCCATCCTGCAATTCAAAAGGCACCTTAAGGTCGGAAATGAGCTTTCGATATGTCCGGCGGTAAAAATCGAAAATATTGCCTGACCATGAACCATCCGGATAGATGCGGTCGATCCAGCGGGAATCAGGTTGTGTGTCATCCCGCTCGCGATAATCAACAAAATAGTTTGGAACCGCATCCTGAATAGCATTCCAGGTACCAAACATCAGGATACCCGCAAGAGTGATGCCTTCTTCCCCGCTCTGGCGGTTTTTTCGCCAGCCACCAATGTTCCTGAATAAATCGATGATATCCAGCTCCAGCCAGGGATGCTGAGGCTTCGCAACCGCAAAGATGTTACGGTAAGCACGCAAACTGTCCTGATCGATATCGCTGAAATCAAACCCTGCCAGGATCCGGTCATCACGACTATCCTCTACCTGCTCCGCGAGCATTCTTTTGATTTGCTCTTCAGAACAGTGGCAGTCCCCTTCGTGGCGACGGATGTATGTTTCCGTCATCGGCTGGTTGTTAAGGTAGACCGGTTTTTGCTCACGTCTTGCTATGGGGATCTCAATGACAATGACCATTTTATTATCAAGATTAATGACCTGTACCGATTGATCGGTCAGTAAATTGACATTTACTTTTTTCTTGTTATTGGCAATATCAAACAGTTGCTTCATAACAGTAGCAATATCGCCGATCCCCTCAACGATAAAATTCCCTTTCTTTTCTCTGACGCCCAGCACGACATAGCCACCACGGGTATTCGCCATCGCGCTGTATGTTCGCCAGAAATCCTCCGGCAGCTTACCTTTACCATCCGCTCCCTGCGCCAGCTTAAACTCCAGTTCAACTGATTCAGAAAGTGTTTGTAAATCCAGCAAATCACTGACAGGAAACATAATCGGGTCGGCACCTGTTTAATTTAACAATCCAGGAAGAGAGAAGGACAACCTGAGCGAATAGTTAATTGTATTATCAATACAAACGCCTGCAGCGCATCCAAAATTTCAGTATCCGTCTCAAAACGCATAATACATCATGCTCTCGCGTGAATGATAAAACCATTAATTATCAAAATATTACAATAAATAATTGCTTGACCATTGCATCCTGAATGCTATGTTTACAGCAACTGACGCAGTCCCGGGACTGCAAAAGAGCCTTCAGGCGATGCATGAAAAAGGGCAGCTGCCGAAAGCAACGATCGCGCGAACTTGAAGTTTTCAAGTATGTCTGCTCTAAAACGGTGACAGATGCCAGCAACAATTAATCTGCTTCACCTGCGCCCAAAACGCCGGAATTCGCCCGACAAACGCCAGTGTATCTGGCAGGGGCGTCACTTTGGATGCGCCTGATGCACAAAGTGACGCCGGTTCACTCCGCTGCGTCATTCGCTTTACGGTTTCCAGCTTACCGTCTGCGCGACAAGGCTCCAGCGCTGCAATAACCTGCTGTGCCGTGAGTTCATCAATGTTGATCTCTCCGATATGGGGAAACACATACCGGTTTAACGAGTTCCAGATATCCTGCAACGTATGGGATTTCAGCCCCGCCGCTTTTTTCAGTTCATACCAGTTTGCGGCGACATTTTTAAACGTATTCACCCTGACGCGGCGGACTTTCTCCTGGCTGGCGCGCTGCTCTTCGAGCGGGTCGATAAACTTTGCCAGTAGCCTTCTGGCGTTCTCTCGCTTCGCTCGGGTCGAACCTCTTGCCCCCGGAGGTTCTCATCCTCGTCAGGCTTCAGATACAAAAAACCCTGCTCGCTGAGCAGGGTTTCTGAATTTGGTCGGTGATAGAGGATGACTCGCCACTGCGTGGCTCGCCCTGCGGGCCGTTGCTGACGCAACGTTCTCTCGCTTCGCTCGGGTCGAACCTCTTGCCCCCGGAGGTTCTCATCCTCGTCAGGCTTCAGATACAAAAAAACCCTGCTCGTTGAGCAGGGTTTCTGAATTTGGTCGGTGATAGAGGATTCGAACCTCCGACCCCTTCGTCCCGAACGAAGTGCGCTACCAGGCTGCGCCAATCACCGAATGCGGGCGCATCTTACTGCTCAGGCGCACGCCCGTCAATCCCTTAGTCGCAAAATACAATTCAATCGGCCAGAAAGTCGGCAGACAACCTACTTCGCGGCGACTTTCTGCGCATCAGGAATATGGCACCAGTTGTTGTTCTGGTTAATGCCGCCATCCGGCGATGTATACCCCAGGCAGCCCATTATCGTATCGTACAGCTCCACATGACGACGCGGCACTTTGATCTCCGCCTGCTGTTTCAGGTGAGCGAACATCTGCGCATGTTGCGGACTGGCAAGATATTTATCCGACATCCATACCAGCATCGGAACACGGAATTGCTCCGGCGGCGCCATATTGCGCGGCGTACCGTGCAAATGTTCGCGTTCGTTAATCGACTCGCCGTGGTCAGCCGCGTAGAACACAATCGCTTTTTTATCACGCAGCTGATCGAACACACTGGTAATAAAGTGATCCACATAGGTCACGGAGTTATCGTAAGAGTTGATCATCTGCGCTTTCGTGCAGCCGCTATCGACCCCAATACATTCGGGCTTCCACTGAGCGTAGCTGCGCGGATAACGTTGCGTATAGTTAAAATGCGACCCCTTAGTATGCAGGATAATCAGATGCTTACCCTCCGGGTTCTGGGCAAGCGAGTTCTGCATCTCATCAATCAACAGCATGTCATCAACCGTTTTACCACGGTTACGCGGCTCGGCGCCGATCTGCTCGCGGTAGGAGATATTATCCGCCATGGTATTGCTATAGAACCACATCTCGCTCTGCATGGCGTACAGATCGGAACTGAATCCGAGCTGTTTGAGTACGGCAAAAACATTCTGCTCTTTTAACGTACGCTGCGGGTTATTATCCGCCCCACCTTCCCGTACAAACATACAGCGTAAAGAAAGCTTCGTCGCGGTATCGCAGGAATAGCCGCGGAATGCCGCCAGATTTTTTTCCTGCGCCAGCTTCGGCGTGGTATTACGCTCGTAGCCGAAAATCCCCATGTGATCCCAACGGGTCGTCTCACCGATAATGAAAACGACGTAGGTGTCATCCCCATCCTTCGGCGCAACATAGGTAAATTTCCTGGCCGGGTTTATTAACGAATTATTGTCCGACGACTCATCTACCTGCGCCCAGGCATACAGCCCTAACGCAGATAACCAGTTTGAAGGCAGATAGGAGTTCGCCACCACGCCGCCATAGCTGGGTAAGTCGATACCTGTCGCCCGTTCAACCTTTTTTTGCTGTACATCCAGCAGGCGGATAGGCGCCCACACCATTACGCCTGCGAGTACCACTACAGCGGCGCTGCGAAAACGCTGCCCCGGCGTACGTAGCTGGCGCAACAACGTGTAGCGACAGTGGTTACTCCAGATAAAGATGAGCGGAAGCACGCTCACGGCAATCAGCCACAATACGAAGTGCAGCCCCACCACCTCTTTCGAGAGATCGATATCGGTGGTCATAACAGACGCAATAATGCCGTAGCCAATCACCACGTTCAGGAAGGTCATGTAATAACTGGCGCCAGCGGAAAACAGCACCACCAGCGTGGCCAGCACACGCCAGACGCGTCGGCCAAACAGTGAAAGAAGACGAAGTAAGAAGAAAGTGACCAGCACCGTGGCGCCCAGTTCGACAACTGCGGAGAGGCCTTTCCAAATGGTAAATTCTTGTGCATAACTGCCGAAACGGCGGTAAAACACGGCGCAATTCATAAACAGACCGATATAGAGCGCAAGCAAGAAACTAAGTTTCTGTTGCGTCATCGATTTAATGTATCTCATGCAAACAAACCCTGGGAATCGGGATAAAAACGACCTGTACAACGATTCTGTAATCAAACAGGTAAATATGCGGCTAACGCAGATGTGAGAAAGTCTACCAGCGCGGCTAAGTAGACCACAGGAAGCGCAAAAAGTGTCTATAGAGAATGTGATTGACCTATATATTTTTGTAAATATATAGACAGGGTATTAGCTGAACTTCTAATAAGTCCAGGTGGCGGTTTATCCTGTTAAAACCTGGCGCTCACCCCCAGGGTATACAAATAATCACTATCCGTAGCGCTGTTTTCCGCCTGGGAAAACGCCGCATACGCTGCCATGTGCGGGTTAAGTAACACGTCCGCGCCTACGGTGACATCCAGCCAGTTTCCCGCCTGATTTCCTGCGGTCATACGACTCAACCCGGACTGAGCTTTCCAGATATTTTCCCCAAACTGTTGGTTATAGCTGATTTGCGCCCAGGGACGGACATCGCCGAACTGCGAGTTTACCCGCCAGCCTAACGTACTGACGCTGGCGTGCCATAACGGATCGGTAAGCGCTAATGTCGTCGCGCTATCGCCATATTCGTTATACATTGATGACGTCGAACCGTCGTAATGCAGCGCCGCGACCGGCCCAGTGGTTACGCGTCGGGAAAGCGGAAAATTCCAGCCCATACTGATACCGCTGGTCGCATCAAGCGGGGTTTCATCCGCCAGGCTAAGCACCGGACCCACCGTATTTTGCGTAGACTGAATACGTTCGGCCAGTATGTCGTTGTAATTCGGTTGGTGATCGCTGTCCCAGGTATAGCGTTCCGTCGTATGCCCCGGAGCCGCTTCAGCGATATATTCTTGTTGCCAGGCATACGTGGTATTGATAAAAAACGAGCAGGCCATAAGGCCCGCCAGACAACGCAATGTCCGGCGACCACGGCGTTTTCTTACAATCATCAACGCGACTCCAGAGTAGAGCCGAATTCGGCGATATTATTGTCATTGAATGAAGGATGTCGGGCATCAGCCCTGTATTAACTATTGTCCTTTTAGCGGGCCCGTCAAGGCGGGTTGAAGGAAATTTTCGCGGTAACCACAATAACGAGGAAGTCTATGCAGCGTTGCGACTGGGTCAGCCCGGACCCCCTTTATATTGCCTATCATGATAACGAGTGGGGCGTACCGGAAACTGACAGCAGAAAGCTGTTTGAAATGATCTGTCTTGAAGGTCAACAGGCCGGTTTATCCTGGATCACCGTGCTTAAAAAGAGGGAGAACTACCGCGCCTGTTTTCATCAGTTTGATCCGGTACGCATCGCAGCTATGCAGGAGGAGGATGTCGAACACCTGCTGCAGAACACGGGCATCATACGACATCGCGGTAAAATTCAGGCCATTATCAGTAACGCCCGCGCCTGGCTTGCGATGGAGCAAAACGGCGAGTCTTTCGCCGATTTTGTCTGGTCATTCGTTGATGGCCAACCGGAGATCACCCAGGCGGCCAGCCTGGATGAGATCCCCACCTCAACACCTGCGTCCGATGCGCTTGCTAAGGCATTGAAAAAACGCGGTTTCAAGTTTGTCGGTACGACTATCTGTTACTCCTTTATGCAGGCGTGCGGACTGGTCAACGACCATATTACCGGCTGTTTTTGCCATCCGGGAGAAAAACATGATTCGCAAATCCCAGAGTGAAGACATGGCGTCTATTCTGGCGCTGTGGATGAAAAGTACCATTTATGCCCATCCCTTTATCGAAGAACGTTACTGGCACGAGAGCGAAGCAATTGTACGCGACGTCTATTTACCCGCCGCACAAACCTGGGTATGGGAGGAAAATGGACAACTGAAAGGCTTCGTCAGCGTACTGGAAGCCCGTTTTGTCGGGGCGCTGTTTGTCGCCCCCGACGCGTTAAGACACGGCATTGGCAAAGCGCTTCTGGAATATGTCCAGCAACGTTTTCCTCTGCTGAGCCTTGAGGTTTACCAGAAAAATCAATCCGCCGTAAACTTCTACCATGCGCTTGGTTTTCGTATTGAAGATAGCGCCTGGCAGGAGGATACCGCCCACCCCACCTGGATTATGAGTTGGCAGGCGGATCAAACGCCGTAAGCGGTAGCGCCGGGCCGGTATATTTCTCAAACCAGACCAGCGCGGTGTTGCCCGCACAACCGTTCCCCAGCCGGGAACTGGGAAGATCTTTTGTCAGGACGTTTACCGCGCCGTTTTTGCATATGCCGCCTGCGGTAGGTTCAGGGTCCGGCCATGCGCCTTCGTGAATACAGATAACGCCAGGCCGAATTCCGTCGGTAACGACCGCGCCCGCCAGAACCTGCCCGCGATGATTCCAGACGCGTACCGTATCGCCATCGACGATTCCGCGCGTTGTCGCATCCTGCGGATGAATCGTCACCGGTTCGCGTCCGGCTACCGCATACCGCTCCCGTAATGAACTGTAGTTGAGCTGGCTATGCAGACGATGCGCCGGATGCGCGGAAAGTAGCTGAACCTGCCCCGCATCGGCGTTCCCGTGCCACTCATCCGGCACCAGCCACATCGGATGACCGGGACAATCCGCGTAACCATAGCTGGCAATGCGCGTAGAATAGATTTCGATTTTGCCGCTGGCCGTTTTTAGCGGATGGCTATCAGGATCGCGGCGAAAATCCGCGAAGCGCACAAACTGCGCGTTGGCGGGATTTTCCGGCATCTCCAGTAAACGGTTAGCCTGCCAGAATGCGGCAAACGGCGGCAGCGTCACCCCCTGGCTGGCGCCACGCTGGGCGGCAATATTGTAGAAAGTCTCCAGCCACGCCAGCTCGCTTTTTCCTTCGGTGAACCGAGCGTAACCACCGGCTTCCCACCGTTCGCTCAGTTCAGCAAAAACGTCAAAATCATTCCGCGCCTCCCACCGGGGCGACACGACCTGCTTCATCGGCGCCAAATGCTGATTGCTATAGTCGCCGGTCATGGTTAAATCGTTGCGCTCATAGCTGGTGGTCGCAGGCAGAACAATATCCGCGTGTTTCGCGGCGGCCGTCCAGAAACATTCCGAGATAACGACCAGTTCCGGTTTTTGCCACGCGCGAATCAGACGGTTGGTATCCTGATGATGGGTAAAGTTCGCGCCGCCCGCCCACCAGATAAAACGAATATCCGGGAAGCGGCGATCCATCCCATTGTGTTGGTAAAACCCACCGGGGTTTTCCAGCGCCTCGACAATACGCGCCACCGGTATTTTATCTACCGCATCGACCCCGCCAGAGATGCTTCCCTGCATCGAGGCTAACACGGCGGCGCGGCGCGTCGGGTTTCCGCCGTTAGCAAAATGATAAGAAAAACCAAACCCGCCGCCAGGCGTACCAATTTGCCCCAGCATTGCGGCCAGCGTAACCATCATCCAGTGCTTTTGCTCGCCGAACTGCTGACGCTGCATTCCCCAACCGGCCATCAACATGGTGGTGTTATGATGAAATATTTCCGCCAGTTCACGGATTTTCACCGCAGAAACGCCGCAAATTTCCGCCGCCCATTCCGCTGTTTTGGCCGTACCGTCGGTCGTGCCCAAAAGATAGTCGGCGAAGCGGTCATAACCCGTCGTGCAGCGGGCAAGGAACGCTTCATCCTGCCAACCGTTTTCCACCAGCGTATGGGCGATTCCCAACATTAACGCCACATCGGTGCCCATATGTGGGGCGATCCACTCCATCTTATCGCCAAAAAAGTCGACGCTTTCCGATCGCATCGGATCGATGCAGATCAGGCGCTTGCCGCTTTGTCGCAACGCCGCAAAATAGTCGAGCCCCTGTTCATCCGAGGCATTCCAGGCAATTTTCAGAGTATTCAGCGGGTTCGCGCTCCAGAGCACCACCACCTCGCTGTGTTCCAGCACCACCGGCCAGCTAGTCTGCTGCTGGTAAACCTCGTTGCCACCCACCACATAAGGCATGATAGCCTGCGCCGCGCCGGTGGAATAATCGCCAAGATGGCCGGTATACCCTCCCGCCAGCGCCATGTAACGCTGCAATAGCGTAGCCGCTTTATGCAATACGCCGTTCGAACGCCAACCGTAGGAGCCGGCGAAGATGGACGATGGCCCATAACTTTCGCGAATACGTTTGTGCTGAGCGTGGATCAGGTCCAGCGCGTCATCCCAACTTACGCGAACAAACTCATCCTGCCCGCGTATGCCTTGCGGCTTATCGGGAGAAGCCAGGAACCCTTTACGCACCATCGGGAAGCGAACCCGCGTTTTACTGTGAACCTGGTCATGCACAACGGTTTGCAGGGAGTTCTGGTGTGCCGTCGGGAGTTCGCCATACGAGGCAAAAATGCGTTCTCCGTCGGTTTCAACGCGGACTGGCCCCCAGTGTGCGGCGGTCAATACCGAATGACGCGATGGTGCGTGGGTCAAGGTTCGCTCCTGAATTATTGGGATTATTTATTTTGCCGATCAATGTTACTTACAAATTTCAGAGTTTTCCCTGGAATTTTCTTCATGTGCAGACGTCATAATCAACCGCCACGGTCGCTGTGGTAAAAATAAAAAAGTGATAAGGATTTAAGATGAAAAAACGTGTATTTGTGATTGCTGCCATCGTGAGCGGCGCCCTGGCAGTATCTGGCTGCACAACAAACCCTTACACCGGCGAACGCGAAGCAGGTAAATCCGGCATTGGCGCGGGTATTGGATCGCTGGTCGGCGCAGGTATCGGCGCACTCTCCTCCTCCAAAAAAGATCGCGGTAAAGGCGCGCTGATTGGCGCGGCGGCTGGCGCGGCGCTGGGCGGCGGCGTGGGTTACTACATGGACGTACAGGAAGCGAAACTGCGTGACAAAATGCGGGGCACAGGCGTTAGCGTGACGCGAAGCGGCGATAATATCATTCTGAATATGCCGAATAATGTCACCTTCGACAGCAGCAGCGCGACGCTGAAACCGGCAGGCGCTAACACGCTGACCGGCGTGGCGATGGTGCTGAAAGAGTATCCCAAGACCGCCGTCAATGTGGTGGGCTACACCGACAGTACCGGTAGCCACGATCTGAATATGCGTCTGTCGCAGCAGCGTGCTGACTCCGTCGCCAGTTCGCTGATCACCCAGGGCGTCGACGCCAGCCGTATCCGTACCAGCGGAATGGGGCCGGCGAACCCGATCGCCAGCAACAGTACGGCAGAAGGTAAGGCGCAAAACCGCCGCGTCGAAATTACCTTGAGTCCATTGCAGTAAACGACAGTACCGGGTAAGGCGGCATGCTTTACCCGGCCTGCATTACTCCCTCGCCATTCCTTCTCCAGACCGGATACACGTCGCATTACTCGGTATTCATTCATTATTTACCACGACACGGCTGCCGACAGCGGGGAAATTGGCTGGTCGATGATGGCTAAACGGGTTAATAATAAGCCTGTTCCGGTTGGCGCATGCCGCGCTTACCTTTTGATTTACGGAGAGTCGCATGAAGCCGTCCATCATTCTCTACAAAACCCTGCCTGATGATTTGCTGCATCGCCTGGAGGCGCATTTTACCGTCACCCAGGTACCGAACCTGCATCCGGAAACGGTAGCGCGACACGCGCAGGCATTTGCCAGCGCGCAAGGCCTTCTGGGCGCCAGCGAAACCGTTAACCGCGCGCTGCTGGAAAAAATGCCGGCGCTACGCGCGGCGTCGACCATCTCGGTGGGATACGATAATGTCGAGGTGGACGCCCTTACTGCCCGCAAAATAGTCCTGATGCACACGCCTGCCGTTTTGACGGAAACCGTTGCCGATACGGTGATGGCGTTGATGCTGGCCACTGCCCGCCGCGTGGTGGACGTCGCAGAACGGGTTAAGGCGGGTGAATGGACAGAAAGCATTGGCCCGGCGTGGTTTGGCGTCGATGTCCATCACAAAACGCTCGGTATCGTTGGGATGGGGCGTATCGGGATGGCGCTGGCGCAGCGAGCGCACTTTGGGTTTACCATGCCGGTTCTCTATCACGCCCGTCGGCGGCATCAGGAGGCAGAAGACCGGTTTAACGCCCGCTACTGCGATCTGGATACGTTGTTGCAGGAGGCTGATTTTGTCTGCGTGATCCTGCCGCTAACGGCAGAAACGCGACATCTGTTTGGCGCAACACAGTTTGCCAGAATGAAATCGTCCGCCATTTTTATTAATGCCGGACGCGGCCCGGTGGTCGATGAAAACGCGCTGATTGCCGCGCTGCAAAACGGTGAAATATATGCGGCAGGTCTGGATGTCTTTGAGCATGAACCGCTATCTGTGGATTCGCCCCTGCTGAACATGTCTAATGTCGTCGCGGTGCCGCATATTGGCTCGGCAACGCATGAGACGCGCTACAACATGATGGCCTGTGCGGTGGATAATTTGATTGATGCGCTGCAGGGAAAAATAGAGAAGAACTGCGTCAATCCGCAAGCGGCGGGATAACGCTACAGGCCCGATAAACGCTGGCTTGCGCTTATCGGGCAGACTGTCATTACTGGGTCGCGTTTACCGCCGCAGTCCAGGCCTGATTAAACGCCTGATGCTGCGAGGCCAACGGCCCAATCAGCGCATTATATTGGCTGGCCTGCTGTGAGGTCGGGAACTGAATGCCGTTCGCGACAAAGCTCACCTGCTCGCCCTGTTGCGCAATATAATCGCCCACTTGTACCAACTGCTGCGTAAAGATCTGCGCCGCCGGGATCAGCGGCTGCAAAGCATCTGCCGGCACGGTGACCACTTTTTTGTAGACCTGATCAAACACAGGTTTCAGGTCATCGGCCTGCTTTAACGCGCCATGCGCGGCATCAGCCTGCAGTTTTGCATTCTGCAACTGTTGCGCCAGCACGCCTAACGAACCATTTGCCTGCCGCAGCGGCTCGCGTTGCGTCATATAATCCTGCGGAACGCGGATGGCGTTAACGCTATCGACCACCGGGCGCAGACCGGAATCCATCGCCTGGTTTACCTGCTGCGAGTAGCCATACAGTATCGCGTAATCAGACACGAACGGACCAAACTGTTTTTTCTGATCGGCCGTCAGCGTTGGTAAACGCTCTCCGCTACGCATTGCTGTATTCTGCAGGAAATCGACAAACGCTTTGCGCTGATCGCCTTCTTTATCAAAACACCCGCTCAGGCTAAACACCATTAATAACGCCACAACAGGCGCAAACCAGCGAGAGCAGGACTTACCTGTCGCCATTGTTAATACTCCTTTCACCCAAAAATGCGCACAACGACACCTGCGTGCCTGACGGCTTACAAGGATAGTCCAGGTCAGGCTTGCAGGATACCCTTTCCACGCGATCTTGTAGCGGAAAATTATGTTTATCTGCATCAATGCTTAATTTGTTATTTTATTGTTAATTTTTGACCTGACACTGCGATAAAAAACGCGGCAAGAAAGCTTTCCAGCGGGTGATGTAATATTTTTTTAATCTTTACAATTATTTTCTGAAAGACGGATATATCTTCCTGGATCAAATTGTTAGCGTCCTAAAAGTCGCGTAGCGTAAGGCATCGAAACGAATCGATAGCGCTTCCTGGCGGCGCGTCGCCCCCCACCCGCAAGTTTCCCGACTATTCTTAAGAGGCTTCGATGCATTTCACGATCCCGCTGTGTGATTTACAGGAGTTCTCAATGGAATATAAAGATCCGATGTTTGAGCTGCTGAGCAGCCTGGAACAAATTGTTTTTAAAGATGAAACGCGAAAGATCACCCTGACGCAAAAACCCAATCCTTTTACCGAATTTGAACAGTTACGGAGAGGAACGGGACTAAAAACAGATGAATTCGCCAGAGCGCTGGGCGTAACGGTTGCCATGGTTCAGGAATGGGAATCGAAACGCGAAAAACCCACGCCAGCAGAGCTCAAATTGATGCGCCTGATACAGGCAAACCCACGCTTAAGTAAGCAATTGATGGAGTAATTTTTACCATTTCCTGTTTTAACGGTCCTGCGTAAGGGCCGTTTCCCCCGCCCGATTACTGGCCTGGAGAAATAAAGTAAAATAAAAGTTGCATCGCCCGGCATTACATGAGTTAATGTGCTCAACGGTTTGACGTACAGACCATTAAAGCAGTTTAGTAAGGCAAGTCCCTTCAAGAGTTATCCATTAGATACCCCTCGTAGTGCGCATTTCCTTAACGCTTAAAAAATCTGTAAAGCACGCCATAACGCCGAAAGGCACACTTATTTTTTAAAAGGTAATACACTATGTCCGGTAAAATGACTGGTATCGTAAAATGGTTCAACGCTGATAAAGGCTTCGGCTTTATTACTCCTGATGACGGTTCTAAAGACGTGTTCGTACACTTCTCCGCTATTCAGAACGATGGTTACAAATCTCTGGACGAAGGTCAGAAAGTTTCCTTCACCATCGAAAGCGGCGCTAAAGGCCCGGCAGCTGGCAACGTAACCAGCCTGTAAGCTTAAAAAGCTCAGAATTTTGAATCCCTGCCTGATGGCGGGGATTTTTTTATTCCAATTCCCCCCTCTCCCCCCAGCATAACTTTGCATTACTTTACCCTGTGTCCCTTTGACCTTTCCCTTAGGGGAACCCCTATAGTAGGCAAGGAGATTGTTCACAAGGAATTGAAGTTATGTCGAAATCATCATGGTTATTACTTTTGGGTTTATGCGCCAGCGGCTCCGCGCTTGCGGCATCCTCAGAATCCGCTTTTCTGGCGCAACATGGGCTGGCGGGAAAAACGGTTGAGCAGATCGTGGATTCGATTGATCAGACGCCGCAGAGCCGTCCTTTGCCTTACTCCGCGTCGATTACCAGTACCGAGCTCAAATTATCTGACGGAGAGCAGATTTATACGCTGCCGTTAGGCGACAAATTCTATCTCTCTTTTGCGCCCTATGAATGGCGGACACACCCCTGTTTTAACCACAGCCTTTCCGGCTGTCAGGGAGAAATGCCGAATAAACCGTTCACTGTAAAAGTGACAGACAGTAAAGGCGCTGTCATCGTACAAAAAGAGATGCAAAGCTATCGGAACGGATTTATCGGTGTTTGGTTACCGCGCAATATGGAAGGGACGCTGGAAGTAAGCTACAACGGTAAAACGGCGTCACATGCCATTGCCACCAAAGATGACAGCCAGACCTGTCTGACGGAATTACCATTACGTTAAAAATAAAAAAACCTGCCCGAAAGCAGGTTTTTGTTTAATTAACTGAACGCTTATTGCAGTAACGAAATATCCGCAACCTGCAGGAACAGTTCGCGAAGTTTCGACAACAGCGTCAGGCGGTTGATACGGATATCTTTCTCTTCCGCGTTAACCATGACATTTTCGAAGAATTCATCCACCGGCGCGCGCAGTGCCGCCAGCTCAATCAACGCTTCCTGATAACGACCATCGGCAAAGTACGGCTGAAGCTTATCACGCAGCACAACCAGATGTCTGGCCAACTCAATTTCCGCCGCTTCTTTCAGTACGGAGGCGTGGACGATATCGTTCAGCGGCTCAGTGGCTTTCGCCAGGATGTTGGAGACGCGCTTGTTCGCCGCCGCCAGCGCAGAGGCTTCTTCCAGGGTACGGAAGTGCGATACCGCTTTCATACGAGCATCGAAATCTGCCGGACGGGTCGGACGACGCGCCAGTACCGCCTGGATAGTGTCGACGGTGTAACCTTCATCCTGATACCAGGCGCGGAAGCGACCCAGCATAAAATCGATCACATCATCGACTACGTTGGCATTGGTCAGCTTGTCGCCATACAGACGCACCGCTTCTTCGGTCAGCGTTTGCAGATCAAGAGCGAGGTTCTTCTCAACGATGATGCGCAGCACGCCCAGCGCGGCACGACGCAGCGCAAACGGGTCTTTGTCGCCTTTCGGATGCTGACCAATACCGAAGATACCCGCCAGAGTATCCATCTTATCGGCGATCGCCAGCGCGCAGGCCACCGGGTTAGACGGCAGGTCATCACCGGCAAAGCGTGGCTGATACTGTTCGTTCAGCGCCACGGCCACATCTTCCGCTTCACCATCATGGCGCGCGTAGTGCATCCCCATCACGCCCTGGGTGTCGGTGAACTCGAAGACCATGTTGGTCATCAGGTCGCACTTGGAGAGCAGGCCCGCACGAGTGGCGTGGTTGACGTCAGCGCCAATCTGACCGGCAATCCAGCCCGCCAGCGCCTGAATACGGTCGGTCTTGTCGCGCAGCGTGCCCAGCTGTTGCTGGAACAGCACGGTTTGTAGACGCGGCAGATGGTCTTCCAGACGTTTTTTACGGTCGGTATTGAAGAAGAATTCAGCATCTGCCAGACGCGGACGCACCACTTTCTCGTTACCGGAGATAATCTGGGTCGGATCTTTCGACTCGATGTTGGCGACGAAGATAAAGTTCGGCAGCAGCTTGCCCGCGTTGTCATAAACCGGGAAATACTTCTGGTCGCCCTTCATGGTGTACACCAGCGCTTCGGCAGGCACGGCGAGGAATTTCTCTTCGAATTTCGCCGTCAATACCACCGGCCATTCCACCAGCGAAGCTACTTCTTCCAGCAGGCTTTCGCTCAGGTCGGCATTACCGCCAATCTTACGTGCTGCTTCTTCAGCGTCCGCTTTGATTTTGGCTTTACGCGCTTCGTAGTCGGCAATGACTTTACCGCGCTCCAGCAGAATTTGCGGGTACTGGTCAGCATTGTCGATAGTGAACTCCGGCTCACCCATAAAGCGGTGGCCGCGAATGACGCGGTCAGACTGAATACCCAGAATAGTCGCCGGAATGACCTTATCGCCCAACAGCAGGGTCACGGTGTGCACCGGACGCACGAAGTGTACGTCAGACGCGCCCCAGCGCATCAGTTTCGGGATCGGTAGTTTCGCCAGCGAGGTGGCTACCATGTTCGGCACCAGCGCTTCGGTACTTTCGCCCTTCACGTGGGCACGATACAGCAGCCATTCGCCTTTGTCGGTCTTCAGACGCTCGGCCTGATCAACGGTGATCCCGCAGCCGCGCGCCCAGCCTTCTGCCGCTTTGCTCGGTTTGCCTTCGGCGTCAAACGCCTGAGCAATCGCCGGACCACGTTTTTCGACTTCGCGATCGGGCTGAGATTCAGCAAGATTCGCCACTTTCAGCGCCAGACGGCGCGGGGCGGCAAACCATTCAACGTTACCGTGCGCGAGGCCGGCGTTATCCAGCTCCGCAGTGAAGTTCGCAGCAAAGGACTCAGCCAAACTGCGCAGTGCTTTTGGTGGCAGCTCTTCAGTGCCGATTTCCACCAGAAAAGTTTTCTCAGACATGGCCGCCTCTTACTTGTCTTTGTTGCACATCGGGAAGCCGAGGGCTTCACGGGAAGCATAATAAGCTTCTGCCACTGCTTTGGTCAGGGTGCGAATACGCAAAATGTAGCGCTGACGTTCGGTGACGGAGATAGCTTTACGCGCATCCAGCAGGTTGAAGCTATGGGCGGCTTTCAGAATACGTTCGTAGGCCGGCAGCGGCAGCGGGTTTTCCAGCGCCAGCAGCTGCTGGGCTTCTTTCTCATACTGCTCGAAGCAGGTGAATAAGAAATCCACATCGGCGTATTCAAAGTTATAGGTGGACTGCTCCACTTCGTTTTGATGGAACACGTCGCCGTAGGTGGTTTTACCCAGCGGGCCATCGCTCCAGACCAGGTCGTAAACGCTGTCCACGCCCTGGATATACATCGCCAGACGTTCCAGACCGTAGGTGATTTCACCGGTCACCGGCTTGCACTCCAGGCCGCCGACCTGCTGGAAGTAGGTGAACTGCGTCACTTCCATGCCATTCAGCCACACTTCCCAGCCGAGTCCCCAGGCGCCCAGCGTCGGGTTTTCCCAGTTATCTTCCACGAAACGGATGTCGTGAATGGTCGGGTCCATACCCAGCTCTTTCAGAGAACCGAGGTACAGCTCCTGAATGTTGTCCGGAGACGGCTTAATCACTACCTGGAACTGATAGTAGTGCTGTAAGCGGTTCGGGTTTTCGCCGTAGCGGCCATCGGTCGGACGACGAGAAGGCTGCACATAGGCAGTCGCCATCGGCTCTGGCCCCAGCGCGCGCAGGCAGGTCATTGGATGAGAAGTTCCCGCGCCGACTTCCATGTCCAATGGTTGAACAATGGTGCAGCCCTGGCGAGCCCAGTAATCCTGTAAGGTCAGGATCAAGCCCTGGAAGGTCCTGGTATCAAACTTTTGCATATTATTTCGTGCTGGATACGTGTGGATTTAAAGGAAGGAGCCAGTATACCCGCTGGATGCGAGATATACAGTATGAAACCGGTTTGTTTAGCGAAAATTGCCGGATTTCGCGGCATCACACCTCACCAGGCGCGGCTTTTACCGCATAGAAAGATGTAAAAACTGCCCATCTGCATCAAAAGAGCAGACAAAACTCTCTTTACGGAAGGTATTACCCCGCATCTCATAGCTCCCCTGAAACTGTTCGAAACCGGTAACAGCAATTTTCTGTGCGCCAGTATTGTAACGCTGCGCCGCCTGAGCTTTACACAATGCTTCCATATCCAGCGTGCGTGTTGGGCTCACTTTACTCTGCTGGGCTTTTTGCGTCGGTGGCGGTGTCGCAGTGCATCCCACCAGAGCGATGGCTATCATCACAGAACAGAAATACTTCATTATCATTTTTATTACCGTCTGGTTTGCTGGTCAGTCTTATTATTAAGGTTTGTGGGTAGCAGACACATTGTGCGAATCTCCTTACGCCATCACAAGATGTAGCGTAGAAAGTCGGATTTTTCCAGTGAGCCACCGCGCTGGAACTCTATTGAAACGGAAGCTGAGGAACTGATGCAGCCTAAAATTAACTGGATTGATAACCTGCGAGGGATCGCCTGTTTAATGGTAGTGATGATCCATACTACAACGTGGTACATCACCAACGCCCACAGCGTCAGCCCGCTAAACTGGGATATTGCGAATGTCCTGAATTCGGCTTCGCGCGTTAGCGTTCCTCTGTTTTTTATGATTTCAGGCTATCTTTTTTTTGGCGAGCGCTGCGCGCAACCGCGGCATTTTTTACGTATCGCCCTGTGCCTTATCTTTTACAGCGTTGTCGCCCTGGCTTACATTTCACTTTTTACTTCGATCAACGTCGAGCTTTCGCTAAAAAATGTGCTGCAAAAACCCGTGTTTTACCACCTGTGGTTTTTCTTTGCGATTGCGGTGATCTACCTGGTATCGCCATTAATCCAGGTAAAAAACGTGAGCGGCAAAATGCTCCTGATGCTGATGGTGATCATTGGTATTATTGCTAACCCAAATACTGTGCCGCAAAAAATTGGCGGCGTTGAATGGTTGCCCATCAATCTGTATATCAACGGCGACACGTTCTACTACATTCTCTACGGTATCCTGGGCCGCGCCATTGGCATGATGGAGACGCAAAAGTCATCGCTGACGCTTATCTGCACTGCCCTGTTCATCATCGCGGTATTTGTTATTTCTCGCGGCACATTGCATGAATTACGCTGGCGCGGAAATTTTGCCGATACCTGGTATCTGTATTGCGGTCCCATGGTGTTTATTTGCGCCGTCTCACTGTTCACGGTAGTTAAAAATAAGCTGAATGCGCGGACGTTACCTGGACTGGGGCTTGTCTCCCGCCACTCGCTGGGTATTTATGGTTTCCACGCGCTGATTATCCATGCGCTACGTACTAATGGTCTGGAGTTAAAACGTTGGCCGCCGTTAGACATCGTGTGGGTTTTTGCCGCGACGGTGACAGGAAGCCTGCTACTTTCCATGCTGTTACAGCGTATTGATAAACGGAAATGGGTTAGCTAAACGAATGATGGCTCCGGCCATCATTCATCATCACTGTAGGAAGCGTAAAGATCGGTTCCATATATACTGACCCCCAGCGCCACCAGACACAGTATTTTCAGCGCGCCCGCCAGCGCCAGGTTAAATACGCCGACCGCGACCATGCCGATGCCAAGCAACAGCAAAGATTTGCAACGAGAAAGCAAACGGTCATTCCCCGTGTGTTCCTGACGAATTAAGACTGGAAAACCGCACATGACGATTGCCGCAAAAAAATATCCCTTTTCGCTTAATGTATGACAGCCTGGCCACAGTCCCACCAGGTATACCACTGCACCGACAACTAACATTCCCAGGCCGAACATCCGTTTCCTGCGTGCAACGTGATCGTCCATCTCACTCTCCTTGTGGTTGTGTGAGACACATTAAGCGAAGAAATAGCGATGAAAAAGGCGCCTGCTCAGCAATAATATAAAAATCAGAAAACACACATACTTACTTCGATATAATTCAATAGAATTAATATTTACGGGAAATGCCTTTCAGCCAAAACCGAAAGGCATTCTGACTTAGGACATCAACGGCAACAGCTGTTGATAGAGTCGACGGAAGGTTTCACGACGTTGTTGATAAACCGCATGACGCTGCGCATCAGGATAATGCGCCTGCTCCAGCGGCAACTGCGGCAATACATCGGCGAGCGGAGTCTGTTTATTCACCGTAATTTGCGCCAGACGCGCCGCGCCCAGCGCTGGCCCCACATCGCCGCCAGTACGATAATCAAGCTGTAGCCCGCTAATATCAGATAGCATCTGACGCCAGTATTCGCTGCGCGCCCCGCCGCCGATAAGCGTCACGCTGGCGGGTTTGACGCCGCAGGCGTGAACCACATCCATACCGTCCGCCAGAGCATACCCCACGCCTTCCAGTACCGCCCGCGCCAGTTCCGCCGGGCCATGCTGATGGGTTAAACCAAAGAAAACGCCTTTTGCCTGCGGATTATTGTGCGGCGTGCGCTCGCCGGACAGGTACGGCAAAAACCAGATCGGATCGGTATGCTCATCCGCCAGCTGCGCGGCGGCAATCAGCGTCGGGACGTTCTTCTGCCCGGTGAGTTTAGCCGCCCAGTCCAGACAAGAGGCGGCGCTCAACATCACAGACATTAAATGCCAGCGTTCCGGCAGCGCATGGCAAAAACTGTGTACTGCGCTCTCCGGTTTACTCAGAAAGCCGTCGCTGACGGCAAAATAGACGCCCGATGTTCCGAGTGAGAGCATCGCCTGTCCGGCATCGATCATTCCTACGCCGACCGCGCCTGCCGCATTGTCGCCGCCGCCCGCCACCACAGGTACTGCTGGCATTCCCCATGCGCTGGCGACCTCCGGCAGCAACGTTCCGGTAATGTCACTACCTTCAAATAACGCTGGCATCTGCTGTCGGGTTAAATGACAGGCGTTGAGCATAACATCGCTCCAGTCGCGCTTTTTCACGTCCAGCCACATCGTTCCCGCCGCATCCGACATATCGCTGGCAAAGACGCCTGTCATTCGCAGCCGCAGAAAATCTTTCGGCAGCAGAACCTTGTCTATCTGGTAGAAAATATCCGGTTCGTGGCGCTGCACCCAGACTAATTTGGGCGCGGTAAAACCGGGCATCATCAGATTACCGGTTATCGCTCGCGACTGCGGCACCTGTTTTTCCAGCCAGGCGCACTCTTCGCTACAGCGTCCGTCATTCCATAAAATCGCTGGTCGCAGAACCTGCTGACGGCTATCAAGTAATGTCGCGCCATGCATTTGTCCGGCGATCCCTAACGCCCGAACGCCACGTAACGACTGTTGCCGACCTAAACCTTTAACCGCACGATCCGTCGCCTGCCACCACTGCTCTGGTTCCTGTTCCGACCATAAGGGATGCGGACGCGATACGGTCAGTTTTTCAGTATGCGTAGCCAGCACATCGCCCTGCTCATTCAACAGGATAGCTTTTACACCCGATGTACCAAGATCGATCCCGATATACATAGTGTGGGTTCCTTTACTGAAAGCGCCCGGCAGCGCTACGCTTACCGGGCTAATCACGACTACAGGCCGGGCTAACGCGGAGTCGCCCGGTAGATAGAGTTATTTATCAAACAGATAACGGTTAACCAGATTTTCTAACAGCTCCTGATGACCGCTTTGATGTACTGGCGCCAGATTATGCTGCTCCGCATACTGCGCCAGTTCGCCTAAGGAGAGTTGTCCTTTCAGAATCTGCTGCCCCAGCTCGCCATTCCAGCCGGCATAGCGCTTCGCCACGCGTTTATCCAGCTCGCCGTCTTCAACCATACGCGCGGCGATTTTCAGCGACAACGCCATCGTATCCATCGCGCCGATATGACCGTAGAACAGATCGTATTTATCGGTGCTCTGGCGACGAACTTTGGCGTCGAAGTTGAGACCGCCCGTCGTGAATCCGCCCGCTTTCAGGATTTCGTACATCACCAGCGCGTTCTCTTCAACGCTAATCGGGAACTGATCGGTATCCCAGCCCAGTTGCGCATCGCCGCGGTTGGCGTCAACGGAGCCAAAAATACCCAGCGCGATAGCGGTCGCGATTTCATGGTGGAACGAATGGCCCGCCAGCGTCGCGTGGTTCGCCTCAATGTTCACTTTGATCTCTTTTTCCAGGCCGAACTGTTTGAGGAAGCCATAGACCGTTGCAACGTCATAATCATACTGATGTTTTGTCGGTTCCTGCGGTTTCGGTTCAATCAGCAGCGTGCCCTGGAAACCCATTTTATGTTTGTGCTCGACCACCATTTGCATAAAGCGGCCAATCTGTTCGCGTTCCTGGCGCAGATCGGTATTCAGCAACGTTTCATAACCTTCGCGCCCGCCCCACAGGACGTAATTTTCGCCGCCCAGTTTATGCGTGGCGTTCATTGCCGTAACCACTTGCGTCGCTGCCCAGCTAAAGACTTCCGGATCCGGGTTAGTGGCGGCGCCTGCGCCATAGCGCGGGTTGGTAAAGCAGTTCGCCGTTCCCCACAGCAGTTTTACGCCGCTCTGCTCCTGTTTCGCCGCCAGCACATCCACCATCTGCGCGAAGTTGTTTTTATATTCTTTCAACGACGCGCCTTCCGGCGACACATCCACGTCATGGAAGCAATAAAAAGGCACATTCAGTTTGTGGAAAAATTCAAACGCCACGTCCGCTTTGCGTTTCGCCAGCTCCAGCGCTTCGCCCGGTTGCTGCCACGGACGATTAAACGCGCCTACACCAAACATATCCGCGCCGTTCCAGCAGAAGGTATGCCAGTAACAGGCCGCGAAACGCAGGTGATCTTCCATACGTTTACCTAAAACCAGCTCGTCGGGATTGTAATGACGAAATGCCAGCGGGTTAGTCGATTGAGGGCCTTCATAGCGAACACGATCGAGTTGGTCAAAATAAGCCTGCATAGTGAGCTCCATAATCAGATAAGACGGCAAGTAAACGACATAACGTCATACTGGAATTTCCTGATTTATTGCTCAATTACGTTATTTCACACCGCTATTAAGAGAATCCCCAAATGTGCTCTGGCTCTCAAAAAAACGCTGAAAACCACAGAAGAAAAAAGCGATCGCGATCGAATCCTGGCAAATAAACAAAAAACCGTAATATATAGATAAAAAATGACAATTGTCATCCGCCGTTTGCTGTGATGAATTTCGCATAACGTTTCAGGCGCAAAATAATTTGTCATCATTCGCCAGACCGTTATGTCAGCCGTTTTGATAGTATCCATGAGTCCAGGTTCACTTTTGCAGGATATATCCTCATGTTTGATAAACGTCACCGCATCACTCTGTTATTTAACGCGAATAAAGCCTATGACCGTCAGGTAGTGGAGGGGGTGGGTGAATATTTACAAGCCTCGCAATCCGAATGGGATATATTTATTGAGGAAGATTTCCGTGCCCGTATCGATAACATTAAAGAGTGGTTAGGCGACGGCGTTATTGCCGATTACGATGATGACGATATCGCGCAATTATTGGCCGATGTCGACGTACCCATTGTCGGGGTCGGCGGTTCTTACCATCTTGCTGAAAATTATCCCGCCGTTCATTACATCGCCACCGATAATCATGCGCTCGTTGAAAGCGCTTTCCTGCATTTAAAAGAAAAAGGCGTTAACCGCTTCGCGTTTTACGGTTTGCCCGACTCCAGCCGCAAACATTGGGCGGCGGAACGGGAATACGCCTTTCGCCAGCTGGTCGCCGAGGAAAAATACCGCGGCGTAGTCTATCAGGGGCTGGAAACCGCGCCGGAAAACTGGCAGCACGCGCAAAATCGCCTCGCCGACTGGCTTCAGACGCTGCCGCCGCAAACCGGCATCATTGCCGTAACGGATGCCCGCGCCCGTCACGTATTGCAGGCCTGCGAACACCTGCATATTCCGGTGCCGGAAAAACTTTGCGTTATCGGTATTGATAACGAAGAGCTTACACGCTACCTGTCACGCGTCGCGCTTTCCTCCGTCGCGCAGGGGGCGCGGCAAATGGGCTATCAGGCGGCGAAGCTGCTGCACCGTTTGCTGGCGCGCGAAGAGATGCCGTTACAGCGCATTCTGGTGCCGCCGGTGCGCGTCATTGCGCGCCGCTCGACAGACTATCGCTCCCTGACCGATCCGGCGGTTATCCAGGCGATGCACTTTATTCGTAACCATGCCTGTAAGGGCATTAAAGTCGAACAGGTGCTGGACGCGGTTGGGATTTCACGTTCAAACCTGGAAAAACGTTTTAAGGAGGAAGTTGGCGAGACGATACATGCGCTGATCCACGCCGAAAAGCTGGAAAAAGCGCGTAGTTTGTTGATTTCCACCACGTTGGCGATAAACGAAATTTCGCAAATGTGCGGCTACCCGTCACTGCAATATTTCTATTCGGTGTTTAAAAAGGAGTACGTCACTACGCCTAAGGAGTATCGCGACCAGCATAGTGAAGCGTTGTTGTAGTTTATCCAGCCTACAGATGCCTTGTAAGCCGGATAGCGTAGCGCCATCCGGCACACAGAATTACATATGCGCGGCGATCAGACGCTGGTTGTCCTGGTACATCGCGAACAAGTAGTTGTTATAGCGCGACCCCTGGGTAGAGTAACCCTTTAGCTTATGAATCATCGCCGTGGCGGTGACTTCCTGATCCGCCTTACGCAGTTGGGCGCGCGACTTGCGGAAAGAAGAATAAGCCGGATGCGTGTTCAGGTTGGCGACATACGCGCTCACCGACTCCTCAACCGACGCGAATTGCGAGTAACCTTTCACCTTACCCGGCGTATTGGTACAACGCCCTTTCGTGCACTTCATGCCGAACAGGTTATTGTTGCTACGCGCCAGTTTAGAGGTTCCCCAGCCGCTTTCCGCCGCCGCCATCGTCGCCACCATGCTGGTTGGGATAATGTCGACGCGCTCCAGCAACGTATTCCACGGAATACGACGCGTGTTGCCGGACCAGCTCACTTTATAGCGCTTCGCGATATCTTTCATACGCGCGCGTTCAGACGGCGACCAGCGGTTCTGGTACTGTTTTGAGATCAGCCAATTACGGTCCGCGGTAATCGCGGCATTTTGGCTGGTGATGTAAGGCATAACGGTCCGGAGAAACGCTTTTTTTCTGGGGGTTCCGGAAGGGTATTTTCGCAAATCAGGAAGTGAACTGCTCTTTGCACTATTGCGAGAATACTCTTGTTTACTGCTAACCTGTTTATAACTTGTCTCAGTTATGTGGGACTTTTGACTCGTTTGTGTTGCGTGCGTCTTTGCCAGCACCTCACCCGAAAATGCGATGGTGAGTAACATAAGAATCATTGCCCCATATCGTCGCATGGGAGTCAATATCATTAGGTCTCCTGGTCGGATTGATACATTCCAACACCTTTTATTTTTCACGAAGTTGAGGTTTGAACCCCAAATTCTAGCAAAAATAGGCTTAAAAAGCACCTCAGGGAATAGTCTTAATCCGAAACTATGTCAACTATTAACGATAACAGGCAGCAATAATGCCAATAAAATGTGGTGCTTATCGCAAATAGAGGCGTTTTTTTGCGCCTCGTCGCTCACCCTCGCACCTCCTCCTGCGCGACTCTCTGCTGGGGAGGAGTTCATTCGCCTAAAAACCAGGCAAGCTGATGAATATTGCCCACAAAGGATAGCGTGATGAAACTTGCCGCCTTCGTTCTGACGCTGATACCCGGTATCGCGATCGCCTCATCATGGACCTCACCCGGTTTTCCGACGTTCTCGACGCAGGAAACCGGGCGCTTTACCAGCCATGCTGCATTAACAAAAGGTACACGCGCGTTAACGCTCCATATTGACCAGCAGTGCTGGCAGCCCTCCGGCGCCATAAAACTCAACCAAATGTTGTCGTTAAAACCCTGCGAAGGCGCGCCACCGCAATGGCGTTTGTTTAAAGATGGCGACTATACAATAACGGTAGATACCCGCTCCGGTACGCCGACCCTGCTGTTATCGATAAAAACTGAACCTGAACGCACCGCGCAGCTCGCCCGCCAGTGTCCCGTCTGGGATGGTTCGCCGCTCACGCTGGATGTTCGCCAGACCTTTCCGGAAGGGACGGTAGTGCGCGATTATTACAGTGGTCAAACCGATACCGTCCAAAACGGGCAAATCACGCTGCGACCTGCCGACAGCCACGGGCTTTTATTGCTGGAACGCGCGGAAACCCATGCATCAGCGCCTTTTAACTGGCGCAACGCCACCGTTTATTTTGTGCTTACGGATCGCTTTCGCAATGGCGATCCAACCAACGACCACAGCTATGGTCGCCATAAGGATGGTATGCAAGAGATTGGCACTTTCCACGGCGGCGATTTACGCGGGTTGACGAGTCAACTGGACTATCTACAGCAATTAGGCGTGAACGCCTTGTGGATAAGCTCGCCGTTTGAACAGATCCACGGCTGGGTCGGCGGCGGAACAAAAGGCGATTTTCCTCATTACGCCTATCACGGCTATTACACTCAGGACTGGACGACACTGGATGCCAACATGGGCAGCGAAGCCGATCTCCGCGCGCTGGTCGACGGCGCGCACCAGCGCGGCATCCGTATTTTATTTGACGTAGTAATGAATCATGCCGGTTACGCCACGCTGGCGGATATGCAGGAGTATCAGTTCGGCGCGCTCTATTTATCCGGCGCGGAACGGCAAAAAATTCTCGGCGATCGCTGGACAAACTGGCGACCGGCCACCGGACAAAGCTGGCACAGCTTTAACGACTACATCAACTTCAGCGACAGCGCCGCCTGGGAAAAATGGTGGGGGAAAAAGTGGATTCGTACCGATATTGGCGACTACGACAGTCCGGGATTTGACGATTTAACCCTGTCGCTGGCCTTCCTGCCGGATATAAAAACGGAATCTACCACGCCTTCCGGCCTACCCGCGTTCTATGCCAACAAACCCGGTACTAAAGCAAAGTTCATTGAAGGCTATACGCCACGGGATTATCTGACTCACTGGTTAAGCCAGTGGGTGCATGATTACGGCATTGACGGGTTCCGGGTCGATACTGCCAAAAATGTTGAGCTTCCTGCCTGGCAACAGCTAAAAACCCAGGCCAGCGCGGCGTTACATGAATGGAAGCAGGCCAATCCGGACAAAGCGCTGGATGATAGCCCGTTCTGGATGACTGGCGAAGCGTGGGGCCACGGCGTCATGAAAAGTGATTATTATCGCTATGGTTTCGACGCGATGATCAATTTTGATTATCAGGAGCAGGCGGCGAAAGCGGTCGATTGCCTGGCGGAAATGGGGCCAGTCTGGCAGCAGATGGCGGATAAAATGCAGGATTTCAACGTATTAAGTTACCTCTCCTCGCATGATACGCGCCTTTTCCGTGAGGGCGGTGATAAGGCGGCGGAACTGCTGCTGCTTTCGCCAGGCGCGGTGCAGATCTTTTACGGCGATGAATCCGCTCGTCCCTTCGGCCCCACCGGCTCCGACCCGCTGCAAGGCACCCGTTCAGATATGAACTGGCAGGACGTGAGCGGAAAGTCAGCCGCAGCCGTCGCGCACTGGCAGCGTATTAGCCAGTTCCGCGCCAGACATCCCGCCATCGGCGCAGGCCAACAAACCACGCTGACGCTAAAACACGGGTACGGTTTTGTACGCCAGTACGGCGACGATACGGTGATGGTCGTCTGGGCGGGCCGCCGCTAATCGTGGCGCTACCGGTCCCCTCGCGTACCGGTAGCCCCTTCAAAATAAAAAACTAACCTGATAAAAATTTGTAGCATAAAACATCAATACTACCGCCTGCCCCTCATTTGCGCCCCGCCATTTGTAGCGTTATGGTTATCCACTTTGACAGACAGTTCGATAGATCACCCGTTATGACATTTTCACTTTTCGGCGATAAATTTACCCGCCATTCAGGCATTACCCGCCTGATGGAGGATCTCAACGACGGCTTACGCACGCCAGGCGCCATCATGCTTGGCGGCGGTAACCCGGCACACATCCCTGCAATGCAGGATTATTTCCAGACGCTACTGACAGAGATGGTAGAAAGCGGCAAAGCCGCTGATGCGCTTTGTAATTATGACGGTCCCCAGGGAAAAACGGCGCTACTGAATGCACTGGCCGTACTGCTACGTGAAACGCTGGGATGGGATATCGAACCACAGAATATTGCGCTGACAAATGGCAGTCAGAGCGCGTTTTTCTACTTATTTAATCTCTTCGCCGGACGTCGCGCCGACGGCAGTACGAAAAAGGTACTATTCCCGCTTGCGCCGGAATACATCGGCTATGCAGATTCCGGTCTGGAAGACGACCTCTTCGTTTCGGCGCGCCCAAATATTGAACTGCTGCCGGAAGGCCAGTTTAAGTATCACGTCGATTTTGAGCATCTGCACATCGGCGAAGAAACGGGGATGATTTGCGTCTCGCGCCCGACCAACCCAACCGGTAACGTTATCACCGACGAAGAGCTGATGAAGCTGGACAGACTGGCGAATCAGCACAACATCCCACTGGTGATTGATAACGCTTACGGCGTACCGTTTCCGGGCATTATCTTTAGCGAGGCGCGCCCGCTGTGGAACCCCAATATTATCCTATGCATGAGCCTCTCGAAGCTGGGGCTGCCCGGTTCCCGCTGCGGGATTATCATCGCCAATGATAAGACGATTACCGCCATTGCCAACATGAACGGCATCATCAGCCTTGCGCCTGGCGGCATGGGTCCGGCGATGATGTGCGAAATGATTAAGCGTAACGATCTGCTGCGGCTGTCGGAAACGGTTATCAAACCTTTCTACTATCAGCGCGTTCAACAGACGATCGCGATCATTCGTCGCTATTTATCCGAAGAACGCTGCCTGATTCATAAACCGGAAGGCGCAATATTTTTGTGGCTGTGGTTTAAAGATCTGCCGATTACCACCGAGCTACTCTATCAACGCTTGAAAGCGCGCGACGTGCTGATGGTGCCAGGCCACTATTTCTTTCCCGGACTGGATAAACCCTGGCCCCACACACACCAGTGTATGCGGATGAACTACGTGCCTGAACCGGACAAAATCGAGGCGGGCGTAAAAATTCTGGCAGAAGAGATAGAACGCGCCTGGCGTGAAGGCTGACGGCTATTCCGGCCATCATGCAGGCCGGAACGACGTTCAGAAAGGTTGAGAATAGAGGCGCTGGCGCTGCACGTGTGCTGCGTCAACGCACTGTAACGCACTGGTCGGGCAGGCTTCCACGCACGCCGGCCCCGCTTCACGATGCCAGCAAAGATCGCATTTAATCGCCTGCGCGCCTGACGCGGACGCCACCACGGTCATCGCACCAAACGGGCAAGCCAGCATACAGCTTTTACAACCAATGCAGCGCGATGACGTCACGAAGATATGCCCCCGATCACGGCGAATCGCCTGTACCGGGCAGACATTCGCGCACGGCGCGTCCTCACACTGATGGCAGACCGTGGCCGTGGTGAAGCTATCCTCTTTTATCACCCGGATACGCGGCACAAAGTCCGCCGTCGTCACCGCCGCGCTATTCTGCTGTTCCTGATGCGACACCACGCAGGCGACCTCGCAGGTACGACACCCGATACACGCCGACGCATCCGCCATAATAAACCGGTTCATTGTTCTCCCCCTGCGTTAAAACGCCAGAATGCCAGAGAGCCATTCCCCGCCGCTTTGATCCCACTACGCAAACGGACAAATTTTGTCAGATGCCTGATAAATCCTGGCGAGCTGTCTTATTCGCGAACGGTAAATCCCAGCTCATTAGAGATAGCCTGTGCGGTTTCACGCAACGGTTTGAGCAGATTTTTCTCGCCGATCTGTTTTAGCCGTGACGTCGACAGTGAAATAGAAATGGCGTAAGGCACTCGATGGTGAATATCAAACACAGGCACAGCAATACAGGAGACGCCCAGTTCATTTTCTTCGCGATCCATCGCCATGCTGGTTTCACGAATTTGCGCCAGCTCATCGTACATTGCTGGTAAATCGGTAATGGTATTACGAGTCAGCGGCTGGATCTGTTCTTGATGGCTTTCCCAGTAAGACGCCACATAATCCGGCTGACCAAACGCCATATAAATTTTCCCCATCGCCGAGCAGTACAGCGGCATATGCTGGCCAATGTAGGCTCGCGTGCGCAGCATACCGGTGGTCGGTTCCAGCTTATAAATCAGGATAGCGTGGTCATCTTCACGGCTGGAAAAATTCACCGTCTCGCCGGTGGTCAGGTTGAGCGCCTCAAGGTGCGGTGCCGCAACGTGGATGATATTCAGCGATGACAGGGCTTTTTGGCCGACGGCAATAAACTTTGTCGTCAGACGGTAGCTCCCGGCCGCCGGCGCTGGCGTCACATATCCGCAGGATTGAAGCCCCTGCAACAAACGATGGACGGTACTCTTGTTCAACCCCGCCAGCTCCGACAGGTGCGCCAGTGGGCAACCGTTCGGGTAGTTACTCAAAATTTCTATCAACATCAGGCCACGAAACAGGCTCTGACTCCCCGCAGGCTTCTCTTTATCGTTGTTCTGGCTCATCAGAAAACTCTCTCCTTTCTTGGGCGATCAGATGGTAGCTCAAAGTGTGTTGCAGTTCACGATATCAGCATAAAAAACATAACCCGATGATTTTAATCGTTTTTAAAAACCTTCTCTGGCGTTGCCATGTCAATTTTTGATCTATATATTTGGAACTACATTTCGCATTATGAAATTTATCGACAAAAAAACATACTAAAATTTCTAACAATCGACCAGGAGAACAGGGATGAAAGTAACTTTCGAAGAGTTAAAAGGGGCCTTCTACCGCGTCTTGCGGTCGCGGAATATTGCGGAAGATACCGCCGACAAGTGCGCGGAAATGTTCGCTCGCACCACCGAGTCCGGTGTCTATTCCCACGGCGTGAACCGCTTTCCTCGCTTCATCCAGCAACTGGATAACGGCGACATTATTCCTGATGCTAAACCGCAGCGGGTTACCAGCCTCGGCGCCATCGAACAGTGGGATGCTCAGCGCGCTATCGGCAACCTGACGGCGAAAAAGATGATGGACCGGGCTATCGAGCTGGCTTCCGATCATGGTATTGGCCTGGTGGCGTTACGTAATGCTAACCACTGGATGCGCGGCGGCAGCTACGGCTGGCAGGCGGCGGAAAAAGGCTATATCGGCATTTGCTGGACCAACTCCATCGCCGTCATGCCGCCGTGGGGGGCGAAAGAGTGCCGTATCGGTACCAATCCGCTGATCGTCGCCATCCCGTCTACGCCGATCACGATGGTGGATATGTCGATGTCGATGTTCTCCTACGGAATGTTAGAAGTTAACCGTCTGGCGGGCCGCGAACTGCCGGTGGATGGCGGTTTCGACGATAACGGTCAGTTGACCAAAGAACCGGGCGTTATCGAGAAAAATCGCCGCATTTTACCAATGGGTTACTGGAAAGGATCTGGTCTGTCGATTGTGCTGGACATGATTGCCACCCTGCTTTCTAACGGTTCTTCCGTTGCCGAAGTGACCCAGGAAAACAGCGATGAGTATGGCGTCTCACAGATTTTCATCGCCATAGAAGTGGATAAGCTGATCGATGGCGCAACCCGCGATGCCAAACTGCAGCGGATTATGGATTTCATCACCACTGCTGAACGCGCCGACGACAACGTCGCGATTCGGCTGCCCGGCCACGAATTTACCAAATTGCTGGATGACAACCGCCGTCACGATATCACCATTGACGACAGCGTCTGGGCCAAAATTCAGGCGCTGTAAGGAGCCACATCATGATTTTTGGACATATTGCGCAGCCTAATCCGTGCCGGCTACCGTCGGCCATAGAGCAGGCGCTCGATTTCCTGCGCAATACGGACTTTCGCACGCTGGAACCTGGCGTAGTGGAAATCGACGGCAAAAATATCTTCGCGCAGATTATCGATATGACCACCCGCGATGCTGCTGAAAATCGTCCGGAAGTCCATCGCCGCTATCTGGATATTCAGTTTCTGGCATGGGGCGAAGAGACAATTGGGGTTGCCATTGATACCGGTAATAATCAAATCAGCGAGTCATTATTAGAACAGCGCGATATTATTTTTTATCACGACAGTGAACATGAATCATTCATTGAAATGATACCGGGAAGTTATGCCCTGTTTTTCCCGCAGGATGTTCATCGTCCAGGTTGTAATAAAAGCATTGCTACGCCGATACGGAAAATAGTCGTAAAAGTCGCCATAGACGTTTTATAAAATAGAGTTTACTGGAGCACAAAATGAAAAATAATACCGGTTATATTATCGGTGCGTACCCTTGTGCACCCTCATTTCACCAGAAGAGTGAAGAGGAAGAGACGGAATTCTGGCGGCAACTCTCTGATACTCCGGATATCCGGGGGCTGGAGCAGCCTTGTCTTGAACATCTTCACCCGCTCGGCGACGAGTGGTTATTGCGCCATACACCGGGAAACTGGCAAATCGTGGTCACCGCGATAATGGAAACCATGCGTCGCCGTAGCGAAAACGGCGGTTTTGGATTAGCGTCCAGTGACGAGGAACAGCGTAAAGCCTGCGTGGAGTACTATCGTCATCTGCATCAGAAGATCAATAAAATCAATGGGAACAATACCGGCAAAGTCATAGCCCTTGAGCTTCATGCCGCTCCTCTGGCGGGCAATCCGAACGTGGCGCAGGCAACCGACGCCTTTGCGCGCTCATTAAAAGAGATTGCCAACTGGGACTGGTCCTGCGACCTGGTGCTTGAACACTGCGACGCGATGACCGGCCCCGCACCGCGCAAAGGATTCTTACCGTTGGTAAACGTACTGGAAACTATTGCCGACTATGACATAAGCGTCTGCATTAACTGGGCGCGCTCGGCTATTGAAGGGCGGGATACCTCTCTACCGCTGATCCACACGCAGCAGGCCAAACAGGCTGGAAAACTCGGGGCGCTGATGTTCTCCGGTACAACGCTGGATGGAGAATATGGCGAATGGCAGGACCTCCATGCTCCGTTTGCACCTTTCTGTCCACAAAGTCTGATGACGGAGAAACATGTTAAAGAACTCATTACCGCCGCCGCTCCCGAACTGTTGCAGTTTACCGGTATTAAATTGTTGGAAATCAATGCCAGTGCCGATATTAATCACCGCATAAATATATTACGCGATGGTATTAACATAATGAAAAAGGCCACACGCCGCTAACCTGAATTAAACATCATCACCTTAATTCTCGGCCTGCAACTCAACGTTGCGCCGACCTAATATAAACCAAACATAAGAAATTAAGTTCCACTATTCAGCATCGAAAGAAATAAGTTTCTATAACCTGATGGAGTCGTTATGAAGCGGGTACTTGAGGGCATACTTGCGGTATTAATTGCCGTACTTTCCTGCATTGTATTTATTAACGTTATTTTACGTTACGGTTTTGAGAGCAGTATTTTGTCGGTAGATGAACTATCACGTTATCTATTTGTTTGGCTGACATTTATTGGCGCCATTGTTGCATTTATGGATAACGCTCACGTTCAGGTCACTTTTGTGGTGGAAAAACTTTCGCCAGCGAATCAGCGTCGACTCTCGCTGCTGACACATTCGCTGATTTTATTGTTATGCCTCGCATTAGGCTGGGGCAGCCTGCAAAAAGCGTTGCAGGACTGGAGCGATCACTCGCCAATCCTCGGTTTACCGATCGGCCTGATGTATATCGCCTGTCTGCCCACAAGCGTTGCCATCGCGTTAATCGAGCTGCGTCGGCTTTATCACTTAATAACGCGTAACGATTCCTTTCAACAACCACAGCAAGGAGCCTAATCATGGCCGTGGTGATATTTCTCTGCTGCCTGCTCGGCGGGATCGCGATAGGTTTACCCATCGCCTGGTCGCTGCTGCTTTGCGGCGCTGCTCTGATGGCATACCTGGATATGTTTGACGTGCAGATTATGGCGCAAACCCTGGTTAACGGCGCGGACAGTTTCTCCCTGCTGGCTATTCCCTTTTTTGTTTTGGCCGGTGAAATCATGAACGCGGGCGGCCTGTCAAAGCGAATTGTCGACCTGCCGATGAAGCTGGTCGGCCATAAACCCGGCGGCCTGGGCTACGTGGGCGTTATTGCGGCAATGATTATGGCCAGCCTTTCCGGCTCTGCGGTAGCAGATACCGCTGCGGTCGCCGCGCTGCTGGTGCCGATGATGCGCTCCGCAAACTACCCGATCAACCGCTCCGTTGGGTTAATCGCTTCCGGCGGGATCATTGCGCCAATTATTCCCCCCTCGATTCCTTTTATTATCTTCGGCGTTTCCAGCGGCTTGTCGATCAGCAAGCTGTTTATGGCCGGGATCGCACCGGGCATCATGATGGGCGCGGCGCTTATGCTCACCTGGTGGTGGCAGGCCGGGCGATTAAATCTCCCTTCTCAGCCTAAAGCAACACCGCGTGAAATCTGGCAATCATTGGTTTCAGGTATCTGGGCGCTGTTTTTACCGGTGATTATCATCGGCGGCTTCCGTTCCGGACTTTTCACGCCAACGGAGGCAGGGGCGGTCGCCGCGTTTTACGCCCTCTTTGTCGCCGTGGTTATCTATCGGGAATTAACGTTTTCCAGTCTCTACCACGTGCTGGTCAATGCCGCCAAAACGACGTCAGTCGTCATGTTTCTGGTGGCCGCGGCCCAGGTATCCGCCTGGCTGATTACGATCGCGGAATTACCCATGATGGTGTCAGATTTGCTGCAGCCGCTGGTCGACTCTCCGCGACTCTTATTTATCGTCATTATGATCTCAATTATGGTCGTCGGTATGGTGATGGATTTAACACCAACGGTGTTAATTCTTACCCCTGTATTATTGCCATTAGTTAAAGAAGCCAATATTGACCCGATTTATTTCGGCGTCATGTTCATTATTAACTGCTCTATTGGATTAATCACACCGCCCGTTGGCAACGTCCTCAACGTTATTTCCGGGGTAGCAAAATTGAAATTTGATGACGCGGTAAGAGGCGTATTCCCTTACGTTGTCGTACTGATGTCGCTGCTGGTTTTATTTATTTTTATTCCCGAGCTAATTATCACACCGCTTAAATGGATTAATTAAAGGATAATATTATGAAATTACACGTTATTGCTCGTTCATTATTGATAGCTGGTCTGACGGTTTTCAGCGTGTCGTCTCTGGCGGCGCAATCTTTACGTTTTGGTTATGAAACACCGCAAACTGACTCCCAACATATTGCCGCGAAAAAATTTAACGAACTATTAAAAGAAAAAACTAACGGCGAATTAACGCTAAAACTCTTTCCTGACAGCACATTAGGTAACGCCCAGGCAATGATCAGCGGGGTGCGCGGCGGAACTATTGATATGGAAATGTCCGGTTCGAACAATTTCACCGGCCTGGCCCCTGTATTCAACTTACTTGATGTCCCCTTCCTGTTTCGCGATACCGCGCATGCGCATAAAACGCTCGACGGTAAAGTCGGCGATGAACTGAAAAAATCACTCGATTCAAAAGGGTTAAAAGTCCTCGCCTACTGGGAAAACGGCTGGCGCGACGTCACCAACTCCCGCGCGCCGGTAAAAACGCCGGGCGATTTGAAAGGCTTAAAAATCCGCACTAACAACAGCCCAATGAATATCGCGGCCTTTAAAATCTTCGGCGCGAACCCTATTCCGATGCCGTTCTCCGAAGTCTATACCGGCCTCGAAACCCGTACGATTGATGCCCAGGAACACCCTATCAACGTCGTGTGGTCAGCGAAATTCTATGAGGTACAGAAATACCTCTCCCTCACTCATCACGCCTATTCGCCTCTGCTGCTGGTGATCAATAAAGCCAAATTCGACGCTTTAAGCCCGCAGTTCCAGGAGGCACTGCTGAGTTCCGCCAAAGAAGCGGGTGACTATCAGCGCAAACTGGTCGCCGAAGATCAGCAAAAAATTATCGATGGCATGAAAGAAGCCGGAGTTGAAGTCCTGACCGATATCGACCGTAAAGCCTTCAGCGATGCGCTGGGCAGCCAGGTGCGCGATATGTTCCTGAAAGACAACCCGCAGGGCGCTGACCTCCTGAAAGCCGTGGACGAGGTGCAATAAGTCATGAGCAATTACTGGCTGGGGTTAGATTGTGGTGGGAGTTGGCTAAAAGCCGGGTTGTACGATGGCGCAGGCCGGGAAGTAGCGGTGCAACGCCTGCCGCTGCACGCTTTAAGCCCGCAGCCAGGCTGGGTTGAACGCGATATGACCGAACTGTGGCAACAGTGCGGCTCGGTCATCAGCAAACTGCTGGCGCACACGGGGGTGAGCGGCTCACAAATCCGCGGTCTGGGTATTTCCGCTCAGGGTAAGGGCCTGTTCCTGTTAGATAAAAGCGATCGGCCATTAGGTAAAGCGATACTCTCTTCCGACCGTCGCGCCATGGAAATTGTCCAGCGCTGGCAAAAAGAAGCGGTTCCGCAAAAACTCTACCCGCTGACCCGACAAACTCTATGGACCGGGCATCCGGTCTCCCTTTTACGCTGGGTAAAAGAGAATGAGCCGCAGCGCTACGCGCAGATAGGCTGCGTAATGATGACGCATGACTATCTGCGCTGGTGCTTAACCGGCGTGAAAGGCTGTGAGGAGAGCAACATCTCCGAGTCCAACCTCTACAACATGGCGACGGGCCAGTACGACCCGCTTCTGACCGAGTGGCTGGGCATCAGTGAAATCGACAGCGCGCTGCCCCCCGTGGTGGGTTCAGCCGAAATATGCGGGGAGATCACCGCTCAGGCAGCCGCCATCACCGGTCTGGCAGTGGGTACCCCCGTCGTCGGCGGCCTGTTTGATGTGGTTTCCACCGCCCTTTGCGCCGGTATTGAGGATGAATCAACGCTCAATGCGGTGATGGGTACCTGGGCCGTCACCAGCGGCATCGCTCACGGTCTGCGCGACCATGAGGCCCATCCTTACGTCTATGGCCGCTACGTCAATGACGGGCAGTATATCGTTCACGAAGCCAGCCCGACCTCCTCCGGCAACCTCGAATGGTTTACCGCCCAGTGGGGCGACCTCTCTTTTGACGAGATCAACCAGGCGGTCGCCAGCCTGCCGAAAGCCGGTAGCGACCTCTTTTTTCTGCCGTTTCTCTACGGCAGCAATGCCGGACTGGAGATGACCTGCGGCTTTTACGGCATGCAGGCGCTGCACACCCGCGCGCACCTGCTGCAGGCGATTTATGAAGGCGTGGTGTTCAGCCATATGACCCACCTCAACCGCATGCGTGAACGCTTTACCGAGGTTTGCGCCCTGCGCGTTACCGGCGGACCGGCCCACTCCGACGTCTGGATGCAGATGCTGGCGGACGTCAGCGGGTTACGCATCGAGCTGCCGCAGGTTGAGGAGACCGGCTGCTTCGGCGCGGCGCTGGCAGCCCGCGTCGGCACCGGCGTATATCGCAATTTCCGCGAGGCCCAACGCGACCTCCGGCACCCGGTGCGCACGCTGCTGCCGGACATGGCCGCGCACGCCCTCTATCAGCGTAAATACCGCCAATACCAGGATTTGATTGAAGCACTACAGGGCTATCACGCCCGTATTAAGGAGCACGCATTATGAGCCGACCATTACTGCAACTGGCGCTCGACCACACCAGTCTGGAAGCAGCCCAACGCGATGTTGCCCTGCTACAGGACCATGTCGATATCGTTGAGGCTGGCACTATCCTCTGTTTAACCGAAGGCCTTAGCGCGGTGAAAGCCCTGCGAGCGCAGTGCCCGGAAAAAATCATCGTCGCCGACTGGAAAGTGGCCGATGCCGGTGAAACCCTGGCGCAGCAGGCTTTTGGCGCTGGCGCCAACTGGATGACTATCATCTGCGCCGCGCCGCTCGCGACCGTCGAGAAAGGCCACGCCGTCGCGCAATCCTGCGGCGGTGAAATTCAAATGGAGCTGTTCGGCAACTGGACGCTGGACGACGCCCGAGACTGGTATCGCACCGGCGTGCGTCAGGCGATTTATCATCGCGGACGCGATGCGCAGGCCAGCGGGCAGCAGTGGGGAGAAGCGGACCTGGCGCGTATGAAGGCGTTGTCCGACATCGGCCTTGAACTGTCAATTACCGGCGGCATTACCCCAGCGGATCTGCCGCTGTTCCGCGACATTAACGTTAAGGCATTTATCGCCGGACGTGCGCTGGCAGGTGCCGCCCATCCGGCGCAGGTCGTCGCCGAATTCCACGCCCAAATTGACGCCATTTGGGGAGAAAAGCATGCGTAATCATCCATTAGGTATTTACGAGAAAGCACTGGCGAAAGATCTCAGTTGGCCAGAGCGGCTGGTGCTGGCAAAAAGCTGCGGTTTTGATTTTGTTGAGATGTCGGTGGATGAAACCGACGAACGTCTCTCACGCCTGGAGTGGACCTCGGCCCAACGCGCTTCGCTGGTGAACGCGATGCTGGAAAGCGGCGTCGCCATCCCGTCGATGTGTCTCTCCGCCCATCGTCGCTTCCCTTTTGGCAGCCGCGACGAGGCGGTGCGCCAGCGGGCGCGTGAAATCATGACCAAAGCCATCCGTCTGGCGCGCGATCTCGGTATCCGCACCATCCAACTGGCAGGTTACGACGTCTATTACGAAGAGCACGACGAAGGCACCCAGCAGCGTTTCGCCGAAGGGCTGGCGTGGGCGGTGGAACAGGCCGCAGCGGCGCAGGTGATGCTGGCGGTGGAGATCATGGATACCGCGTTTATGAACTCCATCAGCAAGTGGAAAAAGTGGGACGAGATGCTTTCGTCACCGTGGTTCACCGTTTATCCAGACGTCGGCAACCTCAGCGCCTGGGGGAACGACGTGACCGCCGAGCTGAAGCTGGGTATCGACCGTATCGCCGCTATCCACCTGAAAGACACGCTGCCGGTGACCGGTGACAGCCCCGGCCAGTTCCGCGACGTGCCGTTTGGCGAAGGATGCGTTGATTTTGTCGGCATCTTCAAAACGCTGCATGAGCTGAATTATCGCGGTTCATTTCTGATTGAGATGTGGACAGAGAAATCCAGTGAGCCGGTGCTGGAAATTATCCAGGCCCGCCGCTGGATTGAATCACGGATGCAGGAAGGAGGTTTCACATGTTAGAGCAACTGAAAGCCGAGGTGCTGGCGGCAAACCTGGCCCTCCCGGCGCACGGGCTGGTCACCTTTACCTGGGGCAACGTCAGCGCGGTCGATGAGACGCGCAAGCTGATGGTCATTAAGCCTTCCGGCGTCGAATATGAGGTGATGACCGCCGACGATATGGTGGTGGTAGAGATCGCCAGCGGTAAGGTCGTTGAAGGCCATAAAAAACCGTCGTCCGATACCGCGACCCATCTGGCGCTCTATCGCCGCTATCCGCAGATCGGTGGGATCGTGCATACCCATTCCCGCCATGCGACGATCTGGTCGCAGGCCGGGCTCGATCTGCCCGCCTGGGGCACCACCCACGCCGACTATTTCTATGGCGCGATCCCCTGTACCCGACTGATGACCGTTGAGGAGATTAACGGCGAGTACGAGTATCAGACCGGCGAGGTGATTATTAAAACCTTTGAAGAGCGCGGTCTGGATCCGGCGCAAATCCCGGCGGTATTGGTTCATTCGCACGGCCCGTTTGCCTGGGGTAAAAATGCCGCCGATGCCGTCCACAACGCCGTGGTGCTTGAGGAGTGCGCCTATATGGGGCTGTTCTCGCGCCAGCTGGCCCCGCAGCTACCGGATATGCAGCCTGAATTGCTCGATAAACACTATCTGCGTAAACACGGCGCGAATGCCTATTACGGGCAGTAATGCCGACAGTCACAGCCTGTGTCGGATGGCGGCTGCGCCTTATCCGACCTACAAGATTTTCAATATCAATACGTTGTGATGAACTCTTGTAGGACCGATAAGCAAAGCGCCATCGGACATTCAGTTTGCAACCGCGTTGTCAGAGGGCCAAAGATTATACTCAAGAATTAACGTGCTCCTTACTGTAGCGCCGCTTCCAGGCGGTAGGCGTCAGGCCGGTGTGCTTGCGGAAGATCTGGCGAAAGTAACCAACGTCATTAAAACCGCACCGCTCCGCCACCTCTTTTAACGAACGCGCGTCGCTAATCAGCAACTTTTCCGCCTCGCGCACCCGCTGGCGGTGGATGGCTTCCGTTAGCGTAAGGTGAAATACCCGCCGATAAACGCGTCCCAGATAATCCACATTGCAATGCAGTTCTTTCGCCAGAACCGAGCGGGAAAGCGGCAGGTGATAGTGCGTTCGAATCAGCTGCTGTACTTTCCAGGCCAGCGACACGCCAGCGGCCTCGGCGTTTTCATTCTGCCGGGCGTCAACGGTGAGTTGCTGCAAAATCAGCAGCACGATGAACTCCAGCGCCGGGCTGCGCTGGTGCTTTTCCTGCTCGTTCATAAACTGGCGAAAAAGCGCAATCAGCGCCTGTGGATCGGCAACCTGGGTATGCTGCGGCACGGAAAGATGCGTCAGCCAGCGCGGGTCGCTGTCCGGCGCTTTGACCTCAAAATGGAGCCAGTAAAATTTAAGATCGGCGGGAAACTCCTCAACGCCAATATGGCGGCGATGCGGCCAAAGCAACAGGCTTTCCCCGGCGTCGACACAGAAAACACATTCTTCTTCCTGAATTTTCAGGCAGCCTTTTTCCACAAATATAATTTCCCACGATTGCAGACGCCTGGCAGGATGACGCCCAATGCCGCGAGAAATAAATAATCCGCCGTTTTGGACTTTAATCGGTAATGTCATGGATAGTTCGAGCATTAATATGTCATTTCCCGCTCATTCAGCACCGTATTTCATATTACCTTTTGATTATTAACTAAAAATAGTCCTTTCACTCGATCCATCTCACATTTTTAAATACGGGTCGGAATCGTCATCTTTTTTTACTCTTTTATCGCCTTGTCGCTCACCGCTATCCGGGCAAAATGAATCAGGTCATAACGCGAAAATAAAAATTACTGCCATAAAATACCCCGTCAGCGAGGAATATCTATGACCTCTACAGCCTTAAGGAGCACGAAATGAACGTACTGGAAGTCGATCTGCATAAACTGACGGTCAGCGATCCGTTCCTCGGACAGTATCAACAACTGGTTCGCGATGTGGTTATTCCTTACCAGTGGGATGCGTTAAACGATCGTATTCCAGAGGCTGAACCCAGCCATGCCATTGAAAATTTCCGCATTGCCGCAGGCCAGCAGACGGGCGACTTTTACGGCATGGTCTTTCAGGACAGCGACGTGGCGAAATGGCTGGAAGCGGTTGCCTGGTCACTGTGCCAGAAGCCCGATCCCGCGCTTGAGAAAACCGCCGATGAGGTGATTGAACTGGTGGCCGCCGCGCAGTGTGACGATGGCTATCTCAATACGTACTTTACGGCAAAAGCCCCGCAAGAACGCTGGAGCAACCTGGCGGAGTGCCATGAGCTTTATTGCGCCGGGCATCTGATTGAAGCGGGCGTCGCCTTCTTTCAGGCCACCGGCAAGCGTCGGCTGCTAGACGTCGTTTGTCGCCTGGCCGATCATATCGACAGCACTTTCGGCCCTGGCGAAAATCAGCTGCACGGCTATCCGGGCCACCCGGAAATTGAGCTGGCGCTGATGCGTCTGTATGAGGTAACAGAGCAGCCGCGCTATATGACGCTGGCAAGCTACTTTATCGGGCAGCGCGGCGCCCAACCGCACTTCTACGACGAAGAGTACGAAAAACGCGGCCAAACCTCTTACTGGCATACCTACGGCCCGGCGTGGATGGTCAAAGACAAAGCCTACAGCCAGGCGCATCTGCCAATTTCGCAGCAGCAGACGGCCATTGGCCACGCGGTACGTTTTGTCTATCTGATGACTGGCGTGGCGCATCTCGCTCGCCTGAGCAACGATGAAGGCAAACGCCAGGACTGCCTGCGCCTGTGGAAAAATATGGCGCAGCGTCAGCTGTATATCACCGGCGGGATTGGCTCGCAGAGCAGCGGCGAATCCTTTAGCAGCGATTACGATTTACCGAATGATTCGGTCTATGCGGAAAGTTGCGCTTCAATCGGCCTGATGATGTTCGCCCGCCGGATGCTGGAAATGGAAGCCGATAGCCAGTACGCCGACGTGATGGAGCGCGCGCTGTACAACACCGTCCTCGGCGGCATGGCGCTGGATGGCAAGCATTTCTTTTACGTCAACCCGCTGGAAGTGCATCCAAAATCGTTAAAATTCAACCATATCTACGATCACGTTAAACCCATCCGCCAGCGCTGGTTTGGCTGCGCCTGCTGCCCGCCGAACATCGCCCGCGTGCTCACCTCTCTCGGTCACTACATCTACACGCCGCGTGCGGATGCGCTGTACATCAATATGTACGTGGGTAACAGCATGGAAATACCCGTTGAAAATGGCGCGCTCAAACTGCGAATCAGCGGGAACTACCCGTGGCAAGAGCAGGTGAAGATCGCCATCGACTCTGTGCAGCCGGTACGTCACACGCTGGCGCTACGTCTGCCGGACTGGTGCCCTGAGGCAAAAGTGACGCTCAACGGGCTGGAAGTGGAGCAGGATATTCGCAAAGGTTATCTGCATATCCGTCGGACCTGGCAGGAGGGCGATACGATAACCCTGACGCTGCCGATGCCGGTTCGCCGCGTGTATGGCAATCCGCTGGCGCGTCACGTCGCCGGTAAGGTCGCCATTCAGCGCGGGCCGCTGGTCTATTGCCTTGAGCAGGCCGATAACGGCGAAGAACTGCATAATCTGTGGCTACCGAAAGAGAGTGAGTTCCGGGTCTTTGAGGGCAAAGGGCTTTTTGCGCATAAGATGCTGATTCAGGCTGAAGGCGAGAAGCAAAGCGCCCCAGATGCGCAGCATCAGGCGTTGTGGCACTACGATAACGCGCCGTCATCGCGCCAGCCGCAGACGCTAACGTTCATTCCGTGGTTTAGCTGGGCCAACCGTGGCGAGGGCGAAATGCGGATTTGGGTTAACGAGCGGTAATACTGTGCCGGATGGCGACTGCGCCTTATCCGGCCTACAAGATTTGCAATATCAGTATATTGCGATGAATTTTTGTAGGCCCGATAAGCGCAGCGCCATCAGACATGACCACCAGGCTAATATCAACGCTGTAGGCCCGATAAGCGCAGCGCCATCAGACATTACCACCAGGCAAATATCAACGCTGTAGGCCCGATAAGCGTAGCGCCATCGGGCATTACCGCCAGGCTAATATCAACGCTGTAGGCCCGATAAGCGCAGCGCCATCGGGCATTACCACCAGGCTGATATCAATGCGGTAGGCCCGATAAGCGCAGCGCCATCGGGCATTACCTCTTGCGTCAGAACAGCCCCAGCGGCTTATCGGAATAGCTCACCAGCAGGCACTTGGTTTGCTGGTAGTGTTCCAGCATCATCTTATGCGTTTCGCGCCCGATGCCCGACTGCTTATAGCCGCCGAACGCAGCATGTGCCGGATAGGCGTGATAGCAGTTGGTCCATACGCGCCCGGCCTGAATGCCGCGCCCCATCTTATAGGCCAGATTGCCGTTGCGGCTCCAGACGCCGGCGCCCAGGCCATACTGCGTATCGTTAGCGATTTCCAGCGCCTCCTCCATGGTTTTAAAGGTGGTTACCGCCAGCACTGGGCCAAAGATCTCCTCCTGAAAGACGCGCATATTGTTCTTACCAAACAGAATGGTAGGCTCAAGGTAATAGCCCTCTTTAAGTTCGCCATCCAGCTCCTTGCGTCGCCCACCGGTCAGAATATCGGCCCCCTCTTTTTTACCGATATCGATATAATTGAGGATAGTCTCAAGCTGGCCGTGGGAGACCTGCGCCCCCATCTGTGTACCGCTATCTAGCGGGTTCCCGCTGCGAATGCTCTCTACCCGGCGAATAGCGCGTTCCATAAAGCGCTCATAGATGGACTCCTGGACCAGCGCACGGCTTGGACAGGTACACACCTCGCCCTGGTTAAAGGCAAACAGGGCAAATCCCTCCAGCGCTTTATCAAAGAACGCATCTTCCTCATCCATCACGTCAGCAAAGAAGATATTGGGCGACTTGCCGCCTAACTCCAGCGTCACCGGAATAATGTTCTGCGTGGCGTACTGCATGATCTGTTGACCCACTTCCGTCGAACCGGTAAACGCCACCTTCGCGATACGTTTCGAGGTCGCCAGATATTCGCCGATCTCGCCGCCCGCGCCGTTCACGACGTTGACGACGCCCGGCGGTAACAGATCGCCAATGACTTCCATTAACAGCAGAACGGAAAGCGGCGTCAGGCGTGCCGGTTTAAGCACCACGCAGTTACCCGCCGCCAGCGCTGGCGCCATTTTCCAGCTTGCCATCAACAACGGAAAGTTCCACGGGATTATCTGCCCCACGACGCCAAGCGGTTCGTGAAAATGGTAGGCCACGGTTTCGCTATCAACTTCGCTAATCCCGCCCTCCTGCGCACGTATACAGGAGGCGAAATAGCGGAAATGATCGATCGCCAGCGGTACGTCGGCAGCGCTGGTTTCACGAATCGGTTTACCGTTATCCCAGGTTTCCGCTGTCGCCAACAGTTCGAGGTTTTGTTCCATCCGATCGGCGATCTTAAACAAGATAGCGGCACGGTCTTGTACTGACGTATGCGCCCACTTATCTTTCGCCTTATGCGCGGCGTCGAGCGCTAAATCGATATCTTTTTTACCGGAGGAAGCGACTTCACATAGCGGCTGGCCGGTCACTGGCGTCAGGTTTTGATAATATTCGCCGTCGGCGGGCGCAACCCAGTCACCACCAATAAAATTGTCATAGCGGGCTTTTAACTTCAGTGGGTACCCGTATTCACCTGGCTGAATACGTGTTGAAGGGGGATTGTTCGTCATGACCAACTCCTTATTGTAAAGGTACTCCACAAGGGTAGACGGTGCTGGTGAATTTTTCGCCAATGATTTCCCGCTTTACGACAGCAATCACGAATTACTTTCCTTTACGTTTCTCCGTCTGGTTTTAGCCATACTAAACAGGTGCCTGTTTAACGTACGGAGAACACTATGCAGCAATATATCGGTATTGATGTGGGAGGAACTCACGTCAAATATGGCGTGATTAACAGTGACGGCGAAGAATTAACCCATCATCAATTCGATACGCCAGAGGACGCCTCCACGTTTACCCGCAAATGGCAGGATGTGGTGGCGCGTTGCCAACAGGACTATGACATTGCGGCAATCGGGGTTAGTTTCCCCGGCCATATTAATCCCCATAACGGTCATGCGGCAAAAGCGGGCGCGCTGGCTTACCTGGATGACGTCAACCTGATGGAGTTGTTCAGCGGGCTGACCGATCTGCCGCTGGTCGTGGAGAACGACGCGAACTGCGCGGCGCTGGGCGAAATGTGGCGAGGCGCCGGGCAGCATTATGACAATCTGGTCTGTATCACCATTGGAACCGGCATTGGCGGCGGTATTATCGTCGGACGAGAACTGTATCGCGGCGCACATTTCCATGCCGGTGAATTCGGCGTCATGCCGGTCGGGAACAATGGCGAAAGTATGCATAAAATCGCATCAACCAGCGGATTAATGGCGTCGTGCCGCCAGGCGCTGGCGCTGCCTGCCGAAGAGATGCCGCCTGCGGATGTGATCTTCGAACGAATGGCGACCGATGTTCATCTGCGTGAGGCGGTCAATGACTGGGCGCGTTATCTGTCACGCGGCGTTTACAGCGTGATCTCTATGTTTGATCCGGGCGTGGTGCTGATCGGCGGAGGAATAAGCGAACAGGAAAAGCTCTACCCGCTCCTGACGCGGCATCTTGAAACGTTTGAAATGTGGGAGGCGCTCCAGGTGCCGATTCAGCCCTGCCAACTGGGAAATCAGGCGGGCAGGCTGGGCGCCGTCTGGCTGGCGCAGCAAAAGCTCGCCCGAAGCTAACGTGTTACGCCTTATCCGGCCTGCATCGTCTACGCAGGCCCGGTAAGCGTCCGCGCCACCGGGCAAAGGCGTTACATCAAATTTCCACAATCTCATCGTGAGTCGCCTGAATAAGGCGCAAAGAATACGGGCAAAATTATTCTGATAACAGGTTCACGCTGGCTATTTTAAGAAGCCAGAAAAATAAAAAGCACATCTGGTTCATTTCCTGATGTGCTTTTTATAAAGCAACGCAATAATTGTATTGCTTCATTTCTGATTTAATTTAACCATTTCATTCTTTTTGCGGAAATAATAACGCATCACGTAATAAATGATCATTCCCACGACGTCGTGTAAATCCAATCCGGTCAAAATATTCAAGGATCTGAATAGCCAGTTTCCGCCCTACATTCAGCCTGTCGCGAAAATCCGCCGCACAGGTTGATCCTCTCTCTTGATCCAGCTCGCGGATCATATTGGCGAAAGCGACAATCCGATCGTTACGATAGTACCGATCTTTTACGATCGCGGTAATGATGCCTTGCTGTGCCGCCTGCCGCAGCACCAGCCGCATCAATTGTTCTTCCGTTCCGGTCTCTTTCGCCAGATCGCGTACCCACCAGGGCTCATCGCCAAATAGCGGTTCGACTTTTTGCCAGACGGCCTGCTGCTCATCGCTAAATCCTGCTTTATGATCCGGCAGATGCAACCAACCGTGATGGCTATCAATCAGGCCGTCGTCGCGCATCCGCTCGATCAGCATCAGGACCAGCGCTTCATCTTCCATTGGCAGGGCCATGCGGCGTAAACGCTCGCGTCCCGGCCCCGGTTCATCGCGGTGCTGTTCGTGGTAGGTCGCCAGCGTATCAAGAATCTTACGCTGCCAGCGGGCGGCGACGGGCGCGCTTAACAAATTGTCTCCGGCCTGGATAAAACCATGTTGCTCAATAAGCTGACGCATACCGAGAGGATTAAGCTGACGCGCCCAACCGAAATCCGGCAGGTTGACGGCGCCGCGTTCCAGATGAATGGCCAACGCCGCGCTATCGTCCTGCGCGTCGGCAAGCGTTGAAAGCCAGTGCAAATAATCTGGCTTACGTTTACCGCGACGCGGCGCCTTAAGCGTCACCACGCGTGCGCCGGCAAGGGTGGCGCGTGCGGAAATATCACGCAGTACCAGTCTGTCATTATCGGCCAGCCACAACGGCGTATCAAAGATCAGCTCGGCCAGCGCGCCTTCCAGCAAAGAGACGCGACCGGTCACATGGCTGGCGGCATGGTGAATATGTAGCGGTTGCCATTGGGAAAGCGGCGCATGAAGCGCCAGAGAAACGATCACCCGGGAAAAAGCCTCCCCCGCCGGCGCATCGGAAAGCAGCCAGTCGCCGCGGTTAAGCTGCTCCTTCTCCGCATCGCCCGCAATATTGAGCGCAATACGCTGCCCGGCATACGCATGGTCGGTGGGCTGATTTTGCGCGTGTAGACTTCGTACGCGCATCGGCGTATTAACGCCGGTCAACCATAGCGTATCGCCCACGTTTACCTCTCCGCTCAACGCCGTTCCGGTCACTACCAGTCCCGCCCCTTTCACCGTAAACGCACGGTCGATAGCCAGACGGAAGCGATGCTGCGCGGCGTGTAAACGTGCAGGAAGCTGCTGTAAATGAGCGCGAAGTTCTGCAATACCGCGTCCTTCATTGGCGGCGGTGACAAATAAAACGGTATCGGCGAAGCCATAGTTGTCGAGCGCCGCCAGCACCTCTTCACGTACTTCACTGATACGCGCCTCGTCCACGCGATCGGCTTTGGTCAGCGCGACGGTGAGCTGGAGATTGCCCGTCAGTTGCAGGATCTGTAAATGCTCGCGCGTTTGCGCCATGACGCCGTCATCACAGGCGACCACCAGCAAAGCGTGATCGATACCGCCTACGCCCGCCAGCATGTTAGAGAGGAATTTTTCATGCCCAGGCACATCGATAAAGCCCAGCACACGACCATCCGGCTGCGGCCAATAGGCGTAGCCCAGATCGATAGTCATCCCGCGTTTTTTCTCTTCCGGCAGGCGATCGGCATTGACCCCGGTAATCGCCTGGAGCAACGTCGTTTTACCGTGGTCTACGTGTCCGGCAGTTGCAATAATCATTTCAGCATCATCTCCATAAACCGGCTTTCGTCTTCAAGACAGCGCATATCCAGCCATAAACGGCCATCATAAATTCGGCCAATGACCGGTACAGGCAGCGTGCGCCAGCGGGCCGCCAGCGCCTCCAGCCGACTACCGCGCCCGTCGTGCGGGGTAAAGGTCATGGCGGCGCTGGGGAGGCGGTCTACCGGTAATGAACCGCTGCCGATTTGCGACAGACAGGGTTTAACCTCCAGCGCAAATTCATCGCCGTAACGTGCCGCCAGCCGCGCCTGTAACCGCTGCGCTTGTTCGCGAATCGACGCTTCGCTGCGGGTTAACAGACGCAGGGTGGGTAATTTCTCCGCCAACGCTTCCGGGTGCAGATACAGACGTAACGTTGCCTCCAGCGCCGCCAGTGTCATTTTATCAGCGCGCAGAGCGCGTTTCAGCGGATGGCTTTGCAGTTGGGCAATCATCGCTTTTTTGCCGACGATGATCCCGGCCTGCGGCCCGCCCAACAACTTATCGCCGGAGAAGCTGACCAGGCTGACGCCTGCGGCAATGAGCTGCTGCAGCATCGGCTCTTTGGGTAAGCCATATTGACTTAAATCCACCAGCGAACCGCTGCCCAGATCCGCCACCACCGGAATATCCAGCTCTCGCCCGATTTCCGCCAGTTCCGCTTCCTCTACCGTTTTGGTAAAGCCTTCAATGCTGTAATTACTGGTATGCACCTTCATCAACAGACCGGTATTTTCATTTACCGCCTGACGGTAATCTTTCGCGTGCGTCCGGTTGGTGGTGCCCACTTCATGCAGCGTACAGCCCGCCTGGCGCATAACATCCGGAATACGAAACGCGCCGCCGATTTCGACCAGCTCGCCACGCGAAACCACCACCTCTTTGCCGCTGGCGGTCGCCGCCAGCATCAGCAATACCGCCGCCGCATTGTTATTGACGATACAAGCGTCCTCCGCCCCGGTGATACGGCATAACAGCGTCGCCAGCGCCCGGTCGCGATGCCCCCGCCCGGCGCCATCTAAATCGTATTCCAGCGTCACCGGCGCGCGCATCGCCTGCGTTACCGCCTCAATCGCTTCTTGCGCCTGCAATGCGCGGCCAAGATTGGTGTGCAACACCGTCCCCGTCAGGTTAATCACCGGGCGCAGCGCGCTTTGCGCCGCATTTTCCAGCCGGAGTTTCGCCTCTTGCGCCCAGTCTGCGTACCAGTCGGGAAGCGTTTGCGTATTCCGGATGACGTCGCGCGCGTCGTCAAGCATCCGCCTAAGCAGATCAACCACCTGGGTATGGCCATACCGATCGCGCAGAGAAAGAAAAGCGCTATCGTGCAATAAGCGATCGATAGCAGGAAGCTGGCTGTAGAGTGTACGCGTTTCGCTTGTCATGAAAATGCCTGGCTGTTGGTGGCCCTCTCCTGGCGGGAGAGGGATATCGACATAAGGGGGATTGTAACGTGAGTTTGCTCAGGCGGACATAATGCGCGTCAAGCCTTTGGCGCTTCGGTGCGGGCAAAGCTTTCGCGTTGAAAAAGCGTTTCGACCAGTTTGACCAGGTGGGGGCGGCTAACACACCAGCCGGGCGCGACCCGGCGGAAGTTGAGATAGCCTACCGCACAGGCAATCGCGATAGTCGCCAGATTGACCGTATCCGTTTTTAGTGTCCCGTCGCTCAGATAACTTTCGAGCATATCCAGGCTGCGGTTGATTTTTTCCCGCTGGCGCAGCAGCTCCGTTTCCGATTGTTGCGCCGCCGGGCGCGCCTGTTCGCGTACAGAAACCAACGCTGCATCCATAATGCCGTCAGCCAACGCTTCAAGCTGGCGAACTTTAAGCGCTGCCATTGGGTCACGCGGGAGCATCGCTGGCGCGATATCCAGCAGTTCAATATATTCCGCGATGATCGGCGAATCGAACCAGTACTCCCCTTTCTCCGTCACCAGCGCTGGCACCTTCCCCAGAGGGTTGTATTGCGCCACGCCGTTATCCGCCTCGTAAGGTAGTTCATTAATAAATTCGAAGGTAATACCCTTTTCGAGCAGCAGAACAGAGATTTTGCGCACAAAAGGGCTGGTGTAGCTACCGATGAGTTTCATGCCGTGTCCTTTTTGCCAACCAGTAAAAATCATAGTATGGCTCAAATAAGACGAAAAGAGACACAAAAGGAAGTTGCTGAATGACATAACGTGAGAGGGCTCGCGACAAAATGTTTGCCGGATCGTATTGACGTTACCCGGGCTTAAAATTTCTTGTGAAGAGGATCACAAAAATTCAACAAAGCACCAAAATAAAAGTGTGAAATATCTCACATAAAATAGCCTTTTAAGGGCTAAAAATGAGATTCGTTGTTTTTTTACACAGTAACTTTGTGATCAATATCACATCAATTACCTCTCTACCCCCTATATTTATGTGACGCAAATCACATAAATTGTCCCTGTCTGGACAGTTGAACGATTCAGTGCCAGATTGCGCAGTATCTACACTACAGGGTCCGGCTACCTCTGCCGCTACATTAACAAACCTCGGGCTTTCAGCCTGCGCGACAGCAACATAAGAAGGGGTGTTTTTATGTCATCCGATATTAAGATCAAAGTGCAAAGCTTTGGTCGATTCCTCAGCAATATGGTGATGCCTAATATCGGCGCGTTTATCGCGTGGGGTATTATCACCGCATTATTTATTCCAACAGGGTGGTTGCCTAACGAAACGCTGGCGAAACTGGTTGGTCCGATGATCACCTACCTGCTGCCGCTGCTCATCGGTTATACCGGCGGTCGTCTGGTTGGCGGCGAACGCGGCGGCGTAGTGGGCGCTATCACTACCATGGGCGTTATTGTCGGCGCGGATATGCCGATGTTCCTCGGCTCGATGATCGCCGGTCCATTAGGCGGCTACTGCATTAAGAAATTCGACAGTTGGGTAGACGGTAAGATCAAATCCGGTTTTGAGATGCTGGTGAACAACTTCTCCGCTGGCATCATCGGTATGATCCTCGCCATGCTGGCGTTCCTCGGTATTGGTCCGGCGGTTGAAGTCCTGTCCAAAATTCTGGCGGCGGGCGTTAACTTCATGGTGGCGCACGATATGCTGCCGCTGGCGTCCATTTTTGTTGAACCGGCGAAAATCCTGTTCCTCAATAACGCGATTAACCACGGCATCTTCTCACCGCTGGGTATCCAGCAGTCCCATGAGATGGGTAAATCCATCTTCTTCCTGATTGAAGCTAACCCGGGTCCGGGGATGGGCGTCCTGCTGGCGTACATGTTCTTCGGTCGCGGCAGCGCTAAACAGTCTGCGGGCGGCGCGGCAATTATCCACTTCCTGGGCGGTATCCACGAAATTTACTTCCCGTACGTGCTGATGAACCCACGCCTGATTCTGGCGGTGATTCTCGGCGGTATGACCGGCGTATTCACCCTGACCATCCTGAACGGCGGTCTGGTCTCTCCGGCATCTCCTGGCTCGATTCTGGCGGTACTGGCGATGACGCCAAAAGGCGCTTACTTCGCTAACATCGCGGCCATCGTGGCGGCAATGGCGGTCTCCTTCGTGGTGTCTGCAATTCTGCTGAAAACCAGCAAAGTGAAAGAAGAAGATGACATTGAAGCGGCCACCCGTCGTATGCATGACATGAAAGCGGAATCTAAAGGCGCCTCTCCGCTGGCGGCTGGCGACGTCACCAATGACCTCAGCCATGTGCGTAAAATCATCGTGGCTTGCGATGCCGGTATGGGTTCCAGCGCCATGGGCGCAGGGGTACTGCGTAAGAAAGTGCAGGATGCGGGTCTGTCTCAGATTTCCGTCACCAACAGCGCCATTAATAATCTGCCGCCGGATGTGGATCTGGTCATTACTCACCGCGACCTGACCGAGCGCGCGATGCGTCAGGTACCGCAGGCACAGCATATTTCGCTGACCAACTTCCTGGATAGCGGCCTGTACACCAGCCTGACCGAACGTCTGGTTGCCGCACAGCGCCACAATACTAATGAAGAGAAAGTCCGCGACCATCTGAAAGATAGCTTTGAAGAGGGCGATAACAACCTGTTCAAGCTGGGCGCGGAGAATATCTTCCTGGGCCGTAAAGCCGCTAACAAAGAAGAGGCGATTCGCTTTGCCGGTGAACAACTGGTGAAAGGCGGCTATGTTGAGCCGGAATACGTCGAGGCGATGCTGGACCGCGAAAAGCTGACGCCGACTTACCTCGGTGAATCCATCGCGGTACCGCACGGTACCGTAGAAGCTAAAGACCGCGTGCTGAAAACCGGCGTGGTGTTCTGCCAGTATCCGGAAGGCGTACGCTTCGGTGAAGAAGAAGACGATATTGCCCGTCTGGTCATTGGTATCGCCGCACGTAACAATGAGCACATCCAGGTCATCACCAGCCTGACTAACGCTCTGGATGATGAATCCGTGATCGAACGTCTGGCGCACACCACCAGCGTGGATGAAGTGCTGGAACTGCTGGCAGGTCGTAAGTAAGCGTTATTGCCCGGTGGCGCTCACGCTTACCGGGCCTACAAAATCCTCTCCCTTGTGGAGAGGGTTAGGTTGAGGGAAAAGCCTCACCCCAGCCCTCTCGGGTAAAAACATTAATGAAGGTTAATACTATGAAAGCATTACATTTTGGCGCAGGTAATATCGGTCGTGGCTTTATCGGCAAATTGCTGGCTGACGCGGGGATACAACTGACGTTTGCGGATGTAAACCAGGTCGTACTCGATGCCCTGAATGCCCGTCATAGCTATCAGGTTCATGTTGTGGGTGAAAATGAGCAGGTGGATACCGTTTCCGGCGTCAACGCTGTCAGCAGCATCGGCGATGATGTTGTCGACCTGATTGCCCACGTTGATTTAATCACCACTGCCGTGGGCCCGGTGGTGCTTGAGCGTATCGCTCCGGCTATCGCTAAAGGGCTGGTAAAACGTAAGGCGCAGGGCGTGGATGCCCCGCTGAATATCATCGCCTGCGAAAATATGGTGCGCGGCACCACGCAGCTCAAAGGTCATGTGATGAACGCGCTGGCGGATGGCGATAAAGCCTGGGTTGAACAGCACGTTGGCTTTGTCGATTCCGCCGTGGATCGCATCGTGCCGCCTTCCGCTTCCGCCACCCATGACCCGCTGGAAGTGACGGTAGAAACCTTCAGCGAGTGGATCGTCGATAAAACCCAGTTTAAAGGCGCGTTGCCAAACATCCCGGGGATGGAGTTAACGGATAACCTGATGGCATTTGTCGAACGTAAACTCTTCACGCTGAACACGGGTCATGCTATAACCGCGTACCTCGGCAAATTAGCCGGTCATCAGACCATTCGCGACGCCATTCTCGATGAGAGTATTCGCGCGGTGGTGAAAGGCGCGATGGAAGAAAGCGGCGCGGTGCTGATCAAACGCTACGGTTTTGATGCCGACAAACATGCGGCATACATTCAGAAAATCCTCGGTCGTTTTGAAAACCCGTATCTGAAAGATGACGTCGAACGCGTAGGTCGTCAGCCGCTACGCAAACTCAGCGCGGGCGACCGTCTGATCAAACCGCTGCTTGGCACCCTGGAATATGGTCTGCCGCATGTGAATCTGGTGAAAGGGATCGCGGCGGCGATGCATTTCCGTAGCGATGAAGATCCGCAGGCGCAAGAGTTGGCGGCGCTGATTACCGAAAAAGGCCCGCAGGCCGCGCTGGCGCAAATTTCCGGGCTGGATGCCAATAGCGATGTGGTGGCGGAGGCGGTTAACGCATATAACGCGACCAAATGACGCAGAACCCGGCGCAGGTTAGCCTGCGCCCAAATAACAGATTGTCAGATATGCAGGCAATAATGGAACAAACCCAGGCCTTTGAAAATCGTGTGCTTGAGCGTCTGAATGCTGGCAAAACCGTACGGAGCTTCCTGATTACCGCCGTCGAGTTACTGACCGAGGCGGTGAATATTCTGGTGCTTCAGGTGTTTCGCAAAGACGACTATGCCGTGAAATACGCTGTGGAACCGTTGCTGGACGGCGACGGGCCGCTGGGCGATCTTTCGGTACGTCTGAAACTTATCTATGGCCTTGGCGTACTCAGCCGCACCGAATATGAAGATGCGGAGCTGTTAATGGCGCTGCGCGAAGAGCTGAATCACGACGGCAATGAGTACGCCTTTACCGACGATGAAATCCTCGGGCCGTTTGGCGAACTGCATTGCGTCATGGCGCTGCCGCCGCCGCCGCATTTTGATACATCCGACGCGGCGCTATACGCCATGCAAATTCAGCGCTACCAGCAGGCGGTGCGTTCGACGATGGTTCTCTCTCTGACCGAGCTGATTTCTAAAATCAGCTTAAAAAAGGCCTTTCAAAAGTAAATCCCGCCGTTAACCTCTTTCTTCTTCTTTTGGTCGGTACAGCCGCCGGTAATATTCCAGACGCTGTAAATAAATGGGCGCGCTCTCCGACGGCACTTCGGAAGGAACATAATCACGCGGCGGCGTTTTATTCAAGTACTCACGGAACGCCTGGCTGGACGCCATAAAATCGACGGCTTTATCAATAAGAAGTGGTACGTTCTCACCTATTTTTGCCATGATAGATCCTCCATGTGGGACCCGCGTCTGACTCCCGCGGTCGCTTATTTGAGTTTAGGATCAATTTAGCGTTGTCATTGAGGAAAATGTGCTTAATCGCTTTTCTTGCCGGCAAAAAGGCGCTTCATCTTTTATCTCGAAAAAAATATTTTATTATCAATGAGATAAATAAATAATTAGCGATGTAATACTTGCTGTAATTGATTATCTTTACGTCATGAGTTGTGAAGAATCACTCACTGCGCGCATACTATAGGATATCTATCCCATTTCTATCAGAAGCTATCCCATGAAAGAAGTCGAAAAAAACGAAATTAAACGCCTGAGCGATCGTCTTGACGCTATTCGCCACCAGCAGGCAGGTCTCTCTCTGGTTGAATCCGCCGATAAATACGCGGAGCTGGAAAAAGAAAAAGAGACGCTGGAAGCAGAAATTATCCGTCTGCGCGAAGTACACAGCCAGAAACTGAGTAAAGAAGCGCAGAAGCTGATGAACCTGCCGTTTCGCCGCGCGATCACTAAAAAAGAGCAGGCCGACATGGGTAAGTTGAAGAAAAGCGTGCGTGGCCTGATTGTTGTCCACCCGATGACGGCGCTGGGCCGGGAAATGGGGCTCAAAGAGATGACAGGTTTCGCGAAGAGCGAGTTCTAAACCTTCCGCATCCCAGGCTCTCAAGACACCCGTTGTACGGAGGGTGTCTTGAATGCATCGGGCTATATTCCGAATTTTTCATAGAAGTATTTACATAGTTTATATACAAGTTCATTTTTAACGGCAATCCCTGCTTTTTCAGGATAAAAAATTCCACTATCGTGCCTGTTTGTATTTATACAATGAATTTTTTCATCCTCTTTTCTCATAACCCGCAGAATATAATTGACCCGCGAAATTAAATAACATTATCATCCATGAAAAAAAATGCTCATACATAAATATTATAATTATATTTTTATAAAGCATTGTTATGAGTAATTGATAAACAACGTCGGGTATTTGCACACTCCTATAGAAGCAATGAATGTTTTCATTATAACCATACGTTAATGGCTATTGGCAATGCTCGCAAAATGATGAGTTGGCTGTATAAATAATAGGTTAACTATTTATATTATATAAATTATTAACAAGGATATTTTATATGTTCAAAAATGGAAAATTTATCCCCCTGCTTGCTTTGGGATTCACATTTTTTTTGTCTGGTTGTGATTACTTCGCAGATAAGCACCTTGTTGAAGAACTGAAAAAACAACAAAAAGAACAAGAAGCAAAGATAAACCTGTTAGAAAAACAACAAAAAGAACAAGAAGTAAAGATAAATTTGCTAGAAAAACAACAAACTACGGTTATCAACACGACTCAAAAGATTGCCGAAGTCGTTGGCCGCGTTGAACGCAAACAACGGCTATTCGACTATACAGAACTGGACCCATCACAAACGCACTATTTTATTATTAACAACGGCAATATCGGATTAGCCGGGCGTATTCTATCTATTGAGCCAATAGATAATGGAAGTGTTATTCATCTTGATTTAGTTAACTTACTCAGCATTCCCGTATCAAACCTTGCGTTTAATATGACATGGGGTACGAAAAAACCTTCCGAGGCAAAAGATCTGCCTCGCTGGCGACAACTCCTGCTCAACACGAAAATGGACTCGACAATCGAACTCTTACCGGGAGCATGGACAAACGTCACGCTAACATTAAAAGGCGTATCGCCCAATAACCTTAAGTATCTAAAAATAGGTATTGACATGGAGAATGTCATATTCGACAGCATACAACCTATTAATGATACGAAAAAGAAGCCAAAAAAATAATAGCCATTGATACAACTATTTTAGAAAAGGAAAGCACTTATTCATGAACAGAATATTTAAAGTCCTCTGGAATGCCGCTACGGGAACATTTATTGTCACCAGCGAAACGGCAAAAAGCCGCGGAAAAAAAAGCGGCCGCAGAAAGCTGGCGGTTTCCGCACTCGTCGGTCTTAGCAGTATTATGGTCTCTGCAGATGCGCTGGCCAATGCTGGGAACGATACCGGCAGCGGTGTTACGGTATCAGGCACAACGGGAAGCGGGTGGATTGCAATTGGTACTGATGCCACAGCCAATACTTACACCAACGTTGATGGCGCAAGCGCCGCAATGGGTTATCATGCCTCCGCAATGGGGAAATGGAGTACCGCCATTGGTTCATACAGCCAGTCCACCGGCGACTCTTCGTTAGCGCTTGGCGTAAAATCGGTTTCTGCCGGTGACCGGGCCATTGCAATGGGCGCCTCATCCTCAGCCAGTGGAAGTTATTCAATGGCAATGGGTGTGTATGCCAATTCGAGCGGCGCAAAATCAGTTGCATTAGGTTATAGATCTGTCGCGAGCGGAGCAACTTCCTCTGCATTAGGTTATCAAGCTACTGCGAGCGGCGACGACAGCGCTGCTTTTGGTAATGGCGCAAAAGCGGTAGGCACCAACTCAGTTGCCCTTGGCTCGGGCTCTATCGCCCAGGAAGACAATTCCGTCGCCGTGGGTAACAGCACCACTCAGCGGCAGATCACCTACGTTGCTAAAGGCGACATCAATTCCACCAGTACCGATGCCGTTACAGGTGCGCAAATTTATTCTTTAAGTCAATCCGTCGCCGATCGACTCGGCGGAGGGGCTTCCGTTAATTCTGATGGTACAGTGAATGCGCCCCTCTACGAGGTAGGCACAGGCATCTACAATAACGTAGGCAGTGCATTAAGCGCACTTAACACTTCTATCACTAACACAGAGGCCTCTGTCGCAGGATTAGCCGAAGACGCGCTGTTGTGGGATGACAGCACCAGCGCCTTTAGCGCTAGCCACACGGGAAACGCCAGCAAAATCACCAATCTGGCGGCGGGTACCCTGGCGGCTGACAGCACCGACGCCGTTAACGGCTCTCAGTTGTTTGCCACCAATGAAAATGTGTCTCAGAACACCACCGATATCGCCGCCAATACGACCAGCATCAATCAGAACACCGCTGATATCACCGCCAATACCGACAGCATCAATCAGAACACCACTGATATCGCCGCCAATACGACCAGCATCAATCAGAACACCACTGATATTGCCACCAACACCACCAGTATCAACAATCTGAGCAACTCCGTCACCACGCTCACCGATGATGCCCTGCTTTGGGATGCAGCCTCTGGCGCATTCAGCGCTAAGCACAACGGAAGCGACAGTAAAATCACCAATCTGGCGGCGGGTA